>NZ_CP110806.1:4204030-4504702 GCF_026184235.1 Cellulomonas sp. S1-8
CCCTGCCCGCACCGGCGCCCGACCAGGCCGAGGCCTGGGTCGACGGCGCTCGCGTGCCGAGCACGGTGACGACCGACGCCGGCACGCGCACCGTCACCGCGGGCAGCGTCCGCGTGACGCTGACCGGGCTCGACGCCTCCGGCCGGCCCGCCGGGGCCGACGGCCGGCTCGTCGTCACGCCCGACGGCTCGGTGACGGTCACGGGCTCCGGGTTCGCGCCCGGGGAGCTGGTCGACCTGTGGCTGTTCTCGACGCCCGTGCTCCTCGGGACGGCGCACGTCGGGTCCGACGGCACCTTCGCGGCGCGGTTCGCGCTGCCCACCGGGGTGCCGGCGGGGCAGCACACGCTGCAGCTCAACGGGACGGCCGCCGACGGCACGCTCGTGAGCATCGCCTCGGGCGTCCTCGTCGAGGCCGCGCCGGTCGCGGCACCGGCGTCGCCCGCTCCCCGCAGCGCGGCGCTCGCCGTCACCGGCGGGTCCGTCGCCGCGGGCGTGGTGCTCGCGACGTCGCTGCTGGCCGCCGGCGGTCTCGCCCTCGCGTTCGCCGGCCGCAGGCGGCGCGACGCCTGACCGGCGCAGCACCCGACCGGCGCGACGGCGACGGGCTCCCGCGACAGCGCGGGGGCCCGTCGCCGTCAGAGCGTGTCGGGGTCTGCCCCACCGGTCCGGTCGTCGACGGCGGCGAGCGGCACCGAGAACGTCCACCCCGCGGCGCGCATCGTCGGTATGACCCGTGCGACCGCCTCGACCGTCTGGCTACGGTCCCCGCCGCCGTCGTGCAGCAGGATCACGCCCCCCGGCTCCACGCCACCGAGGCGCCGGACCAGCTCGTCGACGCCCGGCGGGTCCCAGTCCCCGACGACGAGCTGCATGTCCAGGGCCTGCATCCCCAGATCCGCGGCGACGGGGATCGTCCGCCCCCAGTGGCCGTACGGCGCCCGGAAGAACGGCACGGGCGCGTCGGGGACGACCGCGTGGATCGCGTCGAGCGTGCGCTGCAGGTCCGCGCGGACGGCGTCGGGCTCCCAGTCCTCGAGGTCGTCGTGCCGGTACGAGTGGTTCGCCAGCACGTGCCCGTCGGCGACGATGCGCCGCACGACGTCCGGGTGCGCCTCGACCTGCTCCCCGACCAGGCAGAACACCGCGGGCACCCCCTCGCGTGCCAGCAGGTCGAGGAGAGTGAGGGTGTCGGGCGGGTTCGGCCCGTCGTCGAACGTGAGGACCGCACGGGGTGCCGCGGGGTCCGAGGGGACGTACCGGATGACGTCGGCGAGGCCGGGGGCGTGGGGGTCCATCCCGGCATCCTGCCGCACCGGGTCGGCGCCGCTACTGCGCCAGCCGCGGGTCCGTCGTCAGCTCGACGTTCGCCCACAGCTCGTACCCCAGGGGCTCGAGGCGGTCGAGCACAGCCCGCCGCACGCGGTCCTCGCCGCTGACGTCCCACGTGCCGGGCTCGACGACGAAGTCGACCTCGACGTACAGCCGCTCGCCCAGCTTGGTGGCCCGCACGAGCGGCTCCCCCAGGCCGTGCTCTGCGCGGACGTGCGCGACCGCGTCGGCGAGCGCCTGCGCGACGTGCGCGGGGGGTGCGGCCTCCAGCAGCTCGAGGGCCGCGGCCCGCAGCAGGCGCAGCGGCACGGGCAGCAGGGCCAGGCACGCGAGCAGCACCAGGCCGGGGTCGAGGTAGCGGACGACGTCGTCCCACCGCAGCGCCGACAGCAGCAACGCCACCCCCGCGCCGGCCGCGTACACGAGGCTGAGGACCGCGCCGGCGCGCCACTGCGCGGCCTCGGCGGCCACCAGGTCCGAGTCCGGCGCGAGCCGACGCACCCGCCGCTCGATGAGCAGCGACGCGACCAACGACGCCAGCCCGTACGCGACGACGACACCCGCGGCCACGTCGGCGCCCCCGGCGACGATGACGATCACCGCGTCGGCCGCCGCGTACACGAGCGTGCCGAGCAGCGCGGCACCCTGCACCGCGATGGCCAGCGGCGTCACCGCCTGCTTGCCGAACGGGAAGCGGGCGCTCGGCGCGGCGGCCGCGGCGCGCGACGCCACCAACGACATCGCGGACAGCACGATCCCCAGCACGACGAACGCGCCGTCGAAGATCAGCACGCGGGACTGCACGAGCACGCCCCCGACGAGCGCCCCGGTCCCGATGACACCCGCACCGACGATCGACTCGACGATCGCCCGCCGCTCCCGCGCCTTCCCGTCGACCGGCTTGCCGTCGACTGGCGTCCCGTCGGTCGCGGTCATCTCCGGCCTCCCCCGTCACCCGAAGGCCCCCGCTCGCGAGCCTAGCGACGCCGTCCGGGCCGCGGCACCCACGTCGCGTGATGCTGCACCGAAGCCCGGTCTCGCGAGACCGACAGATCCGGGCTCACCGGTCCCGGAAAGCTCGGTCTCGCGAGACCGACGAGGCCCGGGTCAGGCGGGGGTGGCGGTGGCGGTGTCCGTGTCGGTGAGGAACGGCTGCTCGCCTTCCGGGCCCGTCGCGTGGACCTGGAAGGTGCCGTCGGACACGTCGAACGTCAGGGTCGCGCGCGCCTCGCCGGAGACCCACGCGAAGCAGCCACGCGTGCCGTCGACGTCCCACTCGAACTCCCCGTCGAACGCCGGGTGCGACGACCGCAGCCGCAGCGCGGCGAGCTGGCCGCGCACCGCGGGACGCGTGAGCGCGTCGGCGACCTCGTCCGGCGTAAAGTGGTGACGGTTGACGTCCCGGCCGACGCCGGTGGCCGCGAGCAGGTCCATGTCGTTGGACCCGGCGAGCAGGCCCACGTAGTAGACCTGCGGGATCCCGGGGACGAACAGCTGCATCAGCCGTGCCAGGAGGTAGCGGCGGTCGTCGCGTGCGAGGGCGTCGTAGAACGTGCAGTTGACCTGGTACAGGTCGAGGTTCGACGCGGCCGCGCCCGTGGCCTGCCGCGACGTGCCGCCGGAGTTCGCGTGGATGTGCTCGACGAGCGCGTCGATCTTCTCGGGAGCGAGCAGGCCGGGCTCGCCGGGGCGCAGGTCGGAGGGGCCGACGTCGACGATGCCGATGCCGTCGTGCGTGTCCAGGACGGTCACCGCGTTGCCGGGCCGGATGGCCAGCCACCCGGCGAGCGGGTCGAGGTCGTGCGCGGTCAGGGCGTGCAGCACCAGCGGCGGCAGCGCGAAGTCGTAGACGAGGTCGACCTTGCGGGCGATCTCGATCTGCTGGGTGTGGTGCCCGTGCACCTCGACGAGCACCTGCGCGCCGCGGGCGTGCGCCTGCTCGACGATCCGCTCGGTGTACGCGTCGGTCGCGGGCGTCATGAAGCAGTCCGTGCCGGCCTCCTTGCCGGTGTACCCGACGGCGTCGAGCCGCAGCACCGTGACGCCGCCGGCGGTCAGCGCGTCGACGACGGACGTCAGGTAGTCCCAGGCCTGCGGCGTGCGCAGGTCGAGGTCGACCTGGTCGGGCGTGAACGTCGTCCACACCACGCGTCGTCGCCCGCCGAGCGTCATGACCGTGAACGGCAGGCCGGGGCGCGGGCGGTAGACCCGCGCCAGGTCCTCCTCGGTCGCGCCGTCGGGGAACACGGACCCGAGCGTGAGGAACATGGGCGCGTGCGGGGACGCGTCGCCGCGCTCGCGCACGTCGCGGAAGCGCTCGGAGTCCGCGGAGACGTGGTTGACGATGACGTCGGCCATGACGGTGCGGCCCTCGGCGAGGCCCCGGACGTCGTCCCAGGTGCCCAGGCGCGGGTCGACCTGCGTGTGGTCGCGCGGGTCGAAGCCCGCGTCGGCGCCGTCGTACGGCGGGTAGAACGGCAGCACGTGCACGCCGGTGAACGCACCCGCGAGCGCCCCGTCGAGCAGCGCGCGCAGGCCGGGCAGGTCGCCGGCGAGGCGGTCGGCGTAGGTGATGAGCTGCGGGCCGTGGTGGGTCACGCGTCGGGCTCCGTCGTCGTCGGCGACCGGTGTCCGGTCGGGGTGGGGGCGTAGGTCCGGGCGAGCAGGCGCGCGAGCCAGCGGGCGCGGGCCGTGCGGGCGTCGCGCGACACGGGTGCGTCGGGGACGAGCCCGTCGAACCCGTGGCAGCCGCCGGGCCACACGTGCAGCTCGGCGTCGCCGCCGTCGGTCCAGATCCGCGCGGCGTAGCGCACGCACTCGTCGCGGAACGTCTCGGCGGAGCCGACGTCGACGTACGCGGGCGGCAGGCCGTCGAGCTGCGCGGCGCGGGCCGCCGACGCGTACGCCGGGGTGCTCGGTCCGCCGGCGGCGTCGCCGAGGTACGCGGCCCAGCCGGTCGCGTTGGCGGTGCGGTCCCACGACCCGACGCCGGCCATCTGCTCACCGGACGCGCTGTCGTTGCGGTCGTCGAGCATGGGGCACACCAGCAGCTGACCCGCGAGCGTCGGCCCGCCGCGGTCGCGGGCGAGCAGCGCGAGCGCCGCCGCGACCCCGGCACCGGCGCTGACGCCGGTCACGACGACGCGCGCGGCGTCCAGCCCGAGCGAGTCGGCCTGCCCGACGAGCCACACGAGGGCCGCGTACGCGTCCTCGACGGCCGCCGGGTAGGGGTGCTCGGGCGCGAGCCGGTAGTCGACGGACGCGACCGCCCACCCGGGACCGGTCGCGGCGGTCGCGGCGACGTCGTCGGAGACGGTCCCGGCGACGAGCCCGCCGCCGTGCAGGTGCAGCAGCACGGGCACGGGACCGTCGGACGCGGGCCGCAGCAGCGCCACGCGGACCTCGCCGTCCGGCCCGGGCGCGTGGTGCCACGTCAGGGTGCGGCGGGCGAGCACGGCGACGTCGTCGAGGTCCGGCGGCTGCGCACGGGCGCGCAGCGCGGCGATCTCGTCGGGGGCGAGGGTCGTGACGACGTCCCCGGGCCGGTCCGCCAGGGCGGACGCGACCGCCGGGTCGAACGGTGGCCGGGTGGTCCCCTCGCCGCTCATCCCTTCAACGCCCCCTGCATGAGAGCGGTGACGAACTGGCGCTGGAACGCGAGGAACACGATGAGCGTCGGCGTGAGGATGAGCAGGGACCCGGCGCACAGCAGCGGGACGTTGGTGCCCCACTGACCCTGGAACGCCCCGAGGGCACCGGCCATGGTGCGCTTGGTCGGGTCGGACACCAGCACCACGGCGAGCAGGAACTGGTTCCACGTCCACAGGAACATGAGGATCCCGAGCGAGGACAGCGCCGGCTTCGACAGCGGCAGGTGGATCCGCGTGAACAGCTTCCACGTGCCGGCACCGTCGATGCGCGCGGCCTCGGACAGGTCCTCCGGCATGTTGACGAAGTGCGCGCGCATCCACATGACCGCGAACGGCATGTACAGGCCGATGAGCGGCAGGATGATCGCCCACCGGGTGTTCAGCAGGCCCATGTCACGCATCTGGTAGTACAGCGGGACGATGACGGCCTGGAACGGCAGCGTGAGCCCGAGCAGGAACGTCAGGAAGATGACGCGGTGCCCCGGGGGGCGCAGGTGGCCCAGTGCGAACCCGGCGAGGGTCGCGATGAGCAGGGCGACCGGGACGACGCCGATCTCGATGAGGACGCTCGACCACAGCAGCGCGCCCATGTCGGCGACCCGGAAGGCGTCGACGAAGTTCGACCAGTACGGCGTCTCGGGCCAGGCGAGGCCCGACGGGTACGTCCCGGGCTCGTGCAGGGCGGTGACGAAGAGGCTGACGAACGGCACGACCGTCACCAGCATGAGGACGACGAGCAGGACGCGGCCCACCCACGTCTCGCGGCGCGACACGATCATCGGGCGTCCTCCCGGGTGAAGCGCTGGATCGGCAGGACGACCGCGAGCACCAGCGCCATGAAGACGACGGCGAGCGCGGAGGCCTGACCGACCTCGCGGCTGAAGAAGCCGAGGTAGTAGATCTCCAGGCCGGGCACCATCGTGGAGTTGGCGGGCCCGCCCTGCGTGGAGATGTAGACGATGTCGAAGGCCGCCAGCGCGGAGATCACCGTGACGGTGACGGCGACGCCGACCTCCTGACGGACGCCCGGGAGCGTGATCGAGAAGAACTCGCGCACGGCGCCGGCGCCGTCGATGCGGGCCGCCTCGTACAGCGCGGGGTCGATCTTGGACATGCCGGCCAGGAGCAGGATCAGGCACAGGCCGAGCGCGACCCACGCGCCGATGACGCCGACGGCGGGCAGTGCGGTGTTCGTGTCACCGAGCCAGGCCCGCGTGAGGCCGCCGAGGCCGAGGGCTCGCATGACCTCGTTGATCAGGCCGTCGGTGGCCAGCAGCCAGGTCCACATGATGCCGGCGGCCACGAGCGGGATCACCTGCGGCAGGAACAGGACGGTCCGGGACACCAGCGCGAGCCGGCTGGTCGCGAACTTGCGGATGACGGCCGCGGCGAGCAGCCCCAGGATCACGGGGACGAAGCTGAAGTAGATGATCAGCTGCAGGGCGTTGCCGATCGACCCGAGCATCCGGGAGTCGCTCAGCAGGCGGGAGTAGTTCTCGAGCCCCACCCAGGTGGACTCGGTGACGCCGTTCCACTCGTAGAACGAGTACTGGATGGTGAGCGCCAAGGGCTGCAGCACGAACAGTGCGTAGGCCACCGCGGCCGGGACCACGAGGCCGAGGGCCACCCAGCCTCGGCGCAGGCGCCGCGCCCGCAGGGCGCGGCGCCTGGCCTCGTGGCTGTGCGGGGTGATCCCCACGGCCTCGCGGACGCCGCTGGTACCGGTCGTCCGCGAGGTGGCCATCAGCTGCCGATCTCGGACTCGTAGTCGGCCTGGACCGAGGCGAGCAGGGCCGCGGCGTCGATCTCACCGGCGACGAGCCTCTGCAGGTTGGGGGTCCAGCTGGTGGCGTAGATCGCACCGGTCGCGTTGGCGATGAACTCCATCGAACCGTTGTCCTCGGCGATCGTGGCGCCGGCCGCGAGGGTCTGGGCGGTCACGGAGTCCGCGTCGACCTCGGGCATGAAGGCGTCCGACGGGCCCATCGGGTGCGAGCCGCCGATCTCGACGGCGATGGTGCGGGCCTCGTCGTTCGTGGCGATCCAGTCGAGGAAGAACGCCGCACACTCGGGGTTCTCGGCCTTGGCGGAGATGCCGTACGTCAGCGGCGCCGACATCGCGCCGACGGTGCCGCCCTCCTCGAGCGGGGGCATGAGGAAGAACCCGACGTTGCCGGGCATCTGGGTGTCGAGGTTCCCCGACTCCCAGTCGCCGTTGAAGATGAACAGGCTCTCGCCGTCGATGAAGCGGCCCATCATCATCGAGTAGTCGAGGGAGTTGATGTCCTCGGCGAAGTAGCCGGCCTCGATCCACTTCTGCAGGTGCGCGGCGGCCTCGACGTTGCTCTCGGTGTCGATCGTCGAGCCGGGCTGCTGGAAGGTCCAGTCGTTGATCGCCGACACGTCGCCGTAGGAGGCCATGAGCGCCTGCAGCGGGAACGCGAGGCCGCCGGTGGCGCCACCGTTGAACTGCGTCGACGGCGTGATGCCGGCGTCCTTGGCCGCCTGCATGAAGCCGTCGAGCTCGGCGAGCGTCGCCGGCGCCTCGGTCATGCCGATCTGGGCGGCGAGCTCCTTGTTGTAGAACACGCCGGTCATCGAGTAGTTCAGACCCTGGGCGTACAGGGGGCCGTCGCCGCGGCGTCCCTCGTCGTCGACGCGCATCTGCTGGAGCTGCGACGCGGGCCACTCGTCCCAGCCGAGCGCCGTGGCGGCCTCGTCGAGGTTGTAGAGCAGGCCGTCGGCGGCCAGGTCGGACACCTGCGGCAGACGCATGAGGTCGGGCGGGTCGTCGGCCAGGACGCGGGGGGCGTTCTGGGTGATGACCGCGAACTGGTCCTCGCGGACGTCGAACGTCACGTTCGGGTACTGGGCCTCGAACTCGTCGAAGAGCGCGGCGGAGAGCGGGAACCCGGTCTCGATGTACGCGTCGAGCGTGACGTCGTCGGTACCGCAGGTCCAGTCGCCGTCGGCGGCGACCGTGTCACCGTCGGCGGTGGCCTGGTCGTCGGTGGTGCCGCCGCCGGGTGCGCTGCACGCCGTCAGGGCGAGGATGCTTGCCAGGAAAACGGACGAGGCTGCGGCCGCGTTCCGTGACCTTCCAGTCGATCGAGACACCGGTGTCTCCCTTCATCGGGTCGGCCTCCGGGGGGGCTCCGGTGACCGTTGCTAAATCGTCTTAGCGCTGCCATGCTCGCCACTGTTCCGCAGGCGTGTCAAGCGGTGGCAGGTCACGGATCGATGACGCCGCCGCGGCGACCCGGGAGAAGTCGGACAGTCGTCCGGATGGGAGCGCGACCGGCGCCGGGCGCCCTGACGCCACCTCTAGGATCGCTGCGACGAAAGGACCGACGTGACCCGACGCGTGACGCTCGCCGACGTCGCCCGCACCGCCGGGGTGTCGTCCACGACGGCCTCGCTCGTGCTGTCCGGGCGGGGCTCGGAGCTGCGCATCTCACCGGCCGTGCAGGAGCGCGTCCGCGACGCCTCCGCCGACCTCGGCTACCGCCCGAACATCGTGTCCGTCGGGCTGCGCAAGGGCACCACCCGCACGCTCGGCCTCGTCTCCGACACCGTCGCGACCGGCCAGATGGCCGGCGACATGATCAAGGGCGCCATCGAGGCCGCCCGCGACCACGGCTACATGCTGTTCATCGGCGAGACCGAGGGCGACCCCGCCATCGAGAGCGCCCTCATCGACGCCATGCTGGACCGCCGCGTCGACGGGATCATGCTCACCTCGATGTTCACGCGCACCCGCGCCGTGCCCGCCGCCCTCGAGCGCCTGCCCACCGTGCTGCTCAACACCCTGCCCAGCGGTCCGACGCGCGCGCCGGCCGTCGTCCCCGACGAGGTCGAGGCCGGCCGTGCCGCCGCACGCCTGCTGCTCGACGCCGGGCACCGCGACCTCCACCTCGTCGGCGCCGGCCCTGGCCCCGACGACGTGCCGCCCGACACCGTCGCCGGCCACGAGCGCCTCACCGGCATCCTCGAGGTCCTGCACGCCGCCGGCCTCGAGCCCGCGTCGGGGCACCTGTGCGACGACTGGGTGCCGCCGCAGGGCTGGGCCGCCACGCACGACCTGCTCGAGCAGCACCCGCGCCCGCGCGCCGTCATCTGCTTCAACGACCGCCTCGCGTTCGGCACCTACCAGGCGCTGCAGGAGGCGGGCCTGCGCATCCCCGACGACGTGTCCGTCGTGTCGTTCGACAACTACGAGATGGCCGGGTGGCTGCGGCCCGGCGTGTCGTCCTTCGCGATCCCGCACGAGGCCCTCGGCCGGCGCGCCGTGGAGCTGCTCATCGGGCAGGTCACGCGCGGTGCGGACGGTGACGCGCAAGGCGCTGCCGACGGCGCCGGGGCGGTGCACCGCCTGCCCCTGCCGCTGTGGTCGCGCGGCTCCGTCACCCCGGCCTGACGGCGGGACCGTCCTGACGGCGGGACCTTCCTGACGGCGCACCGGACCGCCCCCGTCGCGAGGACGAGGGCGGCCCGGCGTGGGGTCACCCGCCCCGGGTGCCGCGCAGACGCTGTCGCACGAGGAACGTCCCCGTGGCCATGACGCCGAGCGCGAGGGCGAGCAGGAGCACGAGCTGCCCCGGCCCGGTCACGGCCAGCTGGCCGCCCGCGGCCGACGGGGTGCCGCCGGCCGGGCTCGCGCCGACGCCCGAGCCGCCGCCGCCCTCGTTCCCGTCGGTCCCGCCCGGGACCTCCGGGTCGCCCGGCCCGTCCGGGTCGTCGACGTCGGCGTCCCGGACCTGGGCGAGCAGCCACTGCAGCGTCGCCGGGTCCTCGTACGTCGGCGCGGACGCGAGGTGGTGGTCGGGCAGCGAGAACGCGTCGTCCCCGTACTCGGTCCACAGCACCAGCTCGGCGATGCGCTCCGGGGAGAGGCCACGGTCGGTGTACGCGGCGACGAGCGCCTCGTACGACGCCCGGGCCTCGGCGACCGGCAGCAGGTGGTCGTTCGTGCCGTGCGTGATCCACAGCGGCACCTCGCCCGCCGCGATGCGCGCGAACTCGTCCTCGTCGCCGGGGAACCCGCCCGTGAGCAGGCCACCCGCGAACAGGTCGGGCCGCTCGGAGAACATCTCCCACATCAGCTGCGAGCCGTAGGACACCGACGTCGCGTAGACGCGGTCCTCGTCGACGGCGAACCGCTCGAGGAACGCCTCGACGAGCTCGAGCGTCTGCGCGCCCTCGAGCTCCTTGCCCGTCCGCACGTTCTGCGGGGCCAGGACGATGACGTCCTCGTCGGTGCCCGTCCACGACTCCTGGAACCAGGCGGTGGTGAGCATGTCGGAGGCGAGCTGCACGCCGCGGTTCTGGCCGTCGTACCCCATGCCGTGGCCGGGCAGCGCGATCACGAGCGGGTACGCCCGTGCCGGGTCGTAGCCGTCGGGCAGCCGGTAGGCGTACTCGAGCGGGCCCGTGGTGGACGCGTACGTCTCCAGCTCGAACTGGTCGACCTCGCGGTCGATCGGGTCCGCGGTGATCCGGTACGCCTGCTCCGGGTCGCCCGCGGCGACCAGGGTGCCGTCGGCGTCGCGCACGTCGCCGAGCTGGGTGACCTGGGTGAGCTGGTCCGGGTTGACGCGGACCGAGCACAGGAAGGTCGGGCACAGCGAGACGATGACGGTCCAGCCGCCCTCGGGGGAGTCCTCGAGGTCCAGGACGACGAACCGTCCCGGTGCCTCGGGACGCTCCTCGGTGAGCAGCCGGGCGGGGTCGTCGGTCGTCCAGACCGACGCGACGGCGCGGTCGACGAGGTCGGGGAGCGTCTCGATGCCGTCGAACCGGAAGTTGTACCCGGAGTCCTCGACGCGGAAGTCGGCGGCCGTCAGCGCGGCGGCGTCGACCTCGGAGGCGTACTCCACGACGACCTTCGTGACCTGCTGGCCGAAGGAGCCGACCTCGGTCACCGGGGTGACGCCGAGCACCGCACCGGGCGCCGCGGCCCGCCGCTGCGCGAGCACCCACTGCAGGATGCCCTGGTCGGAGTAGGTCGGTGCGGTCGCGGCGCGGTAGTCCGGGATGACGAACGCGTCGTCGCCGTACTCGATGTGCCGCACCGTGTCCGCGGCCTGGGCCTCGTCCATGCCGGCGGCGACGTACGCCGCCCGCAGGACGTCGCGGCTCGTGCTGGAGAAGGCGGCCGGGAGCACCGGGTCGCTGGTGGCGTGCGTGAGGAGCACCGGGACGGGCTGCTGGGCGATCGCCTGCGCCTGCTCGTCGCTGATCGGGAAGCCGGAGACGACGAGCGCGGCGTCGAACAGGTCCGGGTCCGCGGCCATCGCGGCCCAGGCGAGCGTCGAGCCCCACGAGAACGTGGCCGCGTACACGCGGTCGGTGTCGACCGCGTGGTCCGCGACGAACGACGCGACGAGGGCGGCCATGGCGTTCGCCTCGAGAGGGTTGCCGACGCGCTCGTTCTGCGGGGCGAGGACGATCACGTCCTGGTCGACCCCGGTCCACGCGGAGTCGTTCCACGCGGGCACCATGATGTCGACGGCGACGTTGACCCCGGGGTTCTCGCCGTCGTAGCCGGAGCCGTAGCCGTGCAGCGCGACCACCAGCGGGTAGCGGCGCGACGGGTCGTAGTCCGCGGGAAGCTGGTAGGAGTAGGGCAGCGCGTGCCCCTCGAAGTCGAAGACCTCGGAGACGAAGTCGTCCGCGACGACGTTCACGGCGGGATCGGTGACACGCACGGGCGCGTCCGTCGGCGGCGCGAGCAGGCTCCCGTCGGTGGCGTGGACGTCGCCCAGCTGACTGACCTGGGTCCGCAGGTCGGTGTTGATCTTCTCGAAGCACAGGTCCGGGCACGTCGAGCGGATGACGGTGTTGCCGCCCGCGTCGGCCGGGTCCAGCTCGAGGATGACGAAGCGGCCGGGGGCGGACTCGCCGGCGCCCAGCAGCGCGACGGAGTCGTTGGTGTACGCCCGGGTGATCGTGCGCTCCGCGAGGACGTCGAGCTCCTCGAGCCCGGCGCTGAACCGGAAGTTGTAGGTGCTGTCCTCCACCACGTACGCGTCCGGGGCGACGTCGGCGGCGTCGACGACGTCGCCGTACTCGACGGCGACGGCCGCGACCTTCTGGCCGGAGAGGTAGATCGCGGTCACGGGCGTGACCGAGACGATCCCCTCAGGCGCGGGCGCCGCGGCGGCGGGTGCCGCGGCCAGGACGGTCGCCGCGACCATGGCGGCGAGGGTGGTGACCGCGGTCGTCGCGACGCCCCGAGGGCGTCGGGACTGCGCGGCGTCCCTGGGTAGGGATCTCCACATGCGTGTCTCCTTCGACAGTGCTGATCCGGTGCAGCGGCGTTGCTACACCGATTTAGCACCCTAAGCGGGAGCCCCGAAGACGACAATCAGTACGGCCCATCGGTGCGCAGCGTGCGTCGCCGCGATCACGCCACCCGACGCGCCCGCGCCCGCAGCACCCACCACACGACGCCGCCGACGAGCACCCCGAACCCCACGGCCGCCAGCCCCAGCGTGACGAACACCCCCATCACGGTGCCCCAGACCGCGCCGAAGAACGGCGCGAACGGCTTGTCCGGGGCGAGGGCGACCCACGCGCCCGGCACGCCCGCGTCCGGCACCGCCACCTCGTACGTCCCCGTCTCAGGTGCCTGGAACGCGCCGACCGTCGCGGCGACGTGGTCCTGCACACCGGACGTCATGTTCACGCCCGGTGCGTCGTCGGCCTCGAGCACCGCGCCCGACGGCGTCAGCAGCAGCACGTCCTCGGCCAGGTCGGGTCGCTCGTCGTCACCCAGGGAGTCGCGCGGCACGACGAGGTACACGGCGTACCGCTCACCGGCCGTGAGCTCGACGCGGGTCGACCCCGGTGCGTCCGCCCACGCCAGCACGGCCGGGCCCGGGCCGCCGTCGGCCCGCAGGACGTCGCTGCGCACCGCGCCGACGAACCCGCCGGCCGTCGCCACCGCCGCGATCACCGCACCGACGAGCAGCAGCACCCCGAGGACGGTCAGGACGACCGGCCCGACGAGCGACGTGCGGCGCGGTGGCACGGGCGCGGCTCCGGGCGCAGGGGCAGGCACTGGCGCAGGTCCGGGCACGGGGGCGGCAGGGGTGCTCACACCGCGAACCTACCGGCAGGTCGTCCCGCCGGCGCGGGTCCTCCCGCCCGTCAGATCGACGCGACCCACAGCCCGTCGCGGGCGCGCGTCATGGCGACGTACAGCTCGCGCAGGCGGTACTCGCGGCGCTCGCGGTGCACGTCGTCGAGGCCCTCGCCCTTCTCGGTGAACCACGACGCGTACGGGTCGACGACGAGCACCTGCTTGAACTCCAGGCCCTTCGCACGCTTGACGGTGCCGACCTTGACGCGGTTGACGGGCACGCCGTCGTACCGCTCGAGGTTGACGACCGGGACACCGGCGCGCTTGAGCGCCGCCGTGGCGTCCTCGACGCCGCGGCGCGACAACGACAGGACGCCCACGTCACCGAAGTTGACGCCGACCTCGGCGACCACCTCGTGGACCCGCTGCACCATGCGCCGCTGCCGGTCCTCCTCGCTCGCGCACCGCAGGTACACGGGCTTGGACCCCGTGCGCGGCACCGCGACGGGACGGTCCCCGCGCGCCGTCGCCCCCTCGATGTCCGCGAACTCGTCGTCGCGCACGAGCATCGACGCGAACTGCAGGATCTCGCGGGTGTTGCGGTAGTTGACGTCGAGGACCGTGCCGCGCCCGGCGACGGACACGCCCGCCTCGGCGAGCGTGAACCCGCCGGGGTAGATGGTCTGCTGGCCGTCGCCGACGAGCGTCAGGCCGTCGGGCACGTCGCCGACGAGCGCGTGCAGCATGCGGATCATCACGCACGTGAGGTCCTGCGCCTCGTCGACGACGACCGCGGTGTACTGCTCGGCGAGGGGCTCGCGCCGCAGCTCCGCCGCCGCCATCGCGATCTGGTCGGCGAAGTCGTGGACGCCGCGCGCCCGCAGCTCGGCCTCGTAGGCCTGGTAGAGCTCCCACACGACGCGCCGCTGCTGCGGGCCCAGCCGGTGCCGGCGGCCGAGCCGCGGCAGGTCCGCGTACTGCTCCCAGCGGGTCAGGCCGCGCCCCTTGATGACGTAGCTGACCTCGTCGTGCCAGTAGTCCTGCTCGTGCAGGTCGGTGTCGATGATGCTGCCGCCCGCGGCCTTGCCCCACGCGGCGGTCCACGCCGACGCGATCTGCTTGCCGTCGATGCGGCACGTCACGCCGCGCTCGTCGAGGATGCGCTTGGCGGTCTCGTGGACACCGGCGAGCTCGACGCGGCCGACGACGTCGGGCGCGAGGCGCGTGAGCTGCTGGCGCAGCACGTCGGGCAGCGTGCGGATGTACGTCGTGACCAGGACCTTGCCCTGCCGGGTGCGCGCCAGGTACGCCGCGCGGTGCAGCCCGACGACGGTCTTGCCGGTGCCCGCGGCGCCGCGGATGCGCGCCGGCCCGTTGTACGAGCGCCGCACGAGCCGCGCCTGCGCGGGGTGCAGGAACGCCATCCACTCCTCGACGGGCGCGGCCATGAGGCCCTGCAGCATCACCTGCTGCACCTCGGCGTCCGAGATCAGCGCGGCGGGCTCCTCGGCTGACGCGCGCTGGACGGGCACGGCGTCGGCCGCCCACGCGGCGGGCGCGTCCGGGTCGTCCTCGACGAGCAGCACGGGACCCCGGGGCTCGGGCAGGACGGGCTCGGGCAGGGTCGTGCTCACCGGTGCGGGGGCGCCGACCTGACGGAACCACTCGAGGCAGCGTGCGAGGACCGTGTCGACCTGCTGCGGCCCGAGGCGCGCACCGCGCCGGGCGATGTACGACAGCACGTCCCGCTCCCCCACGACGCGCACCGGCCCGACGCGCTCGTCCACGCCCGTGCGCCCGGCCAGGACCGCGATCGCGTGCACCTCACCCGGGGCGAGGCCGACCTCGGCGAGCTCGCCCTCGGTGCGGTACGCCAGGTCCGCGAGCGCCATGAGCTCGTCGGTGACGTCCAGCTGCCCGCGGTGGATCCGGTCGGCCGCGATCGTCACGTCGGCCCACGCCTTGGTGTCGACGACGAACACGCCGCCGGGCCCGACGACGACCATGTCGACCTGGGCGCGTCGACTGCCCGGCCACTGCCGGTCGGCGAGCAGGTGGTGGCCCGCGGCGGCGAGCGGGGCGAGGGCACGGGCGGTGCGCTGCTCGGTCGCGGCCGCGACGCCGTAGCGCGACGCCGTGGCGCGGGCGTCGACGGCGGCCTTCTCGTGCGCGGCGGCGAGCGCGAGCTGCCGGCTCGCCTCGTGCGCTGCGGAGTCTCCTGCAGGCATGCTCGTGATCCTCCCCTCGTCGAGGGTGCATCGGTCGCGACGGCGACCGTCATGAGGCCGTGGGTGCGCGACCACCCCGTTGCCGGACAGCCGTCCGGGTCGCGGGGGTGCGGATCGGGGGGGTACGGGTCAGGTCGTCCGGATGTGGTCGCGACCGAACCGCGGGACGACCGCCAGGGCCGGCAGCAGCAGGACGGCGGGCACGAGGAACGCCGGCCCGAGGCCCGTGACGTCGGACAGCAGCCCGATGACGACGGCGCCGACGAGCGCACCCGCGTAGTTGAAGAGGTTGATGCGCGCGACGACGTCGTCGCGGCGGTCGGGGGCCAGCTCCGCGGCGGCGGAGAACGCCAGCGGCAGGAGCGTCCCGGCGCCGATGCCCGCGAGCGCGAACCCGGCGATCGCGGCGGCGGGGCTGGGCACGAGCCCGACGACGAACAGCCCGACGGCGGCGACGGCGACGGTGGGCGCGGCCACGCGGGCCCGACCGAAGCGCCGGACGAGCGGGTCGCCCGCGAGCCGTGCGACGAGCACCGCGCCCTGGTAGGCGGCGTAGCCGAGCGGCGCGATGGTCGCGGACGTCCCGAGCACGTCGTGCAGGTAGACGGTGCTCCAGCTGCTGACGGCGGAGTCGACCACGAACGCGACCGCGACCATGGCACCGAACAGCCAGATGCCGGCGCGGGGCAGCGGCCGGCGGGGCGGTGCGGCGACGTCCGGGGAGTCGGGTGCGTCGACGCCGGCGCGGGCGCTGACCACGGGGGCGTCGGCGCCGTCCACGCCGTGGGGGGCGTCGGCCAGCGCGGACGCGGTGCCGTGCAGGAGCGCGGACCGGACGGCGAGGGCGACGCCCGCCGCGACGACGGCCGCGACGAGCAGGGCCGTGATCGCGCCCGGCATGGTGCCCAGGCGTGCGAGCCCCGACTGGGCGAGCGCCGCGGCGACCGCGGCACCCGTGAGGCACGCGAACAGCGACGCCATGATCGAGCGGCCGATGCGGTCCTGCAGCGCGACGCCCTGCATGTTGGCGGACGCGTCGACCATGCCCAGCCCGAGCGCGAACACGACGAACGCGCCGACCAGCGGCGGGACGGACGTCGCGGCGGCCACCAGGACGAGCCCCACCGCCTGCGCGAGCAGCCCGACGACGACGGGCACGCGGCTGGACCAGCGGCGCGCGAGGCGCTCGGCGCCCACCGAGCCGACGGCCGCGAGGACCGCGCCCATGAGCAGGACGACCGAGATCATCGTGTCGTCGATGCCGCTGCGGGCCTTGAGCCCCGGCAGCGCGGTCACGACGGTCGCGTACCCGAAACCCTGCGCGGCGTAGGTGGCGCCGACCGCCACCCGCGTCCGCAGATCGGCCCCCTGCTGCATGCTGCCCCCTGTTGCTCCGGGCGCGTGCGACAGCGCCGAGGGCGACCCTACGGCCTGCGCCGCGCGACCGGGAGATCTGCGGCGGGCGACGTCGGCGCAGGTCGCCGCGGCGGGTCAGCCGGGGACGCGCTCGCGGAGCTCGTGACGCCCGACGTGGTCCTCGTCGCGGTCGCCCGCGCCGTGACGCGGCTGCGGCACGACGGCGTCGACGACCATCGACCCGTCGGACGGCCCCTCGAGCACGACGGGCTCCGGGGTCGCCTCGACGCGCGCGAGCGGTGCGACGGGCTCGAGCGCGAGGCGGCGGTGCGCGCGGAGGTACGCGGGGATCAGCAGCGCGACGGCCCCGAGCCACGCCAGCGGGTTGCCCCACACGACGCCCTCGAACCCGTAGGCCGCGCCCAGCACGATCGCCGCGCCGACGCGCATGACCAGCTCGACCAGGCCCGTGACGGTCGGCACGAGCGTCTGGCCCAGGCCCTGCAGCGCACCGCGCAGCACCATCAGCACGCCCAGCACCACGTACAGCGCGCCGTTGACGAGCAGGAGGTACGCGGCCAGGTCGACCACGCGCTGCTCGCCCTCGCCGACGAACAGCCCGACGAGGTGGCTGCCGGCGGCGACCAGGACGGCCCCGAGCACGACCGAGGCACCGACGGCCATCCACACGCCCTGCACGACGCCGGCGCGGATGCGGTCGGGCCGTCCGCCGCCGAGGTTCTGCGCGACGAACATCGACATCGCCAGCCCCAGCGACGCGAGCAGCGTGACCGCGAGCAGGTCGACGCGGGCGGCCGTGGTGTAGGCGGCGACCGCGTCGGCACCGAGCGAGTTGAGGCGCACCTGCACGGCGAGCGCCCCGATCGCGATGATCGAGGCCTGGAACCCCATCGGCAGGCCGAGGTGCAGGTGGCGGGCCAGGTCGGCGCGCGACACGCGCCAGTCCTCGCGGCGCACGTGCAGCACGGGCACGCGCCGCCAGACGTACAGCAGGCACAGCGCGACGGCCGTGCCCTGCGACGCGACGGTCGCGAGGGCGGCACCGCCGACGCCGGTCCCGAGCACGCCGACGAGCGTGACGACCAGGCCGATGTTGAGCACGCAGCTGACGGTGAGGAACACCAGGGGGGTGCGGGAGTCGCCGATGGCCCGGATGATCGAGGCCAGGAAGTTGAAGAACATCGTCGTCGCGGCGCCGAGGAAGCTGATGACGGCGAACGTCGTCGCCTCGGGCAGCAGCTCCTCCGGGGTGCGCAGCAGGCGCAGCGCGGGCTCGGCGAGCAGCGGCGCGCCGACAGTGAGCACGAGGGTGATGACGGCGGTCAGCAGCGCGCCGGTCGCGACCGAGCGGCGGACGGCCGCGTGGTCGCCCGCGCCGAAGGCCTGGGCCGTCGGGATCGCGAAGCCGGACGTCGTGCCCCAGGCGAACCCGATGAGCAGGAAGAGCAGGCTGCCGGTGGCACCGACGGCGGCGAGCGACTCGACGCCGAGGACGCGGCCGACGACGATCGCGTCGGCGAAGTGGTAGAGCTGCTGGACGACGTTGCCGATGAGCAGCGGCACGGCGAACGTCGCGATGACGCGCCAGGGGCTGCCGACGGTGAGGACCTTGGACATGACGGGGTGACTCCGCACTGCTGGGACTGGGGGTGCTGGTGCGCGGTGGTCGGTGCCGTGTCGCGTCAGGACCTCATCGTATCGATACGATCGCGCCTGAGCACCGTGATATCGACGACCGCCACCCGGATGGGTGCGGTCACGCCCGCGTCAGGGCACGGGCGCCCCACGGGGACCCCAACACCGTGCCGCACCTTGATGGGCGGCTGTCCAAGAACGGCCGGGGTCGACCCGGGCGGCGGGCCGCGCCCGGCCCCCGGCAGGGGCCCGCTTGACCGATGTGACCTCCGCGACGATGCCGCCGCGACCCGCCCCCGCCGGCCCGTCTGCCGGCCGGGGGCGAGGGCTCACGCGCGGACGACGGACCCGTCGGGCGTGATCTCGTCGGCGTCGGCGTCGTCGAACCAACGGCCGTGCTGGCCCAGGTAGCGGAACCGGACGGTCGAGCCCGCAGGCACCACGACCGACGTGCTCACGGTGCCGTTGGAACGACGCCGCAGCGGATGCACGCCGGGCGTCCAGTCGTTGAACGTCCCGACGACGCTGACCGGACCGTCGAGCGTGGTCGACGGCAGCGCGAACGTCAGGGTGCAGGTGGCGGAGGAGACGGAACGGGACTTCTTGACCACAGGCGGATCTACTCTCTCGGTCGGGTGACACGGACGGGTGAATCGTGTCGTGGTCATGTTTCGCGGACCGCGCGACACGACGACCTGCGTGTGACGCGTCGGTGTCCAGCGGCGTGTCGCCTGCCGCGCGGGTCGTGTCAGCCCTTCCACACCTGCACGACGCTCGGGCGCGGACCGCCCCACCGGCCACGGTCGAGGGCACCGGGCGCCACGTAGTCGGGGAAGAACGACACCTGCGCGTCCCACGACCCGTCCTCGCCCGGGTGCTGCACCGCGACGTAGACCATGCCGTCGGCGTCCCGGATCACCGGCCCGCACGTCTCGGCCCCGGTCGGCACGGCCAGGAACTGCTGGACCCGGCCCCGCTCGCGTCCCGTGAGCGGCACCTTGAACAGCCCGTCGCAGTAGCCGATGACGCCCGGCTGCCCGTCCGTCGAGATCCACAGGTTCCCCGCCGAGTCGAACGCGAGGTTGTCCGGGCAGGAGATCGGCGAGACCTTCTCCGGCGGGAACCCCGCGAAGTACGTCGACGTGTTCGTGGCCGGGTCGCCGCACAGCAGCAGGATGCTCCAGCCGAACGTCGTGGCCGTCACGTCGTCGCCGGCCTCGGTCAGCTCCACGACGTGCCCGTCGCGGTTGGCGTGACGCGGGTTCGGCTCCGTCGCGCCCTCCTTGCCGACCGCGCCGCGGTCGGTGTTGTTGGTGCACGCGATGTACACGCGCCCCGTCGTCGGGTGCGGCTCGACGTCCTCGGGTCGGTCCATCTTGGTGGCGCCGACGGCGTCCGCGGCCAGACGCGTGTTGACCAGCACCTCGTCGGTCGTGAACCCCGGGACCTGGCTGACGCCGTCGACGACGAGCGGCAGCCACACGCCGGTGCCGTCGAACGCGCCGTCCGACGGCAGCGCGCCCGTGCCCGTGAGCTCGTCGGTCGGGGAGTCGCCGTCGAACCGCGCGACGTACAGGGTCCCGGCGCTCAGCAGGGCCTTGTTCTGCTCGCGGTGCCGGTCCCCCCGGCGGTAGCGGTCGCGGGAGACGAACTTGTAGACGTAGTCGAACCGCTCGTCGTCGCCCATGTACGCCGCGACGTGCCCCGAGCGCCCGACGCGCACGTTCGCGCCCTCGTGCTTGAACCGCCCCATCGCCGTGTGCTTCACGGGCGGCGCCGTCGGGTCCGACGGGTCGACCTCGACGATCCAGCCGAACCGGTTGGGCTCGTTCTCGTACCCCGGGGTGCGCGCGTCGAAGCGCGGGTCGACGTGCTCCCAGCCGCGGCTCGTCTCCTTGTCCGTGAAGCCGTACCGCCGCTCCGCCGCGCTGGTGCCCACGGCGCGGAAGTACTGGTTGACGTTCTCCTCGCCCGACAGCACCGTGCCCCACGGGGTGGTCCCGCCGGCGCAGTTGTTGAGGGTGCCCAGCGGGGTCGTTCCGGCGGGGTCCGCGACCGTCTGCAGCAGCGGCGAGCCGGCGGCGGGGCCGTCGAAGGTGCACGGGGTGGTCGCGGTGATCCGGCGGTTCTGCGGCGCCCCCACCCGGTACGTCCACGGGCGTCCGGCCTTGTGGCGCTGCAGCGCGACGACGGACATGCCGTGCGACGCCATCGCGACCCGCCGCTGACGGTCCAGGTCCTCCGGGGTCGCGGCGGGCGGGAACATGATCCCCTCGTTCGTGTACTCGTGGTTCACCACGAGCAGCGCGTCACGCCCGCGCCGGTCCTCGAGAAGGTCGACGTAGTCGCAGTTGTAGCCCAGCAGTCGCTCGGCGACCTCCGGCGTGATCGTCGCCGGGTCGAACGTGTCCGCCTTCGAGAAGAGCGGGTCGCCCCACCGCACGATGGGCGACCAGCGGTAGCCGGGCGGCACGGTGAAGGCGTCCGTCGCGGCCGGCACCGGGGCGATGGGACGGAACGGCAGCCGACCACGGCCCGGCCCGTCGTGCGCTGCCGCGGGTGCGGACCCGAGCACGTCGGGCCCGATGGTGATCGCGGCCCCGGCGGCGAGCGCGCCGGCCAGCACCGACCGGCGGCTCAGCGCCCTGTCCGCGACGTCGCGGAAGTAGGTGTTGTCGCTGGTGTTGGGCACGGGCTGGGCGCACGCGTCGCCGCACCGCAGGTGGCACGTCACGGGCGACCGCCGGCCGGCCGTGCGGCCCGCCATCGGCAGGAAGGGGAGCAGGGCGCGACGGTCGGGCCCGGGGCGGTCGTGAGAGGTCGTCGTCATCGCAGGTCCTCGTCGTCTCGCGGCGGCAGGCTGGGGTGGACCCAGCGTGGCAACCGGCACGAACCCGGCACAGGCCCGGGCGGTGACGGGTGGGCGACGGGTGGGCGACGCGCAGGCGAACTCCGCGGTCGTGCGCCCACCCGGACGCGGTCAGCGAGCGTCGTCGGCCGCGTCGCGTCGCGCCATACGCGCGAGCATCTGATTGTACTCGTCCATCTCGACGTCCCCGTCGCGGTCCGTGCGGCGGTCCCGACGACGTGCCGTGCGCTCGTCGTCGCGCGTCCACTGCACGGCGATGCCGATGGCCAGCGCCAGCATGGGGATCTCCCCGATGCCCCACGCGATGGACCCGCCGACCTGCTGGTCGCGGATCGCCGACGCCCCCCACGGGCGGCCCGTCAGACCGAACCAGTCCGCCACCAGCAGCGCCTCGGCGCTCACCAGGGCGACCCCGAAGAACGCGTGGAACGCCATGGTCGAGAAGAGCAGCAGCAGCCGCATCGGGTACGCCGGGCGCGCGGGGCCGGGGTCGATGCCCGCGAGCGCGTTGACGAACAGGTACCCCGCGAGCGTGAAGTGCACGACCATCGCCAGGTGCCCCACCGAGGAGCGCAACGACCACTCGAACAGCCCCGAGTAGTAGAACAGCACCATCGACCCGGCGAAGTTCACGGCCGCGACCACGGGGTGCGCGACGAACCGCCCGACGTGGCTGTGCACCAGCACCAGGACCCACTCGCGCGGCCCGCGTGACGCGTCCTCGCGCAGCGCCGCGCGCGACGGCACGGCCCGCAGCAGCAGCGTCACCGGCGCCGACAGCACCAGGAACAGCGGCACCACCATGACGAGCACCATGTGCTGGATCATGTGCGCGCTGAACAGCACGTGCCCGTAGACGGCCGGCCCCCCGGACGTCGTCCACGCGAACACCAGCATGCCGACGACCCACGACACCGTCCGCAGCCACGGCCACGCGTCGCCGCGGCGGTGCAGCCGGCGCACCCAGCGCAGGTACACGACGATGCCCGCGGCCGCCGCGCACGCCAGCAGCACGTCCCACCGCCACTCGGTGAGCCAGCGCAGGCCCGTCGGCTCCGGGGGTAGCGGGTGACCCGTCAGCAGGTACGCGGGCGACGTGTCCGCGACGGGTGCGTCGTCGGGCACGGGCGGCGGCGACGAGCCCAGCGCGACCGCGACCCCCGAGACCGCACCCATGACGACGAGCTCGACGAGCACGACCCGCCAGAACAGCAGCCCGCCGCGCGGACCGTCCAGGCGCGGGATGGTCGTGCGGCGGTGGGCCAGGCCGAGCAGCGCCAGCGCGGCGAACAGCAGGATCTTCACGACGAGCAGCACGCCGTACCGCGTCGACAGGCCGTCCCACCCGCCCAGGCGCACCACGCCGTTCACGACGCCCGAGATCGCGACCCCCGCGACGCACCAGCCCGCGACCACGGAGTACCGCGCGACCGCAGGCACGACGTCGCGGCCGAGCCGGCCCGCCAGCACCGCCAGCGCCGCGAGCCCGCCGATCCACACCGCCGCGCTGACCAGGTGCAGCACCATCGACGACGTCGCGACGTCGTGGCTCACGGCACCCGCCGCGTGACCCGTCTGCCCGACCTGCCACAGCGCGACCAGGGACAGCGCACCCGTCCAGGCCGCACCCGTGGGCGTCGCGACGACCAGCGCGAGGGCCGTGACCACGGCCGCGACCGTCGTCACCGACAGCAGCGTGCGACCCAGGTCGATCTGCGTGACGAACAGGGCGAGCTCGTCGCCGAACGACGGCGCCGTCAGCGACGCGCCCGCGACCGAGGCGTACGCGAGCACCAGGTGCACCACCGACAGCACCGTCCACGCACCCGCCGCGACGCCCGCGAGGACGAGGCTGCGGGGGTAGGCGGCACCGTCGGCGACCGGGCGTGCGGACGTGGGGGTGCGGGGGGACGTGGGGGTGCGGGGGGACGTGGGGGTGCGGGGGGACGTGGGGGTGCGGGGGGACGTGGTCGTCGGGGCGGTCGCGCGGCGCGGGAGCACGCACACCGCGAGCAGCAGCGCGCCGATCGTGAGCGACGCGGCCAGCTCGGTGAGGGTCTCCACGACGGGCAGACCCCACCGCACGAGCGGCCCCGGGTCCCCGACCAGCACCGCCGCCGCACTGCCCGTGAACGCGACCCCGGCGAGGGCCGCGACCACACCCGCCGCACCGAGGGCCCCCAGCGCGCCACGGCGCACCAGGGTCACGGGCTCGTCCACCCGGACAGCGTAGGCGTCCGGACCGCACTCCTCTCCTCGCCGAGCGCGGCACCCGACGGTCGAGCGCGGGGGAAACGAGTACCGCGCTCGGCGGTCGAGTGCCGCGCTCGGCGGGGGGTGCGGCCGTGGACTCGTGCGATCACGGCGCGCGCGTCGGCCCCGGGTCGTCGGGGGTGGGCGGGGGTGTGGCCGGCGGGGGTGTGGCCGGCGGGGGTGTGGCCGGCGGGGGTGTGGCGGGCGGGGGTGTGGCCGGCGGGGGTGTCGGGTCGACGGGGAACGTCAGGTCCGGCGGGAGCGTCGGGTCGGCGGCGGTCGGGTCGGGCCGGAGCGTCGGGTCGGCGGCGGTCGGGTCGGAGGTGACCGGGCGGGCGGCGTCGGCGGCGTCCGCGGCGTCGGCCCGGCGGCGCGCCGCCGCGAGCGCGGCACCCCCGCCGACGAGCGCGGCGAGGACACCTGCGCCGAGGGCGAGCCACACCGCGACGGGCACCCCCCCGTCACCGGGCTCCGCGGCGTCCTCGTCGAGGGGCGCTGCCGTGACGCCGTCGTCGGGGTCGTCCGCCGGCTCCTGCGCGTCGTCGGTGGGCGCGGCCGTGGCGGTCGGCTCGTCGGGCGTCGGCTCCGGGGCCGCCGTCGGCTCGGGCGACGGGGCGGCACCGACCGCCTCGGTGGCCGTGAACGTGAACGTCCCCGTCAGCGGGTGCCCGTCGGACGACGTCACGCGCCACGCGACGGTGTACGCGCCGGCGGGCAACGTCGCGACGAGGGGCTGCACGACGGACACGTCGGCCAGCTGCGCGGGCCCGTCGCTGACGAGCGCACCGTCCGGGCCCGTGACGAGGATCTCCGTGCCCAGCTCGAGCGCCGCCTGGTCGAACGTCAGCGTCACCTGCGCGGGCGCCGTCGCGACCGTCGAGGCGTCAGCGGGGTCCGTGGACCGCAGCGCGTTGTGCGCGGCAGCGGGCGACGCACCGAGCACGGCGAGTGCGAGAGCGAGGGCGGCGAGCACTCCGGTCCGCCGCACGACGCGGGCGCGGACGGCCGGGACGACGGACGACACGATGACCACCTGTTCCTGAGGGGACGACGGTTCGATCCCATCACGCGCACGCGTCCCCGGGCGAACCGCGCCACCGGCGCACGACGGCCGGACGAGCACGCTGCCGACGGACCACGGTCCGACCGGCGCACCGCGGGGTCACCCCGGACGGACCGGCGCACCGCGGACGGACCGCGGACGGACCGGCACACCGCAGGCGCACCGCGGTCGGACGTGCCTGCTGCAGGCGCACCGCGGACGGACCTGCACACCGCAGGCGCACCGCGGTCGGACCGGCACACCGCAGGCGCACCGCGGACGGACCTGCCCGCAGCGGGCTCACGCGACGGCGAGGCGCGGCGCCGCCGGTCGGCGGCCGCGACCCGGGAGGGTCAGGACGGCGGCCGCCAGCAGCGCCGTGACGAGCACGGTGACCGCGACCGCCGCCTGCCGCACAAGGTCGGCGGGGATCACGGCGGCGACACCGGACGCGGGTGCCGGAGCAGCGGCATCGGGTGCGGCAGCGGGAGCAGCGGCATCGGGTGCGGCAGCGGGAGCAGCGGCATCGGGTGCGGCGGCGGGAGCAGCGGCATCGGGTGCGGCTGCGTCGGGCGCCGCGCTGCCCGTCCCTGCTGCCGTCGACGCAGCGGCGCGGTCGGCTGCCGCGACGAGGGCCGCGAGGGTGTGCGGGGCATGGGGGTCGGCGGGGTCGAGACCGGCAGCGGTGAGCGTCGGGGCGTCGAGCCCGGCCGCGACGAGCGCGTCGAGGTCCGTGCCGGCGGCGCGGACGGCGGCGAGGTCCACGCCGGCGGCGGTGAAGGCCGCCAGGTCGACGGCGGCCGCAGCAGCGCCCGTCGTCGCGGTGTCGTCGGTGACCCGGCCCGTCATCCCGGCGTCCGCGGCCCCCGTCCCCGCCGCGGCGGTCGTGCCGTGGGCGGCGTGGGAGCCGGCGGCGAGGCCGACCACGGGGGTGGACGCGAGCATCGCGAGCACCGGGTGCAGGGCGACGGCCAGGCCCGCGGCGGCGAACGCGGCGGCGACCCGTGTCGACCGGCCGGACGCGACCCGTGCACCCAGCACCCCGGCGACCAGCACCAGCGCGCCGATCGCCCCGAGGACCGCTGGTCCGGGCACGTGCCCGCCCGCGAGGCAGTGGCCGGCGACGGCGCCCGCGAGCACCGCTGCGGTCAGGCCGACCCCGCGCGCGAGCACCACCGGGGCCGGGCCCGAGGTCCTCGTCGTCCTCGCGTCGGCCGGCACCCGCCGAACATCGCCCCCGCACGCTCCACGGTCCAGCCACCGAAACGCTTCAGGCCGGCCGGTACCCCCGTGTGACCGGCATGGGACGCCACGCCCCCGGTCACCACCGCCCCGTCGTCCCGATCACCGTCGTCCCGATCACCGTCGCCGCAGGCCGCGGGCTGGTCTCCCCCGGTCAGGTCCCACGTCGTGAGATGCCCCGTCGTCGAGACCGGCCTGAGTCGTCTTGTGGGCCGCTGTCGACGACTCAGCCCGGTCTCGACGACGGCACGTCTCACCTACCGGACGCGACCCACGGAGCCGGGCGGAGCACGCCGCACCGGCCTCCCGTCCCGACCGCGAGGCCGGGCTGAGGTGGCTGATCGCGGCAGACGGACCACCGGGGGCCGGTCTCGATGTCGGCACGTCCGTCGGCACCCCCGGAACCGTCGGGGCACCAGAACGACGAGGCGTCGCCGCCGACCCTCCGGGGCGTCAGCCCCAGACCAGACCCTGGGCCGGGTCGGCGAGGACCGCGGCGATGTCGGCGAGGACCCGGCTGCCGAGCTCGCCGTCGACGAGGCGGTGGTCGAAGCTCAGCGCGAGCTGCGTGACGTGGCGGACCTTGATCTTGCCCTTGTGCACCCACGGCTGCTGCCGGACGGCGCCGAACGCGAGGATCGCCGCCTCCCCCGGGTTGAGGATCGGGGTGCCGGTGTCGATGCCGAAGACCCCGACGTTGGTGACGGTGATCGTGCCGTCGGACATGTCGGCGGGCGACGTGCGTCCGGCGCGGGCCGTCGCCGTCAGCTCCCCCAGGCCGCGCGCGAGGCTCAGCAGGTCCAGCCGGTGCGCGTCCTTGATGTTCGGTACGACGAGCCCGCGCGGCGTCGCGGCCGCGATGCCGAGGTTCACGTAGTGCTTGTAGACGATCTCCTGCGTCGCCTCGTCCCACGACGCGTTGATCTCGGGGCGGCGGTCGACGGCGAGCAGCAGCGCCTTGGCGGCGATGAGCAGCGGCGTCACGCGGACGTCGGCGAACTCGCGATCGGCGCGCAGCCGCTCGACGAGCTTCATGGTGCGGGTCACGTCGACCGTGTGGAAGACCGTGACGTGCGGGGCGCTGAACGCGGACGACACCATCGCCTCGGCGGTCCGCTTGCGCACCGACTTCACCGGCACGCGCGTCTGGCGCCCGTCGGGGCTGACGGTGCCGCCGGCCGCCCACGGGCGGTCGTCGCCGGGGTACGTCGCCAGGGCCCGCCCGTCGCCGCGGACCGACTGCGCGAGGACGTCCTCCCGGGTGACGATGCCGCCGGGGCCCGTCGGCGTCACGGCGTCGAGGTCGACGCCCAGGTCACGCGCGAGCTTGCGCACGGGCGGCTTGGCCAGCGCGTGCGGGGTGCCGCCGCGCGCGGGGGCGGTCGGCGACGCGTCGCGGGCCGGCTCGGCCTCGGCGGCGGACGTGGTCGCGCGCGGCCGTCGCGCGCTGCCCGCGTCGGCCACGCCGTAGCCGACGAGCACCGCACCGGACCCGGACGCACCGGCCGCCTCGATCTCGTCGGCGCCGCCCGGCTCGGTCGACGACCGGCTGGGGCGCGGGTGCCGGGCGCGCACGCCGTGGTCGACCGGCCCGGTGGCGTCGCCGGGCGCCGCGCCGGGCGCCGGCGAGGCGCCGTCCGGGTCGACGTCGACCTCGATGATCGGGGTGCCGACCTCGACGGTCGCGCCGGCGGCGACGAGCAGCCGGGAGACCACACCCGCCCACGGGCACGGCAGCTCGACCAGCGACTTGGCGGTCTCGATCTCGACGATCGTCTGGTTGACCTCGACACGGTCGCCGACGGCGACGTGCCAGGTGACGATGTCGGCCTCGGTGAGGCCTTCGCCGGCGTCGGGCAGGGGGAACTGCTGGTACGTGGGCACGCGTGGCTCTCCGGTGGTGCGATGGGTCAGAACGCGACAGCTCAGAACGCGAGGGCGCGGTCGACGGCGTCGAGCAGCCGGTCGAGCCCGGGCAGGTAGTCGTGCTCGATCTTGGCGACGGGGTACGGGGTGTGGAAGCCCCCGACCCGCAGCACGGGTGCCTGCAGGTGGAAGAAGCACTCCTCGGTGATGCGGGCCGCGATCTCGGCGCCCGTCCCGTAGAGCACGGGCGCCTCGTGGACCACGATGCACCGGCCGGTGCGCTGCACGGACGCGGCGACCGTCGCGGTGTCGAGCGGGGAGATCGTGCGCAGGTCGACGACCTCGATGCTCGTCCCCTCGGCTGCGGCGGCGTCGGCGGCCTTGAGCGCGGTGGCGACCGTCGGGCCGTACGCGACGACCGTGACGTCGGTGCCGCGGCGCAGGACGCGCGCGTGGTCGAGGCCCGTGGGGCCGCCGTGCGGTGCGGGCAGGGGGGCGTCGAGGTCGACGTCGCCCTTCTCCCAGTACCGGCCCTTCGGCTCGAGGAAGATCACGGGGTCCGGCGAGGCGATGGCCTGCTGGATCATCGTGAAGGCGTCGGCCGGGGTCGACGGGGACACGACGCGCAGGCCCGCGGTGTGCGCGAACAGCGCCTCCGGGGACTCGCTGTGGTGCTCGACCGCCCCGATGCCGCCGCCGAAGGGGATGCGGATGACGACCGGCAGGCTCAGGCGCCCCTGCGAGCGGTAGTGCATCTTGGCGAGCTGCGTGGTGATCTGGTCGAACGCGGGGAACACGAACCCGTCGAACTGGATCTCGCACACCGGTCGGTACCCGCGCAGCGCGAGGCCGATGGCGGTGCCGACGATGCCGGACTCGGCGAGCGGGGTGTCGACGACGCGGTCCTCGCCGAACTCGGCGAACAGGCCGTCGGTCACGCGGAACACCCCGCCGAGGCGCCCGATGTCCTCACCCATGAGCAGCACGCGCGGGTCGTTCCCCAGCGCGCGGCGCATGCCCAGGTTGAGGGCCTTGGCCATGGGCAGCTTCTGCGTGCCCGTCGGGAACGGCGCCGGCGCGGGGGCCGGCGGCAGGTCGGTGGTGCGCTCGGTCGTGAGGGTCATCGGTGACCTCCTGCCGTTCCGTGGGCGTCGTGGTCGCTGAAGGACTGCTCGTACTGGCGGAACCAGGCCCGCTCGGCGTCGACGACGGCGTGCGGGGTGGCGTAGACGTGGTCGAACATGCTGTGCGCCGACGGGTGGCCCATCGCGCGCACCGTGGTGCGGATGTGCTCGCCGAGGGCGTCGGACTCGGCGGCGAGCTGCACCTGGAAGACCTCCGGCAGCTCGCCCGTCCGCTCGAGGTGCACGCGCACCCGCTCGATCGGGTCGCGGCGGCGCCAGTGCTCCTCCTGCTCCGACGTGCGGTAGCGGCTCGGGTCGTCCGACGTCGTGTGCGCGCCCATGCGGTAGGTGTACGCCTCGATGAACGTCGGGCCGCCGCCGCTGCGGGCACGCTCGAGCGCCTGGCGCGTCACGGCGTACGTCGCCAGGACGTCGTTGCCGTCGACGCGCACGGCGGGGATGCCGAAGCCGGGGGCGCGGTCCGCGAGCGGCACGCGCGACTGCCGCGACGTCGGCTCGGAGATCGCGAACTGGTTGTTCTGGCAGAACAGCACCACGGGCGCCTGGTTGACGGACGCGAAGACGAGGGCCTCGCTGACGTCGCCCTGCGCGGTCGCGCCGTCACCGAAGTACGTGACGACGGCGGTGTCGCGCGTCGGGTCGCCCGTGCCGACGAGCCCGTCACGCTGGACGCCCATCGCGTAGCCGGTGGCGTGCAGCGTGTGCGAGCCGATGACCAGGGTGAACAGGTGGAAGCCGTGGTCGGCCGGGTCCCAGCCGCCGTGGTCGACACCGCGGAACAGCCGCAGCAGGTCGGTCATCTCCAGGCCGCGCACCTGCGCGACGCCGTGCTCGCGGTAGGACGGGAACACGTGGTCCTGCGGGGCGAGCGCGTGACCGGACCCGATCTGCGCGGCCTCCTGGCCGAGGCACTGGGCGTACAGGGCGAGCTCGCCCTGGCGCTGCAGGGACGTGGCCTCGGAGTCGAAGCGGCGCGTGAGGACCATGTCGCGGTACATCGCGCGCAGCCGGTCGGGGTCGACGTCGGCGGCCCACGCGTCGTACTCGGGGTGCGCGACGCGCTCGCCGGCCGGGGTGAGCAGCTGGACGAGACCGTCGTCGTTCAGGGGACCGTCAGCCGCGGGTGCGGACGTGCTCACGCGGTTCTCCTTCACCTCGGGATGCGAACCTACGTCAGCGTAGGCTACGGATGCGTAGGTTAGAAGGACCGACGTCCGACAACCGCACCGCGGCGACGTTGTCGAGGGTCCACAGCCGCCGCCGGCACGGCACGCAGCCCCGATCCGCAGTCCGCCACCGGCCGTCCAGGATCAGCACGACCAGATCCGCGCGGGGCACGATGGACCCATGACCGACGACGGGAAGGGCGACATGACGAGCAGCACCGCACCCTGGACCGACCCGCGCGACGAGATCGAGGTCGTCGTCATGCTCGCGAACGGGCGCCTCGCGGGCCGGTCGTTCGCGTCGCTCGAGGAGGCCCGGGCGTGGGCGCGACCCGAGGACGGCGAGCAGGTCCTCAAGCAGAACATGGTCTGCTCCTGCGACCGGTAGGCACCGCCGGACCGCGGCGACCATCGTGGCCGGCCAGAGCACCACGGCAGACCCGCACCCCTCACACCGCCGCCGGCGCCAACCCCTCCAGCTGCGCGAGCACCTCGTCCGCCGACGGCCCGCCGTCGTGCTCGACCCACTGCAGCGTGCCGACGACCGCGTCGAACATCGCGACGACGGCCCGCACGGGCACCGCCTCGGTGTCGCCGTCCGTGAGCACGGTGAACGTCAGCAGGCCCCAGACGCCCGGCTCCTGCGGGTGCGCGACGTAGTACACGACGCGGAGCGAGGGGTGGGTGCGGCCGATGCGCGAGCTGTCGACGACGGTCTCGACGCGTGCCGCCGGGCCGCCACCGACGTCCAGGAGCACCCCGTCGTCGCCGGCGTCCGCGAGCACGTCGTCGAGCAGGTCCTGGGCGGCGACCGTCGGGTCGTCCTCCAGCACCGTGACCAGCAGGGACCCGGGCAGACGCATGCCGCCGTACTCGGTCAGGGGCAGCAGCACCGAGTGCGCGCCGGCACCCTCGGCGTCCTCGACCGCCGCGGAGAGCTGCTTGCGCAGCTCCTTGCGCCACGGCCCGGCCTTGTCGCGGGGCAGCGACTCGGGGACGAACCGGCGGACCACGTCCTCGACGACCCGGGTGCGGACTCGCTGCGTCCCAGGTGTCGTGGGCACGCGCAGCCACCCCTCGGGCAGCAGCACCTCGACGTCGATCACGGCATGCTCCTCTCCGCGGGCGCCAGCACGATGCCGGTCGTCCCGTCCGGGCCGGGCAGGAACTGCTCGGCGACCAGGTGCATGAGCTCCTCGACGCCCGGCCCGACGACACCGGCCAGGCCCAGGTCCTGCACGCGGGTGGCGAGCAGGACGTCCACGGCGGTCGCACCCGAGTCGTCGTGCGCCGGGACGTCGATGCGCACCGCGGCGTCGACGCGGAAGGCGGCCGCACCGTACGGCTCGCGGACCAGCGCGCCGACCCGCAGCCCGTCGCCGGCGGCGGTCGTGACGTAGTCCACGACGGCCGGGCGGGCGTCGTCGTCGGCGCCCCGCGCCCCGACGTCGTCCATGAGGTACGACGGGTCGTCCGCGAGGGGCACCCGGAACTCCACCGTGACGAGCACGGGCGCCCACCGGGGACGATCGGCGGACGTGAACGCGGCACCCCAGACGAGCCGCGCGCCGGGCGGGCACTCCCCCGCCCGGCCCCACAACCACAGGGCGACGACGCGGCCGACGCCCTCGGGCGTGACCTCGGCGCGCACCTCGGGCGGCAACGCCGTGGCGTCCGTCAGACCGTCGCGGGCCCAGCCGGTGAACACGTCGGCCGTCGACGTCAGCCAGGCCGCGGCGTCCGCCTCCGGTGCGTCGGACGCCGGCACCCACTGCCACCGCCACGCGACGGCGGGCAGCGTGAGAGCGGCGCTCACTCGTCACCCCCGACCGTGCCGTAGGTGGGGATCCACGAATCCTCGGGCTTGCGCCACTCGGTGCGGCCACCGGTCCAGATCAGCCCTGTGCCGATCGTGAAGATCGAGTTGCCCACGCCCCACGCCCACCACACGGGGTTGGTCGCCTGCCCGGTGATCTGCTGCAGGCCCGCGATGCTGCGGTACCCGCCCCAGCCACCGACGACGCCGGCCCACTCCTTGAAGAACGCCCCCGGCGACGTCCACAGCTTCGGCCACATCTTCATCGCCGTGCTCATCTGCTCGATCGACGAACGCCAGAACCCCACCTCGGGGACGAGTCCGCCGCGGCCGCCCGCCCGCATGAGCCACGACGTCAGCGGGTTGTCGAACCAGTCCGACTGCTTGCGCCACTGCGCGGCGTTGCGGCCGATCACCGGCATGATCCGCCCGCCGGGACCGAACGAGTTCATCGCGATCCCGCCGAGGGTGTCCCCGATGTTGGTGCGTGCCGCGCGCGCCGCGTTGCCGATGCTGCGCCCGACGAGCGTCGCGACGGTCGCACCACCGAGCAGCAGCACCCCGAAGATCGCGAACAGCAGGTCCGGCAGCCCCTCCTCACCCTTGGCGTACAGGATCCCCGCGACGGCGACGGCCGCCAACGCGACGATCACGCTCGCCGCCAGGAGCAGCGCCACCCCCGGGAAGAGGAAGCAGAGGATCGCCAGTGCCATGGCGATGATCGCCAGGACCTTGCTGACGATCTTCAGCACCGCGAGGACCTTGTCCCAGGTCGAGTCGGTCAGCCCGTCGTCGTAGTTCTTGCAGTTCACGGCGTCGCCCAGGCGCTTGCCGGCGACCTGCAGCCGGTCGAACGCCGTCTGGACGCGGCGCTTCGCGGCCGAGACCGCGTCCCCCGCGGTGGCGATGCGGTCGCGCTTCTGCGCGTCCTTCGCGGTCTCGTCGGGGTCCAGCACGCCCTCCTCGTCGGGCTTGCCGTCGGGCAGCCCCTCCGCTGCCACGAGGGCGTCGGCGCCGGCCTGGGCGTCGGCCAGCCCGGCGCGCGTCTCGGTGAGCGCGTGGTCGAGCTCGGGCTCGTACGTCGTGACCTCGCGCGCGACGTCCCCGTAGCGCACGGCGGCCTTGGACAGCTGCTCACGCACCTTGCCGGCGTCCTCGCGCAGCCCCTCGGCGTACTGGCCCGCGAGCCCCTCGCTCCCCTGGGACACGACGCGGTCGAGCCGCCCGACGGCGCTGTCGAGGGTCTCGGAGATCCCGACGTACCGCCGGCGGAACTCGGTGACCTTCTCGAGGTCACCGCCGCGCACCGGGTCGTCGGACCACCCGACGACGGTCCACTCGCTGGGCGCGGGGGTCGGGAAGTACAGGCCCTGCTGCCCGATGCTCACTGGTCGTCCCCGAGCGACGCCGTGAGGTCCGCCTCGGCCTGCGCCCACGCGTCGGCGGCGGCACGTACCTTGTCACGCAGCTTCTTCATGTCCTCGACCATCTTGTCGCGGTGCACGGTCCAGTTGTCCGCGAAGTCGCCCATCGACAGGTTCGCGTTGAGCTGCCCCCACGTGCCCTTGCTGTCGTCCTGCAGGTCCAGGGCCCCCTCGAACTCCCCGATCAGCCGGTCGAGCTCGTGCGCGAGCTCGCCGAGGTCGTCCCTGACGACGAGGTCGGCCATCAGACCATCTCCTTCGGTGCGGTGACGGGTGCCGCGGGCACCTGGGTGGTGACGTACGTGCCGTCGCCGAGGTGCACGAGCGCCGCCCCGGGGACGATCCGTGCCGCGAGCTGCGACCGGGTCAGTCGCGCGCCGACGAGGTCGCCGTCGGCGAGGTTCTGCGGCGAGAGCAGCGCCCCGCGCCGGTTCTTCTTGACGTCGGCCTGCCAGCCGGTGAAACCGGAGGCGACGGCCCCGAGCTCCCCGCCGATGACGAGGCCGCGGCGGTCCTGCTGGGCACGGCGCACGAGGCGGCGCAGCCACTCGCGGGCGGGTGCGTCGCGCCACACCTCGGCGTCGTCGACGAGCAGCACGACGGGCCCGTCGCCCGCGTCCACGAGCGGCGCGAGCGTCGCCTCGTCGGGGGCGTCGTCGAGGAGGACGGCACGCACGCCCGGACGCCCCGCGAGGTCCCGCAGGGGTGACCGCAGGGGTGCACCGATGACGAGCTCGGTGCCCTGCCGCAGCAGGGACTCGGCCATGACGGCCAGCAGCGTGCTGCGTCCGGAGCGCCCCGGCCCGGCGACGAGGAACGTCGGCACGTCGGCCGCGAGGTCCGCACCGACGGGCTCGAGCTCGTCCCCACCCAGGCCCAGCAGCGCCCACGCCGGGGACGGGTCGACGAGCGGCCACGCGTCCTCGAACGTCAGGCGCGCCGGCATCGCGGCGATGCGCGGCGGGCGGGCCGCGCGGGGGACGTGCGCCTCGCGTGCCGTGAGCCGCTCGCCGAGCGCGTGCAGGGCGGCGACCTGCGCCGGGCCGGACGGGTCGACGTCGAGCAGCGCCACGTGCGTCTCGACCGCACCGGGCACCTGCAGCCCGCGGCCGTGGGGCAGGTTCTCGGGGAACGACCGGGCGTTCAGCCCGGCGAGGGCCGCGTCGGTGCGGTCGGCGAGCCGCAGCACCAGCTTGTCCTCGCACAGCGTCCCGATGCGCCCGCCCAGCAGCGTGTGGTCCCCCGCGACGACGACGTGCACACCCGCGCTCGCGCCCTCGCGCAGCAGGTTGTAGACCGCGTCGGTGAGCGCCCCGCCGTCGTGCTCGCCGAGCGTGCCGGTGAAGCCCTCCCACCGGTCGATCAGCAGCAGCACGTGCGCGAGCCGGTCCTGCGGCGCTGCCGCGGCACGCTGCTCGGTGACGTCGGCGAACCCGCCCTCGCCCAGCACCCGCTGCCGGCGCTGCACCTCGGCGTGCAGGCGGGCGAGCAGCCGGGCGGCGCGTTCGGTCTCGGTGCGCTGCACGACGGCACCGCAGTGCGGCAGCCGGGCCAGCGCGAGCAGCGCGCCGTTGCCGCAGTCGATGCCGTAGACGTGCAGGTCGGCGACGCTCGCGGCGGCGCACGCGGCCGCGGCGAAGGTCCGCAGCGTCTGCGAGCGGCCCGACCGCGGCGCACCTGCGACGTGCAGGTGCCCGAACGTCGCCAGGTCCGCGACCACGTCCTCCTGCCGCTGGCGGCGCGGCAGGTCCGACCGCGCCCACACGAAGCGCGGCTCACCCGGGGTCGGGTCGGCCGCGAGGTCCGCGACGTGCGACGTGGGCAGCGCCGGCAGCCACGGCCGGCGCTGCTGCGCGACACCGAGCATGTCGGCGGCCTGGCCGATCGCCCGGACCAGCACCGACAGGTCCGTCGCCTCGCCCTCGGACTGCTCGCCGCGCGGACGCTCCGGCACGGGCCGGCCCAGGTCGGACCACGACACGGTCCGCAGGAACGGCGCGGGCACCTCGGCGCGCCGCAGCGGCCGACGCCCCCCGACGCGCGCGGCCTGGAACGGGATGAGCGCGCTGTGCCCGAGCCGCGCGAACGCCCGGCCGGGCTGGTTGGGCGAGATGCCCGCGGCCTCCCGGGAGTCGATGACGTCGGTGCTGTCGCCCGCGTCGGTCACGCGCAGCGCGATCCGCAGGTTCGTGTTGGCGCGGATCTCCGCCGAGACGACGCCCGACGGCCGCTGCGTCGCGAGCAGCAGGTGGATGCCCAGCGAGCGTCCCCGCTGCGCGATGTTCACCAGGCCCGTGACGAAGTCGGGGAGCTCGCGCGCCACGGACGCGAACTCGTCGATGACGATGAGCAGCCGCGGCAGCGGGTCGAGCTCCGTGCGGCGGGCGCGCGCCCCGAGGTAGTCCTCGAGGTCCTTCACGCCGGCGGCGGCCAGGATGCGCTCGCGGTGCGCGAGCTCGGCCCCCAGCGACGCCAGCGCGCGCTGCACCAGGTGCGGGTCGAGGTCGGTGACCATGCCGACGGTGTGCGGCAGGTCGACGCAGTCCTTGAACGCGGCGCCGCCCTTGTAGTCGACGAGGACGAAGTTCATGGCGTCGGGCCGGTTCGCCACCGCGAGCGACGCGACGACCGTCTGCAGCAGCTCCGACTTGCCCGAGCCCGTGGTGCCCGCCACCAGGCCGTGGGGCCCGTGCTCGACGAGGTCGAGCGCGAACGGCCCGTCGAGCGACACCCCCACGACGGCCCGCGTGGTGCTGCCGCCGCCGCTCCAGCGGGCGGCGATCGCGGCCGGTCCCGGGTCGGTCAGGTCGAGGATCTCCAGCAGGCGCGCGGCGGACGGCAGCGCGGCCTCCCCGACGGCCTTGCTGGTGTCGCGCAGCGGCGCGAGGCTGCGCCCGACCGCGGTGAACCAGTCGTCGCCGACCTCGTCGACGCGGATCGCGTCGACCCGCTCCGCGCGCTGCGCCCGCAGCGTCGCGCGCCTGCCGGGCCCGCCGACGACGACGGCCGTGCACTCCTCCGGCAGGGTCCGCTCGTCGGCGTCGACGCACACGCAGAAGACCCCGACCGCCGGTCCCTCCTGCAGGATCGAGACGACACCCGGCAGCGCGCGCAGCCGCAGCGCACCGTCGAGCACGACGACGACGTCCGGGTCCGGCAGCGACGCGCGCGCCCCCGCCGCCAGCCGCGCCCGCTGCCTGCCCTGGACGAGGTCCAGCAGCTCGGCGACGCGCCGCGCCAGGGTCTCCGCGTCGGAGCCGACGAGCGCCAGCGACTGCTGCCCGAGCATCGGCCGCACGTGCGGCAGCCACGCGGCCCACCGCCACCAGCGGTCCCCCTCGGCGTCCGTCAGGATGTACAGCTGCACGTCGCGGGGGCTCTGCAGCACGGCGAGCTGCGCGACGAACCACCGCGCGACGCGCCGCGGCCACTCGTCCGGCCCCGCGAGCCCGACGACGCCGGCCTGCGCGATCGACAGCGCCGCGGGGACGTCGCTCGACGTGCGCGGCTCCTGCTTGCGGCTGATCCCCTCGCCCTCGGTGACGACGAGGGTGCTCGGCAGGTCCGCGGTGCCGACGCGCACCAGCAGGTGGTCGGGGTCGGTGCGCCGGCGCTCCCACAGCCGGGCGCGCGGCGCTGTCGCGACGAGCAGCAGCTCGGCCGGGTCCGGGCTGGCGATGCGGCGGTCCGCGCGCTCGGTCTCCAGCGCCGTCAGCACCTCGGCCTCGACGCGCTCGAGGTCCGCGCGGTGCTCCGCGAGGCGGCGGCGGTGGCCGATCTTGCCGCCACGCCGGTTCGACAGCCAGCTCCCCAGCACCATGACCGGCGACATCGCCGCGAACATCAGGTACATCGGGTTGCGCATGACGAGCGAGATCGCGACGGCGCCGACCGCGGGCAGCAGCGCGGTCAGCCACGGCATCACCGCGGGCTGCTGGGCGCGCGGCTCGGGCGGCAGCTGGAACTCGGTGCGCCGCTGCGGCGGCAGCAGGCGCGGCGGGCGGTTGTAGTCGAGGTGCTCGCCGTCGGGCGAGGGCTCGAGGACCGCGTCGGGCACGGTCGCCGGGTGCACCTCGAGCAGCTGCTCGCCGACGTGCAGCAGGGCGGTCTGCGGCCACGGCGCGCCGTCGACGGGGAGCGGGTTGCCGTCGAGCAGCGCGGCGGGCGCTGCGACGGTGCCCGGGCCCGCGTCGACCGGCCACGGCTCGACGTGCACGCGCGCGTCGAACGTCACCCGGACCGTCGCGACGACCGCCGGTGCCAGGCCCACGACCACCCGCCCCGCCGCGTCGACGCCCAGGTCGTGGTGCCCGGCCGTCAGGTGCCACACCGTGCCGGCCTCCCGCCCGGCGACGACGCGCAGCGTCACGAGTGCCGGCGGCGGCACGGGCGTGGGGTCCGGCCCGCCGAGCCACAGCACCGATCCGTCGCGGACGCCGCTCGCGGCCAGCGGCAGCGCGGCGTCCACGACGGAGCGGTCCACGTGCAGCGTCGTCAGGTCGAGCCCGTCGCACGGGTGGCGCGAGGGGTCCAGACCGTCGACGGCGTTCTTCACGACGTCCCGGACGCAGGTCAGCGGGTCGGCGTCCACGACGACGTCGGCCACCCAGGCACCCGGCCTGGCCAGCGTGATCATGAGGCGCATCGAGGCTCTTCCTGCGCAGGCGGCGTGCACGGGGGTAGGACGCCCGCGCCGGGGAGGGGTCGGCGCGGGCGGGTCTGTGCTCAGCCCTGCCGGAGCGAGCTCGCCATCTGCGTGTCCACGTCCTGCAGCGCGGTCACGGCCTGGTCGAGCCACTGCGACAGCGTCTCCAGGTTCGTCATCAGCTCGTTGGCGGCGGTGACGAACTGCGTGTTGACCTCGTCGAACCGCCCCGACGCCTGGTCGGTGACGAAGCCGGAGGCCACGAGGGAGTTCACGAGCGACTTGCTGTCCGACAGGCGTGCGTCGATCTCGGCCTTGTTCGCGCGCAGCCGGCTCGCGCTGTCCGACATCTCGGCGTAGGTGATGTTCAGGTTCGGCATCGGTGGTCCCTTCGGGTCGTGCCGTGTGCCCGGACGGGCGGCGGCGACGTGCCAGCGACCTCGACGCTAGGAAGCCGCGGGCGACGCGGTCCACCCGCCGCCGGGGCGGTTGGGCCTGCAGGCCTATGCCAGGTTTGTCACCCTCCTGCGGCCGCGCCCACGATCGGCTCGGAGACCCGGCCGGTGCACGCCGCCGGCCGGTCGGCGACGAGCACGAGGAGGCACCATGGGGGCGCGCACGCTGGGCGGGCGGGACCGAGGTGCACGCACGGCACGGGCCGCGGCGGTCGTCGCGCTGCTCGTCCTGCCCCTGCTCGGGCCCGGGGTCTCGACCGCTGCGGCCACGGACGTCACCACGGTCGACGAGACGCGCGACGACGTCACGTACTACGTCGTGCAGGAGTCGTGGGAGGGCCAGCCCGAGTTCCTGTTCTCGATCGCGGAGCGGCTGCTCGGCACGGGCGACCGCGCCCTGGAGATCTTCGAGCTCAACGAGGGACGCGCGCAGCCTGGCGGCATGACCGTCAGCGACCCGAACGTCATCCGCCCCGGCTGGGTGCTCCTGCTGCCGCCCGACGCGACCGGGGACGGCGTCGTCGTCGGCCCGCTGCCGACGCCCGCCCCCCGCGCCGTGCGGGCGACGCCCAGCGCCTCGCCCACCTCCCGCGCGGACGAGCGTGCGGACGCGCCCTCGAAGGACGAGGAGGCCGACGAGCAGGCCGACGAGCAGGCGACGGGCTCAGCGCCGCAGGAGGACCCCGTCGCGGGCGGTGACGCCGACGACCCGGCCACCTCGTACGTGGCGACCGGGCTGACCGCCCTCGTCGCGGTCACCGCGGGCATCGCGGCGCTCGTCCTGGTCGGCGGCAGCGTCGTCGCGGTCACCCGCCGCCGGCGCGCCCGCCGCAACGCGCCCCCGGTCGTCGCGGTCCGGCGCGAGAACCCCGGCGCGTGGACCATCGACCGTACGACCCGGGCGCTCGCCCGCGCGTGCGCCGACGCGGGCCGCCCCGCCCCCGCCGTGTACGCGATGGTCGTCTCGCACGACGAGGTGCTGCTGCGCCTGAGCACCCCCGACGCCCGCCCGCCGGCCGGGTGGACCGCCGGCGAGGACGGCCTGTCGTGGACGTCCCCCATGCGCCCGCTGCAGGACGTCGCGCTCGACGACCGGGTCGTCGCCCCGTACCCGCGCCTCGTCACGCTCGGCGACGACGCCCACGGGCGGGTCCTGCTCGACCTGGCGCACGGCGGCCCCGGGACCTGCCTCGACGGGGACCTGGCGCAGGCGCTGCGGCTCGCCGAGCAGTGGGTGCACGAGCTGGCCACCAGCCCGTGGTCCCGCCACGTGCCCGTCGTGACCGTCGGCGTCGGCCCGTCGGCGCACGCCCGCATCGACGACGCGGGTCCGGCCGTCGACGCGGCCGGCGGTGGCGTGCTCGTCGTGGCCGGGGCGCGCGGCCGCGACGCGGACCTGCTGGCCGCGCTCGCCGAGGACCCGGCCTGGTCCGTGGTCGTCGTCGGTGCCGCGGGGCGCGACTGGGCGCGGTGGCGCCTCACGCTCGACGCCGACGGTGTCGTGACGGGCGGCCCGCTCGACACGGCCGTCCACCTCCAGGGCGGCGACCGCCGCCTCGAGCTCGTGTAGCACCGAATACCCCGGTCTCACGAGACCGAGGAGACCGGGACCTGTACGACCGGAACTCTCGGTCTCACGAGACCGAGGAGGAGGTGGGAGACGCGGTGAGGAGGCGTCGGGGCGGGAGCGGGTCGCGGTTCCGGCTGCGGCTGGAGGTGCTCTGGAGCCGCGCTGGAGCGGGCGTGGAGCGCGCCCGGCCACGCTCGACTCATGACGACGACCCCGACGGGTGGCTACCGGGTACGGATCGCGATCTCCAGCCCCGAGATCGAGGCGCGGATCCGCGGCGTGTTCGCGAGCCGCGGGCTGGACGTGGTCCTCGAGGACTCCCTGCCGACGTTCGAGGTGACCGTGCTGCCGGGGGCGGGTGCGCCGCCCGGGCCGTCGGCGCTGGGCGACGCGCTGCACCACCTCGTCGGGACCGTCCGGCCACGCCGGACCACGCCGCCGAGCGCCCGGTACCGGTTGACGCTCGCGACCGCAGCCGCTGCCCCGACCGCAGCGGACGCGACGCGACGCCACGGGAACGGGGAGCCGCGCCGCACGGGCGACGGGGTCGCGGACCTCTCGCCGCGCGAGTCGCAGGTGATGGCGTGCATCGCCCGGGGGCTGCGCAACACCGAGGTCGCTGCGGAGCTGGGCGTGACCGAGAAGACCGTGAAGAACCACGTCAACCGGATCTTCTCGAAGCTGGGGGCCGACGGCCGCGTCGAGGCCGTGCTCATCTGGCAGTCCGCGCGGACGCGGACCGCACCGGGGGCGCAGGTCGCACCGCGCACGCGGGTATCACCGGGGACGCGGGTAGCACCGGGGGCGCGGGTCGTCCGGGCCGCGCGGGACGTCGCGCTCGCCGGGTAGCCCTACCGCCGCTCGGCGTCCGCGCCGACCTGGCCGACGGGCTCCGCGCCGACCGACAGCCGCGCCAGGAAGTCCTGCACGGCGCCCGCCTCCTCCGCGCCCAGCTGCCGGAACCGTCGCAGCGCGCGCTCGGCGTCCCGACGCGCCTGCTCCTCGCCGGCCCGCCCGTCGCGGGCAGTGCGCACGCGCGCCAACCCGAACAGCGCGAGCGCCTCGTGGTACCGGTCCCCGATGGCGGCGCAGAGGTCCAGCGCCTGGGCGAACCGCTGCTGCGCCGCGTCGTGGTCCCGCAGCCCGTCCGCCGCGAGGCCGAGGTTGACCAGCAGGTTCGCCTCGAGCACCCGGTGGCCCTCGGCCCGCGCCAGCGCGAGGGCCGGTTCGCCGTACCGCTCGGCCTGCCGCCACTCGCCCAGCTCGGCGGACAGCTCGCACAGCACGTCCGCGGACGCCACCTCGTAGTACCCGTCACCGAGCTCGACGGACAGGGCGTACGCGTCGTGCGCCGCCGCGAGCGCACCGGCGTACTCGCCGGCCTCCCGCAGCGTGGAGGCCAGGTTGCCGACGATGCTCACGCGGTACCACCACCGGTCGCCCTCGAGGAGGCGCAGCGCCTCCCGCAGCCGACGCACCGCGGCGTCGTTGCGCCCCAGCCGGGAGCACGCGACGCTCTCGTGGTTCAGCAGCACGGCCTGCGCGCGGCTGTCGCCGAGCGCCTGCGCCGATCGGGACCCGACGCGCAGCACGTCCAGCCAGTCGCTCGCGCCGCCGGACGCGTAGTACGTCTCGAACAGCAGCACCGCGAGCTGCCACACCAGGGTGTGGTGGCCGTGCGCGTGGCCCTCGCGCAGCAGCGACGCCATGTTCGCGAGCTCGGCGAGCGCCCAGCGCAGGCGTGCGGCGTTGTCGGGCAGCACGGGCAGCGCGTGCGGCGCGACGGGTGGCTCGAACGGCAGGAGCCGCTGCCGGGAGCTCGCCACGAGCGCGCGGACGTACCAGGTGAGCAGGCGTTCGCGGGCGGCGGCCCGCTCGTCGTCGGACAGGTGCTCCGCGAGCTCCGCCGCGTGGGCACGCGTGAGGTCGTGCATCAGGTGGCGTCCGTCGACGGGCTCCAGCAGGTGGTGCTCGCGCAGCTCGTCCAGGAGCTGCGCCGCGCGGTCGGGTGCGACGTCCATCAGCGCCGCCGTCGCGAGCACCGACGTGCTCGCGCACGGCAGGGCCGCCAGCAGGCACAGGGTGCGCGACTGCGGGTCGTCGAGCGCCGCGGTCGAGGTGGCGAGGACGCCGCGCACGGACGCCGACGGGCCGTCGTCGAGGTCGAGCGCGTCGAGCCGGTGCTGCGAGTCCTCGAGCCGCGCGACCATCGCCTCGATCGACGCGCCCGCCCCCGCGAGGACCTGCTCCGCCGCGATCCGCAGCGCGAACGGCAGCGCGTCGCAGAGCTGGACGAGGCGCTGCGCGGCGTCCGGCTCGCGCGCGACCGCGGCGGTCCCGAGCGCGCCCTCGAGCAGCTCCCGCGCCTCCGCCGGCTCGAACCGCGCGAGCGGCAGGGCGCGGGCACCGTGCCGGACGGCCAGCCCGCCCAGGCGGTCGCGGCTCGTGACGAGGACGAAGCTGGACGCCGTCCCGGGCAGCAGGTCCTCGACCTGCTCCGTCGACGCCGCGTTGTCCAGCACGACCAGCAGGCGACGGTCGGCGACGAGGCTGCGCCACAGCGCGACGAGCTGCTCGTGCTGCTGCGGCGCGGACAGCACGCCGAGCGCCGCGAGGAGCTGCCGCAGCGCCGCGGACGGCGCGACCGGCGGGTGCCGCGGGTCGAAGCCGCGCAGGTTGACGTACACCTGGCCGTCGGGGAAGCGGTCGCGCAGCATGTGACCGGCCCGCACGGCCAGGGACGTCTTGCCGACCCCGCCGACGCCGACCACGGTCACGATGCGCGGCCCCTCGGGGGCGCCCGCGAGGCGCAGCACCTCGAGCAGCTCACGGGAGCGGCCGACGAACGTCGCCAGGTCCGGCGGCAGCTGGGCCGCCGGGACGCGCGGCTGGGCGGCGGGTCGCGGCGCGGGCGACGGGGCACCCGGTCCGGGCGCCGACGGTGCACCGGGTCCGTGCGACGACGGTGCACCGGGCGCGGGCACCGCGACCGTCGACGTCGGGGTGCGGGCGGCGACGACCGGCGTCGCGCCGAGGACGGGCACCGCCCCGACGTCCCCGTCGGCGAGGATCGTCGCGTGCAGCGCCCGCGCCGCGGCACCCGGGTCGATGCCGAGGTCGTCGCTCAGCGAGCGCCGCAGGTCCTCGTACTGCTCGAGCGCCGCGGCCGTGCGACCGCTGTGGTGCAGCGCCACCATGAGGGCGCCTCGCAGGCGTTCGTCGTAGGGGTGCCGAGGGACCTCCGCGGCCAGCCGGTCGGCCGCGTGGGCGAGCGTCGTGGCGTCCGCGCCGGCGGCGGCGAGGATCTCGGTCCTGTCCACGAGCAGCCGCACGCGCAGCTGGGCGAGGCGGGCGCGGTGCTCGGCCGCGAACGGTCCGGGCACCCCCGCGAGCGCGTCGCCCTCGTGCCACAGCGCCAGCGCGGCGTCGAGCGCGGCCTGCGCCGTCGCCAGGTCGGCTGCGTCGTGCGCGTCCCGGGCCCGGCGGGCCTGCCGCTCGGCGTGCAGCACGTCGACGGCGTCGGGGGGGACCGCCAGCATGTAACCGGTCGGGGTGCGGCGCACCGTCTCCTTGCCGAGCGCGTGGCGCAGCCCTGAGACGTAGGTGTGGACGCTCCCCCGTGCGCTCGCGGGGGCGCCGGCGCCCCAGGTGCCGTCGATCAGGGCGTCGTGCCCGACGGCCTGGCCGGCGCGCAGCGCGAGCGCGGCGAGGACCGCGCGCTGCTTGGGCGCGCCGAGGTCGACCTCGAGGTCGTCGACCAGCGCGCACGGCGTGCCCAGGAGGCGGATGTGCGGCGGCTCTGGCAGACGTGGCACGGCGCTCCTCCGCGTCCGCCGCGGAGGATCCGCGGGGACGGGTGAGTTCTACTCGCGCCGCCGCACGCCTGTCAATGCGCCTGCTGACTGGCATCACTCGCTGGAGTGTCACGGTGTGACGCAGACCACCAGGTCACACCGCGCGGCGCGGCGCGTGGTCAGCGCGGCGCGTGGTCCGCGGCGACCTCGAGGACGATGTCGGTCGCCTCCGGCTCCCCGACGCTGACGCGCACCCCGTCGCCGGCGAACGGCCGAACGAACGCGCCGGCCCGCGCGCAACCCTCGGCGAAGTGCGTCGCACGGTCCCCGAGGGGGAGCCACACGAAGTTCGCCTGACTGTCCGGCACGTCCCAGCCCTGCGCCCGCAGGGCAGCGAGCACCCGCGTCCGCTCGGCGACGATCGCGTCGACCCGGACGAGCAGCTCGCGCTCGGCGCGCAGCGACGCGACCGCGGCGAGCTGGGCGACGTGCGAGACGCCGAACGGCGTCGAGGCCGTGCGGATCCCCGCGGCCAGCCGCGGCCGGGCGACCGCGTACCCGACCCGCAGGCCGGCCAGCCCGTACGCCTTGGAGAAGGTGCGCAGCAGCACGACGTTGGGGTGCTCGGCGAACAGCGCGAGCGCGTCGGGCGCGTGCGCGTCGCGGACGAACTCCACGTACGCCTCGTCGAGCACCACGACGACGTCGCGGGGCACGGCGGCGAGGAACGTCCGCAGCTCCTCGTCGCGCACGGCGGGGCCCGTGGGGTTGTTGGGCGTGCAGACCAGCACGACGCGGGTGCGCGGGGTGATCGCGGCGGCCATCGCGGGCAGGTCGAGGCGACCGTCGGCGCCCACGGGGACCCGGACCTGCTGCGCGTGCGCGAGCGTCACGGCGATCGGGTACGCCTCGAACGACCGCCAGGGCATGACCACCTCGTCGCCCGCCTCGCACACCGCGGTCAGCACGTGGCCCAGCACCGCGACCGACCCGGTGCCCGCGACCACGGACTCGGCGGCCACGCCGAGCCGCCGCGCGACGGCCTCGGTGAGCTCGGTCGCGTACATGTCCGGGTACCGGTTGACGTCGACGGCCGCGTCGGCGATCGCCGCGACGACCGACGGCAGCGGCGGGTACGGGTTCTCGTTGGAGGACAGCTTGTACGCGGCGGCCCCCACGGCGGCGCGCGCCCCGGGCACGTACGCGGGCAGGTCGGCAAGGGCACGACGAAGCGGGACGCGGCTCACACCGGTCAGCATGCCACCGCCCACCCGCGACAGGTCGATCCGACCCCCGCGAACTCGCACTTCGGCGGCGCATCGGGCTCCGGAGGCCGCCGAACGACGAGGTCGGCGGCGGGGTGGCCGTCCGGGCGGTCAGCGGGGCGGGGTGCCGGCCGGTGGGGTCGGCTGCTGGGCGCGGAGCAACCGGTCGAGGGCCTGGAGCGCCTCGGTCGCGGCCGTGAGCGCGGCGGCGTGCTCGGGGGGGAGCGCGGCCAGGGCGTCGACGAGGGGGCCGGCCCAGCCCTCGGCGATGGCCTCGTGCGCGACGTGGGCGCGCTCGGTGGGGACGAGCCGGGTGACCCGACGGTCGTCGGGGTCCGGCTCCCGGGCGACCAGACCGCGGTCGCCCAGGGTGCGCAGCGTGGCGCTGGTGTTGCTCTGCCGCAGGCCCAGGTGACGGGACACCTCGCCGACCGACAGGCCCGGGGACTCCAGCACGTGCATGAGCACGGCGAGCTCGGTGGTGGGCAGCGGCTCGATCCCGGCGACCTGAGGGGTGCGGCGGTGGATTGTCCAGGCGAGATCGCGGAGCACCGCGGGCACGTCGGGCCGCGTCGGGTCGACCCCGGGGTCGACCCCGGGTGCCTGGGCTGTCGCCATGCGCCCATCGTAACGCATATCTTGCCATACGTATGTTCGCGTATGTATCGTCGCCCGCCTCCCCCCGCACGTCCGGAAGGCCCACCATGCCCGCGTCCGCCGACGCCCCCGCCCGCCCCGCAACGCCCCCGGCCGCCCCGCTCCCCCTGGCCCCCGCACTGGTCGCCGTCCTCGCCCTGCTCACGGCCGTCGCGCCGCTGTCGATCGACATGTACCTGCCGGGCTTCCCGGCGATGGCAGACGAGCTCGGCACGACCGCGAGCGGCATCCAGCTGACGATGACCGCGTTCCTCGTCGGCCTCGGGCTCGGCCAGCTGTTCATCGGGCCGCTCTCCGACGGCATCGGCCGTCGTCGACCGCTGCTGGTCGGCACCACCCTGTGCCTCGTCGCCTCCGTGGCGTGCGCGCTCGCCCCCACCGTCGAGGTCCTCGCCGGCGCACGGTTCCTCCAGGGCCTGGGCGGCGCGGCGGGCGTCGTCCTGGCGCGCGCCGTCATCTCCGACACCTCGCGCGGCCCCGCCGCCGCGAAGCTGCTGGGCGTCCTGATGATCGTCAGCGTCATCGCACCCGTGGTCGCCCCGCTGGCCGGCGGCCTCATCGTCGCCCGCTCCGGCTGGCGCCTGGTCTTCTGGGTGATCGCCGCGCTTGTGGCGGTCATGCTCGTCGGCGCGGCCGTGCGGGCGCGCGAGACGCTGCCCGTCGCCGAGCGCACCCGCGGCGGCATCGGCACCACCCTCGCGACGGCCCGCGACGTGCTCGCCAACCGGCAGTACACCGGGTACGTCCTGACGTTCGGCTTCGCGTTCGCCGGCCTGTTCGCGTACATCTCCGCGTCGCCGTTCGTCGTGCAGAACATCATCGGCCTGTCCGAGGGGCAGTTCTCGCTGGTGTTCGCGCTCAACGCGCTGGCCATCACCGTGACCAGCGCCGTGTCGGCGGCGCTCGCCGGCCGCGTGCCCTACCGCTCGATGATCGGCGCGGGCCTGGCGGCCGCGACGCTCGCCGGGGCCGGCCTGCTCGCCGCCGCGCTCCACGGCGTCCCGACCGTCCCGACGCTCGTGCTGCTCGCTGTCTTCCAGGGCTCGTTCGGCCTGGTCTTCGGCAACGCCACCGCCCTCGCGCTCGGCGAGGCCGGCCGCCACGCCGGGACCGGGTCCGCGTTCCTCGGGTTCCTGCAGTTCGCCCTCGCCGCCGTCGTCGCCCCGCTCGTCGGGATCGCCGGCGAGGACACCGCCGTGCCCATGGGCATCGCGATGGTCGTGTCCGCCGTGCTCGCAGGCCTGTCCTTCGTCGTCCTGACACGCGGTGCGACCCGCAGTCTTCCCGCCCAGATCGCCGGATGACTGCGCGATGGCCCCTCGACAGGCAGCGCCCCTCCCGGGCGCGACAGGGGGACGGCCGGTCAGGCCGGCCGGATCTCGCCCGACCCCCGCGCGACGAGCCGGGTGGGGACGGTGATCGTCTCGGTCGGCAGGTCCCGCGACGCCAGACGGTCGAAGACGCGCTGCGCCGCGATCGCGCCGATGCGCGCCGGGTCCTGCGCGATCACGGTGACGCGCGGCTCGAGCAGGTCGGCGAGCTGGAAGTCGTCGAAGCCCACGAGGGCGACCCGGTGCTGCAGCCCGAGGGTGCGCAGCGCGCGGATCGCACCGATCGTGATGAGGTTCTGGCTCGTGAAGAGCGCGGTCGGCGCCTCGGGGCCGGTCAGCAGGGCGTGCACCGCGGCCTCGGCCTCCACCTCGCTGTGGATGTCGTTCGCTGCGGGCGCCGACGACGCCGGGATGCCGGCGTCCGCGAGCGCCCGCACGAACCCGCGGTGCCGCTCGCGCGCGGTGTCGATGCTGCCGAGGTCGCCCAGGTAGGCGATCCGGCGGTGGCCGTGCTCGAGCAGGTGCCGGGTGGCGCGGCCGGCGCCGGCGGCGTTGTCGACGACGACCGAGTCGACGTCGATGCCCACCGCGCGCCGGTCGACCATGACGATCGGGGTGCCCGACTCCTGCTCCCAGCGCAGGTAGCCCTGGTCGGGTGTGATGGCCGAGACGATGAGCCCGTCGACGCGACGAGCGGTCAGTGCCGCAACGAGGGCGCGCTCCCGGTCCGGCTCCTCGTCCGTGCTGCCGGCCAGGACAGCCACGCCCTGCGCCCCGGCGACGTCCTCGATGGCACGGTGGATGGCCGCCGAGAAGGGGTTGTCCACACTGGCCAGCACGAGGCCGAGGCTCAGGGACCGCCGCTCGCTGCGACGCAGGTTCCCGGCGTGCAGGTCCGGGCGGTAGTTGAGCGCACGGGCGGCCTCGTTCACGCGCTGCGCCATGGCGCCGGACACGCCGGGCTCGCCGTTCACCACGCGTGAGACGGTCTTGATCCCGACGCCCGCCAGCGCCGCGACGTCGCGCATCGTCGCCCGCCGGCGGGGCGTGGCGCCCCGGCCCGCGGTCGCGGCGTCCGTGCTGGACAACGTCGTCATGGGATGAGGGTAGGGGCCCACCCCGGCCCGCGTGCGGACGTCACACGGACGGGTGCCGCGCCCGGGGTGAGGCCCCTGCGCACGTCAGGACGCCCCGGGCGCGAGCCGCCGGACCTCGAACGACGTCACGGTGACGCGGCCTCCGTCAGCGAAGAGGGCCACGCGGTCGCTGCCGCGGCTCGGGTAGACGAGGTCGGTGATCGTCGCCTCCCCGTCGTTGCCGAAGACCTCGACGGACGACCGGTCGACGACCACCTGGAGTCGCACCCGGCCCTCGCGTGCGGGCAGGCGTGCGGTGTGCACACCGCCGAACGCGGGATGGAAGTCGACCGCTCCGGACCTCGTCCGGTCGACGTACATCCGGCCCGCCGCGACGTCGTACCCGACGACCGTGCGCTCGTCGCCCCCGGCACGCACGTGCAGACCGAAGGACGTCGCGTCGCCGAGCTCGAACTCGACGGTCAGCAGGACGGCACCGTCGTCCGCGGCCCTCGGGACGGGCACGGTGCGGTCGTCGAGGACGCCCTCCTGGCCCCGGAGCCGACGCGGAGCCGGCGCACCCGGCACGTCGACCGGCCGGGAGGTCAGCACCAGCCGTCCGTCGAGCGTGCGCAGCGCGAGGGTGCGCGGCAGGGTCATCGAACCCCGCCACCCGGCGGTCGGCGTCGACGTGGCGTACTCCCAGTTGTTCATCCAGGCGATCGCGATGCGCTCGCCCCCCGGGGCGTTCTCGATCGTCAGCGGCGCGTAGAAGTCCGTGCCGTGGTCGAGCCAGGCATGGCGCTCGAGGTCGGAGGGGGCAGGCGCGTCGCCCGCGACGACGTGGTCCAGCAGGACGTGTCCCCAGCCGCCCGTGCTCGTGTCGACGACCGAGAGCTGCGCGGTGCGCCCGCGCAGATCACCGACGTCCCAGGAGACCGGGGCGAGCCCCTCGCTGTCCTGCCCGGTGGCGGTGCGCACGACCTGACCGTCCACGACGAGGTTCACCGTGGACTCGTCGGACCGCGGACGTGCCGGCTGGTCCGAGAGCACGACGTGGTCGACCAGGACGTGGCCCCAGCCCCCGGTGTCCTCGTCGAGGACCTCCACGTGGGCGCGAGCGCCGGCGAGGACCGCGACGTCCCAGGCCACCCAGTCGAGCGTGCCGCTCTCGCGTCCGGACGCGGTGCGGACGACCTCGCCGTCCACCACGAGCCGCACGGCGGTGTCGGTGCCCGCGCCGCCCCCGACCAGGACGTTGACCCACCGGTCGCGCACGGTGAACGCCGGTGAGACCAGCCGGCCGGTCGCGGAGTCGGGCGGCGGGTCGCACGGGTCGCCGTGGCCGTTCTGGTAGGAGTTCGCCAGGCCGGCGCCGAGGTACCCGCGCACGCCGGTCTGGCAGGCGGCGTCGCCGGGCGTCGGGCCGGGACCGAACGCCGTCCCCTCGACGGTCCAGCCGTCGAAGTCGCCGCCCTCGAAGTCCGCGAGCACCGTGCCCGTCGGCGCCGAGCCGTCACCCGTGCCCGGACGGTGCGGGTGCCGGCCACCGCCCACGAGCATCGTGAGCCAGCGGCGGTCGAGGGTGAACGGGGGCGAAGTCAACGTGCCGGTCGCGGCGTCCCCGCCCCGGAAGGTGTTGACGAGCGCGTCGCCCCGGAAGCCCGTGACGGGGTGCTGACCCGGCAGCGTGCCCGGCACGGGACCCGAGCCGAAGGCGTCGCCGGTGGCGGTCCAGCCCTCGCCGTACGCGGGGCCCTCGAAGTCGGCCAGGAGGTCGCCGGTGGCGTCCGGGTAGTCCGCGGGGCGAGGATCCGCGACGAAGCGCGTGCCGTCGAAGTCACCGACGAAGTACTGGGCTCCCGACCCGCCGGCCACGGCTCCCGGGTTGAGGCTCACCACGAGCACCCACCGGGTGCGCGTCGGGTCGCCGTCGACCGGCAGCTCGAACAGGTCGGGCATCTCCCACACGCCGCCGACGGCGCCGGCGGGCCCGAAGTCGCTCAGGTGCGTCCAGCCGGTCAGGTCGTCGGAGCGGTAGAAGCGGATGACCCGCTCCGTCGCGAGCGCGACCGCCATGACCCAGTAGCCGCCGGCGTCGTAGCGGAACACCTTCGGGTCGCGGAACTCGCGCGAGCCGAGGTCGAGCACCGGGTTGCCCGCGTACCTCGTCCACGTCTCGCCGGCGTCGAGGCTGTAGGCGATCGACTGCGCCTGGATCCCGGTGACCGGGTCCCAGGAGGTGTAGGCGGCGACGAGCGGGGTCCGGCCGTGGTCGCCGAAGCCGCTCGTGTTGTCCTCGTCGACGACGACCGTGCCCGAGAAGATGTGCTCGCGCTCGGACCAGGGGATCGCGAGGGGACGTTCCTCCCACGTGACGAGGTCCGTGCTGACGGCGTGGCCCCAGGACATGTGCCCCCAGTCGTTCCCCAACGGGTTGTGCTGGAAGAACAGGTGGTAGCGGCCCTCGAACCACACCGGCCCGTTCGGGTCGTTGACCCAGTTCTGCTCGGGGGCGAAGTGCGCCACCGGACGGTGCGGGTCCACCTCGGCACGCTCCCGGCCCTGCACGGGTGCCGCCAGCGTGGTCGTCAGGGCCGCCACCGCGGCGGTCGCCCACAGGGCGCGCATGCGTCGTCGCACGTCGTCTCCTCGTTGAGATCGTGTGGCAGCGGACGCCTGTCCGCGTGCGTCCGGCCCGCCGATCGTCGTCATGAATGACAACGATGTCAACCACTGCTTCCAGGACACTCGTCCAACTAGACAACGTTGTCAGATCGTTATTCGTGCACGACCAATCTCGAGTTGACCGATTCGTCCTTGCGCGGGTAGACACCTCGCAGACAACGTTGTCTGGGATCCTGTGCAGGGGTTGCGGGCGGCGCGATGGGAGGCACGCATGAACCACGTGGACCCGGTCATCCTCGAGATGCGGGGCATCACCAAGGAGTTCCCCGGCGTGCGCGCGCTCGACGGCGTGACGATCACGGTCCGGGTCGGAGAGATCCACGCGGTCTGCGGGGAGAACGGTGCCGGCAAGTCGACCCTGATGAAGATCCTGTCCGGCGTCTACCCGCACGGCTCGTACGACGGCGCAGTGGTCTTCCAGGGGGACGAGGTCCGCTTCAAGGACATCAAGGCGTCCGAGCGGGCGGGCATCGTGATCATCCACCAGGAGCTGGCGCTCATCCCGGAGCTGTCGATCGCCGAGAACATCTACCTCGGCAACGAGGTCATGAGCCGGGGGCTGATCGACTGGGACGCCGCCCGGCGCCGGACGGTCGAGCTCCTCGCCCGGGTCGGCTTCGACGTCGACCCCGCCACGCCCGTCAAGAGCCTCGGCGTCGGCCAGCAGCAGCTCGTCGAGATCGCGAAGGCCCTGTCGAAGGACGTGCGCCTGCTCATCCTCGACGAGCCGACGTCCGCACTCAACGAGGCCGACTCCGAGAACCTGCTGGACCTGCTGCGCGGCCTGCAGGCGCGCGGGATCACCTCGATCATGATCTCCCACAAGCTCAACGAGATCGCGGCCGTCGCCGACGCGGTCACCGTGATCCGCGACGGTCGCACGGTGGAGACGTACGCCGTCGAGTCCGGCCGCGTCGACGAGGACCGCATCATCCGCGCCATGGTCGGCCGGTCCCTCGAGAACCGCTACCCGCACCACACGCCGACGATCGGCGAGACGGTCCTCGAGGTGCGCGGGTGGCGGGTCGAGCACCCCACGGTGCCCGGGCGGCTCGTCTGCAAGGACTCCGCCTTCCACGTCCGCAGCGGCGAGATCATCGGCTTCGCCGGTCTCATGGGCGCCGGGCGCACGGAGCTCGCGCGGTCGGTCTTCGGCCGCAGCTACGGGACGTACCTGGCGGGCGAGGTGCTGCTGCGCGGCCGGCCGGTCCAGGTCCCGACCGTCGAGGCGGCCATCCGCCACGGCATCGCGTACGTGCCCGAGGACCGCAAGAACCTCGGGCTCAACCTCCTCGACACGATCCAGCGGACCATCACGTCGGCCAACCTGCGGGAGATCGTGCGCCGCTGGCTGCTCGACGTCGATCGCGAGGGAGCGGTCGCGGAGGGCTACCGACGGTCCCTGCGGATCAAGAGCCCGACCGTCGGCGCCGGCGTCACGACGCTGTCGGGCGGCAACCAGCAGAAGGTCGTCCTCGCCAAGTGGATGTTCCCGAACCCGGACGTGCTGATCCTCGACGAGCCCACGCGGGGCATCGACGTGGGCGCGAAGTACGAGATCTACAAGCTCGTGCACGACCTCGCGGACCAGGGCAAGGCGGTCGTCGTCATCTCCTCGGAGCTGCCCGAGCTGCTCGGGATGTGCGACCGCATCTACACGATCTGCGAGGGCCGGATCACCGGCGTCCTCGACGTCCAGGACGCCGACCAGGAGAGCCTCATGCGGCTGATGACCACCCCCACGACCACCACCGCCGCGGGGACCCCGCGTTGACGCGGTCGACCCGGACCCACCGGCCCAGAACAGGGAGCGGACGATGACGTCCTTCAAGCAGGTCCTCGGCGGGGACATCCGCCAGTTCACGATGGTCTTCGCGCTCATCGCGCTGCTCGTGGGGTTCGACGTGGCATCGGGCGGCCGCATGCTCACGTCGTCGAACTTCCAGAACCTCCTGTCCGGCAACGCCTACGTCCTGATCCTGGCGATCGGCATGGTCATGGTCATCGTGATCGGCCAGATCGACCTGTCCGTCGGGTCCGTCGCGGGGTTCGTCGGCATGGTCGTCGCCCTCAGTGCGCGCGACCTCAGCCTGCCGTGGTGGCTCGCCGTGCTGGTGGGGCTCGCGGTGGGGGTGGCGATCGGCTGCTGGCAGGGCTTCTGGCTCGCGCGCCTCGGGATCCCCGGCTTCATCACGACGCTCGCGGGCATGATGATCTTCCGCGGCGGCGTCATCTGGATGAGCGGCTCCATCAGCGTCCCGGTGCCGCAGGAGCTGCGGTTCCTCGGGTCGGGCTACCTGCCCGAGTGGGGCCCGGCGTTCACGCAGATGAACAACTCGACGGTCGTGCTGGGACTCGTCGCGATCGCCGTGTACGCCTACTCGCAGCTCAACCAGCACCGTCGGCTCGCCGGCTCGGGTGACCACGCACAGCCCCTGTGGCCGGTCGTCGTGCGCATCGTCCTCGTGGGTGCGGTCATCGCCTACGTCACCTGGCTGTTCGCCAGCGGCCGCCCCGGCACGTCGTTCCCGGTGCCCGGGCTCATCCTCGTGGGGCTCGTGATCATCTACCACGTCGTCACCCAGCGCACCCGGTTCGGTCGCCACATCTACGCGGTCGGCGGCAACCGCGCCGCCGCTGCGCTCTCGGGCGTCAACACCCGCCGGACCTACTTCCTCGTGATGGCGAACATGTCGTTCCTCGCTGCGCTGGCCGGGATCATGTTCGTCGGGCGGGCGACCTCCGCAGGTCCGTCCGACGGCACGATGTGGGAGCTCGACGCCATCGCCGCCGTGTTCATCGGAGGCGCGGCGGTGTCCGGTGGCATCGGCACCGTCGCCGCGTCGATGGTCGGCGGGCTCGTGATGGCCGTCCTCAACAGCGGCCTCATGCTCATGGGCGTCGGGGCCGACCGGACGCAGGTCATCAAGGGCATCGTGCTCCTGGCCGCGGTCGCGTTCGACGTCTACAACAAGCAGCAGGGCAGGCCCTCGATCACGGGCCTGATCTCGGCGCGCTTCTCCCGCGGGGGCACGACGCAGGGTGGCCCCGACGCCGCCGCGGCCGCGGGGGCCGCAGCGGCGGCCGCCCTACCCGCGCTCGGACCCGTCCAGCCGGAGCGCGACGACCCGGCCGTGCCCGCCGACGGCCGCACCCCGACGGGCAGCGCCGGGTAGCCGTCCGCGCCCGCCGTACTCACCACCGACGTAGGACCCCGTGGGCACCACAGCCCGCGGGCGGCCAGGTGCACCCCGCAGCGGGTGCGCCCGTGGAGAAGGAGCAGTCATGCGCACCAGGTCCCTCGCCCTCGTGGCACTCACGACCGCCGGAGCCCTCGCCCTCAGCGCGTGCGGCGGTGGTCGCGAAGGAACCGCGGACGACGCCGCGGCCGGCGCGGCCGACGGCTTCGCCGAGGACGCCGTCATCGGCGTCTCGCTGCCGTGGCTCGGCACGCAGAACTGGGCAGAGGCGGAGTCGATGTTCACCGCCGAGCTGACGGACGCCGGCTTCGACCCGCTGGTCCAGGCAGCGGACAACAAGGTCACCCAGCAGCAGCAGCAGATCGAGGCGATGATCGAGCGCGGGGCCGAGGTCATCGTCGTCGGCCCGATCGACGGCACCCAGCTCGGCAGCGTCCTCGAGCGCGCCGCCGCCGAGGGCATCGCCGTGATCGGGTACGACCGGCTCATCGAGAACACGACGGGCGTCGACGGGGTCGTGCAGTTCGGCAGCATCCGCACCGGAGAGCTCCAGGGGCAGTCGCTGCTCGACGGGCTCGCCGCGCGCAAGGGCGAGCCCCCCTACTACGTCGAGCTGTTCGGTGGGGGCCCGGCCGACCCGAACGCCCCGTCGTTCTTCGAGGGCGCCATGTCGGTCCTGCAGCCGAAGATCGACGACGGCACGCTGGTCGTCGCCTCGGGGCAGACCGACTTCACGCAGGCGGCGACGCCCGACTGGGACAACGCCAAGGCGCAGGCGCGCATGGACTCCCTGCTGTCGGGCTTCTACAGCAGCGACGAGATCGACGGTGTGCTGTCGCCGAACGACGGCATCGCGCGGGCCATCATGACGTCGACGGAGCAGGCCGGTCAGGCGATCCCGGTCGTGACCGGCCTCGACGCCGAGAACGAGTCCGTCGTGTCGGTGTGGGAGGGCGAGCAGTGGTCCACGGTCGCCAAGCCGACGCAGGACCTCGTCGCGCGGACGGTCGAGCTGATCCAGGCACTCCAGCAGGGCGAGGAGCTGCCGGAGCCCGACGAGTCCGTCGACAACGGCCAGAAGGACGTCGCGGTGTACCTGCTCGACCCCGTCGTGGTGACGCAGGAGAACGCCGAGGAGGTCTTCGCCGAGGACGCGGACCGGCTCGCGCTGCTGCAGTAGCACGTGCCGATCGGGGGGCCCGGCGAGGCCGGGCCCCCCTGCGGCGTGTCCTCCAGCGGCGCCTGCCGATGCCGATCTGCGCGGTGAAACCTTCAGGCGCCAAACGTCAAGGGTGAAATCTTGCGTCCGTCTGCTTCATCGTGATATGCCTGAAACACGCCGGTAACACCGGCCTCAGGGGGAGTGCACGACGGTGTGACTATCCCCCCACGTCGATGACGATCGACCTGCACACAAGGACGTGTGCTGTCCGCACACGCCGATCCGCCGCGCCTCGGCGACCATGCCGGGCTCCGCGGCCGTGCGACAGGGGACATCGTGATGAAACGCACCATGCGCACCATGCTCGTCGCCACCTTCTCGTTGGCGATGGTCGCCGCACTGCAGATCCCGTCCGGAGCCGCCACTCAACCTGATCGAGCGGTCGAGCTACCCCGCTCGGTCGACCTGCCGGGAGGGGGCACCGCGCTCCAGCCCCGCGACGGCGCCACCACCGACGCCGTCTTCTCTCCCCGCTCGAACTACACGGCGAACTGGACCCGTGCGTCCGCCCTGCAGATCCAGCAGGACGCCACGAACACCAAGCCGCGCATCCCCGAGCAGTTCCCGATCATGACCGAGGAGGTCTGGATCTGGGACACGTGGCCGCTGACGAGCCTCGACATGGAGCCGATCGCCTACGAGGGCTGGAACATCATCTTCGCCCTCACGGCGCCGCGGGACATCTTCTTCGGCGACCGTCACTGGCAGGCCAAGATCGGTTACTTCTACTCGCAGGACGCCGAGAACTGGACCTACGGCGGGGACCTGTTCCCGGCCGGCTCCTCGTTCGGCTCGCGCGAGTGGGCGGGGTCGACCGTGCTCACCGACACCGGTGAGGTCCAGGCGTTCTACACCGCCTCGGGTCGCGACGACGGCGGGATCGACCCGTCCGACGCACTCCAGCGGCTCGCCCAGGCGGAGGGCCGTGTGCATGCGGACGAGGACGGCGTGTACTTCACGGGCTTCGAGAACCACACCATCATCGCGGAGGCCGACGGGCGGATCTACCAGACGCTCGAGCAGTCGCAGGCCGGGCCGATCATCTACGCGTTCCGCGACCCGTTCATCTTCCGCGACCCGACCGACCACAAGATCTACGCGCTCTTCGAGGGCAACAACGGCGGGGTCGCGGGCTCCCACACGTGCGACCGCAAGGAGATCGGCCGCGTGCCGGGCGGGCACGTGGTCCCGGCGGACGCCCGGTACTACACGGGCAACATCGGCATCATGGAGCTGCGCAACGCCGACTTCACGTCGTGGCGCCTGCTGCCGCCGCTGCTGTCGGCCGAGTGCGTGAACCAGCAGACCGAACGGCCGCACCTGATCGTCCACGAGGGGAAGTACTACCTGTGGACCATCAGCCACATGTTCACGTTCGCCCCGGGACTCACGGGTCCGGACGGCCTGTACGGCTTCGTCGGTCACGGGCTGCGCAGCGACTACAAGCCGCTCAACAGGAGCGCCCTGGTGCTGGGCAACCCGCCCGACGCGCCGCTGCAGAACTACTCGGACTACGTGATGCCGAACCTGCTCGTCGAGAGCTTCATCGACACCGTGCCCACGGCTGACGGCGGCGTCGTCTACGGCGGCACGCTGGCTCCGACGCTCGAGATCGAGCTCGAGGGCGACCGGTCCTGGCTCGTCGACGAGCTGCCGTACGCCTACATCCCCGCCATGACGATGTACCCGTGGTGATGCGCCGTACGCGGTGACTCCGGCGGCTCGAGCCGCTGACCGCAGCAGGAGCCCGACTCTCCCATGAGGGTCGGGCTCCTGCCGTGCGGGCACCCGCCACGAGGTCGGGAACGACGGGGACTGCGCAACGGGCCCCGGACACGGCAGGATCGGGGCATGGGATTCGTCGTGCGCGTGCTCATCAACGGGATCGCCATCTGGCTGGCGACCGTCGTCCTTCCCGGCCTGACGGTCGTCGGTGCGCAGGGCACCTGGCAGTCGGTGGGGATCATCCTGCTCATCGCGCTGGTGTTCGGCCTCGTCAACGCGATCGTCAAGCCGATCGTCGCGATCCTGTCGATCCCGCTGTACATCCTCACGCTCGGCCTGTTCACGCTGGTCGTGAACGCGCTGATGCTCATGCTCACCGCGTGGATCACCGAGCAGACGTCGTGGGGCCTGCGGATCGACAACTTCGGCACCGCGGTGCTGGGTGCGCTCATCGTGTCGGTCGTCAGCTTCGTGCTGTCGGCGGTGACGGCGGACGAGTGAGCACTCCGCTCCTGCAAACGTAGGTCGAGTTACGATAACTCCACTTACGTTGGCAGGAGACGCTGTGATCGCCCGTCCCACCGATCTCTTCGACCGCGAGCACGAGTGGTCCGAGCTCGCCGCGTTCGCCACCGCGGACGCGCCGGGGATACGGATCGCCCTGCTGTCCGGCCGTCGCCGGTACGGCAAGTCGTACCTGCTCCGGCGGCTCGCCGACGCCGTCCCCGGTCCGACCCTGGTCCACCAGGCCCGCGAGCTCACGAGCGCGCGGTCCCTCGACGAGTTCACGACCGACGTCGTCGCCGCCCTCGGCCTGCCGGACGGCGCGCGGTTCGGGACGTGGGAGGAGGCGTTGCGCGCCGCACTCGGCGTGCCCCGGCGCGGATCGGCGTCCGTCGGGCTGCGCCTCCTGGTCCTCGACGAGCTGCCGTACCTGGTCGCCGCCGCGCCGGAGATCCCGAGCATCCTGCAGCTCCTGCACGACGAGGCCCGGACGCGCACGGCGGTGCCGCCGGTCGCGGTGATCCTCTCGGGATCGTCGCTGTCCGTCATGTCGCAGCTCCACACCGGGTCGGCGCCGCTGCGGGGCCGCGCGCTGCTCGACATGTCGCTCCCGGCGTTCGACTACCGCACCGCAGCCGACTACTGGGGGGTCGCCGATCGTGACCTCGCGTTCCAGCTCGACGCGATCCTCGGCGGCACGCCCGGGTACCGGACGCTCGTGCCCGGCCCTCCGACGACGCGCGACCTCGCGCCCTGGCTCGCCAGGACGGTCCTCAACCCCGCGTCGGTCCTCTACGGCGAGAAGTCCGTGCTGCTGCGCGAGGACCCCCGGATGGTCGACACGGCGCTGTACAACTCGATCCTCGCGGCAGTGGCCGACGGCCGTCGGACGCCGCGGGAGATCGGCTCGGTCCTGGGTCGGGACTTCAACGGCCTGCGGCACCCGCTGGGCGTCCTGGAGGCCGCCGGGTTCTTGCTGCGGTCGGACGACGTGCTGACCCGGAAGCGCCCGGTGTACGCACTGGCCGACCCGATCGTCGCGTTCACCGAGGCCGTGATCGAGCCGTACCGGGCCCTTCTCGAGGAGCGCGACGTCGCCTCGGCGTGGGCGCTGGCCCAGCCGTCGTACCTCTCGCGCGTCGTCGGCCCCCGGTTCGAGCACATCGCGCGGACCTGGACCGCGCGGTACGCGGGCGACACGTTCGGCGCACCCGTCGGGCACGTCGGCTCCGCGGTCGTCAACGACCCCGCCCACCGCACGCAGCACGAGGTCGACGTCGTCGCCCTGCCCCGAGGCGTGCCGCTGCACACGTCCGGTGCGCCCGTCCTGGTGCTCGGCGAGGCGAAGGCGACCACCCGACCCCGCGGTCTCGCCGACCTGCGCCGGCTCGAGACCCTGCGGGACCTGGTGGCCTCCCGCGGCCACGACGTCTCCGCGACGTCGCTCCTGCTGGTGAGCCGCAACGGCTTCGACGACGACCTGCGGGCCGCCGCGCACGGCGGCCGCGTCCACCTGGTCGACCTGCCCGTGCTCTACGGGGACCACGGGACCTGAGGCGCCGGTGGCCACGCGGGCTGCGCACCGACCGACCGCGCGGCAGGGAACGCCGGCCCCACCTCCGCACGGTCCGGTGCCGCCGTCACGGTGACCTGCGTCGTCGTGACCGTGGCGGGCGCCTCGCCCAGGACGTCGGTCAGCGCCCGACGCACCGCGTCGTCCGCCGGCAGGTCCGCGAGCGCGTCGTCGACCATCGCACCCGTGCGGACGTAGCCGCCCACCGCGTGCGCCTCGCTGAACGAGGGCCGCGCGGGCCCACCCGTCGCCGCGAGGTCCCGCACCACCGACAGCGCGCGCGGGCCGCCGCGCTCGCCGACGCGCCCGTCGAGGATCGACACGGCGTCCTCGCGGTGGCGGATCGTCACGGTCGCGACCCCGGGCGGGGGCGTCGCCGGGACGTCGGGCGCCCCGGCGGTGACGACGAGCCGCACCGCGTACGCCCCCGCGGTGGCTGCCGCGACGTTGGTCGCGACCATGCCCCCCTGGCTGTGCCCGACCAGCGCGACGGGCTCGTCGGACCCGATGCCCGCCTCGGCCATGGCCTCGAGAACGGCCTGCGTCATGACGTCGGGGACGCCGCCCTCGAGCGCGAGGTTGGTGCCGTTGTCGGTCGGCACGTCGCCCGTCAGGCCCGCCGCCCGGGTGCCGGGCACGGCGACGACCCACGTGCGCGTGCCGTCGGCGTGGTCGAGTCGCTGCACGGTGACCGTGGCGAGCGGCGTACCGGGCTCCCCGGTGGCGGTGTCCTCGTCGTACGTGCGGGCCACGAGGTCGACCAGCCCCTCGACACCCCGCGGCGGCGGCAGGTCCGGGGGGTCCGTGCGCGGGACCAGCCGCACGTCGCGCGCCGGGAGCAGCCCGGCGACGTGCGCGGAGAACCGCCGCACCGGGTCGAGCTGCGGTGCGTACGCGCCGGTGACCGAGCCCAGCGCCGCGGCCAGCAGCTGCAGCGCGAGCGCCCCGCGCCCGTCGGTGACCATCCGCTGCGGCGCCTGCGCCCACCGGGCGACGTCGTCCGGCAGCCCCGCCGGCGACAACGCCCCCCACGGGTCGACGACGAGCAGGCGCGCCTCGTCGAGCAGCAGGTCGGCCACCGCGACCCCGAGCGCCGCGCCCGACAGGACGGCCGGCCCGACCGGTCCGGCACCCATCACGAGCCCCAGCACGCCGACGACCGTCGCCAGGCGGGCCTGCGCGTCCGTCTCGGCGAGGTCGTAGGCGGCAGCGGCGTCCTGCGTCCGCGCCGCCAGGTCCCGCACGTCGCGCGCGAGGCCGGCCGGTCCGTGCAGCGCGACCCGCAGCGCGGCCAGCGCCTCGTGCAGCGCGGCGAGCGCATCGTGCAGCGCGGCTGCCTGCGGGGCGTCGGCCGCGAGCGTCGCGGCGCGCCACGTCGCGGCACCCAGGCGACCGTCGCCGACGTCGAGGTCGTCCGCCGCCCCGCGCAGCCGACGCGCCGACTCGACCAGCTCGCCCGCGTCGACGAGCACCCGCCCGCCGCCGCCCAGCGTGAGCGAGCGCCCGTCCTTCACGCCCACGACGGCACCGCCGCCGCCAGGGGTGGGCGACCGGCGACGCACTGCTGCTCGGCCCGCCGCGCCGCCACGGCGAGCCGGTCCACGGCGTCCAGCGCGTCGAGGCAGCGCCGGAGCGCCGTCAGCAGGTCCGCGCGCCGGTCGTGCGCCGCGTCGGCCGCGACGCCGGTCCACGTCACGGCGCCGGCGCGCGCGACCGCGACCTGCGCGGACCACACCGTCGCACGGACGTCCGCGAGCGCGGCATCGATGACCTGGGTCGACATGACGCAGGACGCTAGGCGCCGGCCGCACCCCGCAGGACGCGTCCGGGCCGATCTGTGGACGCGCCCTCGCGCGGTCGGCGCTGTGGTCGGCTCGGCATCGGGGACGACGACCCGGTGACGCAGCAGTCGCGCAGCTCGCCTCACCTCTCGGCGTCTGACCGCCCCCGCCACCACGGCCGCACCGGCCGCGCGAGCACCAACCCCGTCAGCGCGACCACCGCGACCAGTCCCACACCCCGCCACCCGGCAGCACCCGCGGTCCCCGCCACCACCCCGGCGACCACTGCGAGCACCTGCGCACCCGCCTGCACGACGAGCGCGGCCGGCAGGTCGTCGCCCAGCACGGCGAGCTCGACGCGCGTGCGCCAGGTCGTGCGTGCGGCGACCGCCGCGAGCCGCAGCAGCACGTGCAGCAGCAGCACCAGCGCCGCGAGCACCAGCGGCGACGCGGGCTCGGCGAGCAGCACCCGCAGTCCGACGACCAGCACGACCAGCGCCGTCACCGGCCAGCGCGGCAGCGCCGCGGGCACCAGCGCGAGCGCGAGCATGAGACCCGCCGGCTCGACGGGCACGACCCGCCCCGGCATCGTGATCGCGACGACCATCGCCACCACGGACACCAGCGCGAGCCCCGCCCGCAGGGTCACCGCGGACACCGTCGGCCCGGTCCGCACGTCGACCTCGGCCGGCTCCCCGCGCCGGCGCGACGCACGGAGCGCCGGAACCCGGTCCAGCACCCACGCCCCCAGCCCCTCGGAGCCGTAGCGGGCGCTCATCGCGGCACCCCCGCGCCGGCGCGCCGCTGCGTGCGTCGTGCCAGCACGCGCAGGGTGATCGCCGGCTGGTCGCGCCACGTCACCAGCTCGACGTCCTGGTCGACGAGCTCGGCCATGCGGTCCTCGCGGGTCAGCGTCATCAGCCGCAGGGCGAGCCGCTCGCGGTCGTACAGGCCGGACGTGCGCGGCCGCGGCAGCACGTCGACGGCCACGACGCGGTGCCCCGCGGTCCGCCAGCGCGCGGCGACGGCCGCGGACTCGTCGTCGAGGAAGGTCGAGAACACGACGACCAGCGCACCGGACGGCAGCCGCGGGGGCCGCAGCCGCGCCGCGGGCTCACCCTCCGGGGCCGTGAGCGCGAGGGCGTGCCGGATGCGGTCGAGCTGCCGCCGTCCGCCGCCGGGCGGCACGGCGCGGCGCCGCACGCCGAGATCGTCGAGGCCGACGCGGTCCCCGCGGTCGAGGTAGGCGCGCGCCAGCGACGCCGCAGCCTGCCGTGACCGGTCCAGCGACGTGGCGTCCTGCGGGCGCGGCGCGATCGATCCGCGCCACGTGCGGGGGTCGGGTCCCAGGTCGTCGCGGGAGTCGACGACGAGCACGACGACCGCCTCGGCCTGCGCGTGCTCGCGCCGCACGTACAGCTCGCGCAGGTCCGGCGACCGACGGGCCGTGACGCGCCAGTCGATGCGCCGCAGCCGGTCGCCCGGGACCCACGGGTGCACGTCGCGCAGCCCGCCGCCCTCGCCGGGCCGACGGGACTCGTGCGGTCCGGTCAGGCCGCGCAGCCGCGTCGGCAGCGGCAGGTCGAGCAGCGGGGTCGTCGCGGGCAGCACGACGGTCGAGCGGGTCACGGCGGGGGTCGGCTCGGCGACGCTCGCGCCGTCGGGTCCGACGCCCTGCACGTCGGCCGCGGCGACCTCCTGCGGGCCCGTCCGCACGGTGCGGGCCACGACGGGCAACCGCCGCGCACCCGCGACACGCACCAGGACGTCGGCACCCGGACGCCCCTGCCGCGTCAGGGTGACCGACGCCCACCGCGCCGGACCCTCGACGTGCAGGACCGCGTGCAGGTGACCCGCGCGGCCGCGCGCATCGGGGTCGTCGTCGCCGTCGGCCGCCTCGAGCCGCGCCCGGACGTCGCCCGTCGGCCGCCCGCGCAGCGCCCGCACCGCCAGGACCAGCGGGGCGGCACCCAGGACGGCGACGTCCGGACGGCCCGTCACGACGCCCAGCACGGCCAGCACGAGGCACGCGGCCGACGCGCACGTCACCGCGAGCGCGGGCGTCCACGGCCCGCCGGACGCGCCCGGCGCCTCGCTCCGCGCGTCCGCCCCCCACGTCGGCGGACGCACCGGGGGCGGCTCGGGCACGCTCACGCGCGGCGGGCCGTCGTCGGCCCGGCCACCTGCGCGAGCACCTCGGTCACGACCGCCTCGGGTGCCAGGCCCGCCGCCCACGCCTGCGGCGTGAGGGACAGCCGGTGCGCGAGCGCGGGCGCGGCGACGGCCTTCACGTCCTCCGGCGTCACGTAGTCGCGCCCGTCGAGGACGGCGAGGGCCCGCGCGACGAGGACCAGGGCCTGCGACCCGCGCGGCGACGCCCCGACCTCGACGGCCCGGTGCGCGCGCGTCGCGGCGGCGAGGTCCACGCAGTACGCGAGGACGTCCCCGTCGACCGCCACGTCCTCGACGCCCGCCTGCATCGCCAGCAGCGTCGGCACGTCGACGACCTGCCGCACCGACGCCCCCTCCTGCCGCCGCGCGAGCCGCCGGGCCAGCACGTCGACCTCGGCCGACCGCTCGGGGTATCCGACGGCCAGGCGCACCATGAACCGGTCGAGCTGCGCCTCCGGCAGCGGGTACGTGCCCTCGTACTCCACAGGGTTGGACGTGGCGACGACGTGGAACGGCGCGGGCAGCAGGTGCGTCGTCCCGTCGACGCTGACCTGCCGCTCGGCCATCGCCTCGAGCAGCGCGGACTGCGTCTTGGGGGCGGTGCGGTTGATCTCGTCGGCCAGCAGCAGGCCCGTGAAGATCGGCCCGGGGCGGAACTCGAACTCGGACGTCGCCGGGTCGAAGACGCTGGAGCCCGTGACGTCCGACGGCAGCAGGTCCGGCGTGCACTGGATGCGCCGGAAGTCCAGGCCCAGCGCGGTGGCCAGGCTGCGCGCGGCGAGCGTCTTGCCGAGCCCGGGGACGTCCTCGAAGAGCACGTGCCCGCCCGCGAGCAGCGCCGCGAGCGCCACGCGCAGCGGCTGCGCCATGCCGACGACGGCCGTCGCGACCTCGTCGAGCACGGCACGGCCGCTGCGCGCGACCTCGGCGACGGGCAGTGGCGCGGGGGTCAGCGTCATCGGGGGCTCCTCGTGTGGGGGTCGGTGGGGGGCGTCGCGGGGCGTGAGCGCGTCGCGCCCAGGCGTTCCAGGACGTCCAGGGTGTGCGTGAGGTCGCCGACGGTCGGCAGCGGGTGCGTGCGGCGCGTCAGCGTGGTGAGGGCGCGGGCGCCCAGCAGGTCGGTCAGGGCGGGGCCGTGCTCGGGGTCGGTCAGGTCCAGGCCGTGGCGCGCGACGCGACGGGCGCCGGCCTCGCGCAGCCGGCGCAGCGCGCGCTCGCCGGCGCGCCCGTCGCGGCCCACCATCGTCCAGGCCAGGTCCAGCACCTCGCCGCGCGCACCGTCCCGCGCCTCGTGCACGCGGCGGGCCGGGCGGGGCTCGACCGTGGCGTCGACGCGCTGGAGCACCGCGATCAGCGCACCGGCGGCCAGCGCGACGACGACGGCCGACGAGACCGCCATGCCGACGGCCCACAGCACGACGCCGACGGCCGCCGCACCCGCGAGCGGGGGCCACACGACCGACCGGACGGCCCGGGCCGTGGTGCGCGCGGGGGTCACGACGTCGGCCCGTCGGGGGCGTCGTCGGGGGCGTCGTCGGGTGCGCCGGGTGCGGCGTCGGCGTCGAGGGTGGCGTCGGCGTCCGGGGCGTCGGCCCGCGGCACCAGCCCCTGCCCGACGACCCTCAGCAGGTCACGCGCCCGTCGGACGTCGTCGACGTCGACACCCTGCGCGCCGAACCGTGCCGCCAGGTACAGCGCCAGCAGCTCGCGCGTCGCCGCGGGGTCCGCGCGGGTGGCGTCGAGCACCCGCACCGCGAACTCGCTGGCCGTCTGCGCGCGGTCCCGGACGACGCCCGTGCGCGCCGCGGCGGTCTCCACCGCGACCCACGCGCCGATCACGGCGTCACCGGGCGGGACGTCGTCCTCGAGCGCGCGCGTCGCCTCCCGGACGCCGTCGCGCAGCGCGGCGACGGCCGTGTCGCTCAGCTCGTCGCCGGCGTCGTCACCGGGTGCGATGTCGTCCTCGTCGTCCTCCCGGCGGTCCAGGCGCCACCCGCGGGTCGCGTGCCGCAGCAGCAGGGCGAGGGCCGTCAGGACGGCGAGCACGACGAGGAATTGCACCACCCGGACCAGCCACGCGACCGAGAACGGCAGCGACGGGGGCTCGCCGTCCGACCGCGGGGTCGGCGTGACCGTGTCCGCCATGGTCGGCACGGGCGGCGTCGTCACCGTCCACGTCGGCTCGTCACGGTCGCGCGCCTCGAGGGACAGCGGCCCGCCCAGCGCCGCGGCGAGGACCCCCACGACCACCAGCAGGGCGGCCAGGACGGTGGCCACGCTGGTACGACGTGCCGGCACAGGACTCCTCGGGGCGATCGGCGGTGATCGGGCGAGGCGTCAGGCTATCGGCCGTGGGCGGGAGGGCCCCCGCGGCGGCGCCGGTGAGGACCCCGTTCAGAGCAGGGCGTCGACCGTGTCGAGCGCGGTGAACGCCGGCGCCATCCGCTCGACCTTCCCCGGCGGGAGCCATCGTGCGGCGACGTCGCGCCAGGTGCCGACCGCTGCGTGGACCTGGCTCAGGATCTGCCGCGCCTGCGCGTCGGAGAGCCGGAACATCGGTGCCACGGACATGGCGAGGGCGACGGAGGCCACGTCGTCGCCGCTGTCGATCGTGGTCGACAGGTGCTTCGGTCCGGGCTCGGGGTCGGGGTTGAGGTCGAACGCGGGCGCGAGGGACCACGACGTGCCCCCGCTGTGGAGGAACCCGTGGTTGCGCAGGTGGTCGTCGGTGTTGGAGATCAGCACGGTGAACACCACGCGCCGCCACAGCTCGGCGAGGTCCCGGCCGGCGCGCGACGATGTCTCCTCGATCACCTCGGCGATGTCGAGGTAGCTGCGCCGGTCACCGTCCACGGCCTCCAGCATCGTCATCGCGCTGACGTAGCCCACGCGGGCGCCGGCGGGCGTGCGGTCGAACCGGTCGACCACGAGGACGTGGCGGCCGGCGAGGTCGAGGAGCTGGGACGCAGGCACGTCGATGCCGGCCCTGCGAGCCAGGTCCAGCGCCACCTTCTCCCACGCCATGACGTCCCAGGTGTCGTGCGCGGCCGACGGGAACTTGGCGATCGCGACGCGCCCGTCGGCGTCGCGCACGTGCGCCTTGGGCCGCGCGCCGCCCAGGGAGCTGCCGACCCGGACCAGTCGCTGCAGGTCGGGCAGGGACACGTCGTCGCGCTCCGCGGCGTCGGCCAGGGCGACCAGCTCGGGCAGGTCGGTCAGCGACGGCACGCCGACGTCGTCGGTGGCCAGGAACGGCCCGTCGCCGACGCGGAAGCGCAGCGCACCCTGGCGCAGGTCGTCACGGACGCCGAGGAGGTGGTCGACCTCCCCGAGCGAGCGGGCGGGGCGTCCCTCCTCGCGTGCGGTCAGCGCCTCCGCCCGTGCGATCAGGGTGCGTCCCCAGCGGTCCGGTGCACAGTCGCTCAGGGCACCGAAGACGGCGCGTCCGACGGGCGTCTGCGAGGGGGCCGTGCTCAGGGGCAGCGACGGGTCCAGCTGGTAGGCCCCGCGCCGGGCCAGGTACTCGTGGGCGTACACGAAGGTCGCCGACTCGGCCCGCCCACGCCGGTGGCTGTACAGGGTCCCGGCTGCGACGTCGACGCCGTCGATCACGACGTGGACGTCGACGGTGCGCTCGCTCACGCCGGCGCCCTGCGCCGCACGCGGGTCGGGAGGGCCTCGACGGCGCGCAGCCGGCCGACGTCGGTGGACATCGGGTCCAGGGCACCGGTCAGCTGGTCCAGCGCACCGAGGGCCCGGGTCACGCGGAGCAACGACTCGACCGTGCCACCGCGTCCGTGCTCCAGTCGCTGCAGGGTGCTGACGCTGACGCCGGCCCGGTCGGCGGCCTCGGCCATCGTGAGCTCACGCAAGCGTCGCCACGTCGCCAAGGACTCGCCCACCTCGGTCATCGCGCGGGTCACGGCAGACGGGGTCCGGGTTGCCATGGCGGCCTCCTCAGGACGCGATAGTGCGTGCTTGTGAGACTTTACCAGTTGATATCGACTGGTGAGGGATTGCGCTCTCACCATTACACCGGTCGGCCCCGCACGCCCGGCACGTGGCGCGACGGGCGTCCGGCGGCTGGCGCTCGCACACTGGGACGGTGCGACGTGGGGGACGTCTGGTGACCGCGACGGGCCTGGTGCTCGCTGCGACGTCCGCGTGCTCCACGCCGGGGGCCGTCGGGGGCGCGACGCCGGCCCCGACGTCGGCGTCCACGTCCACGACGCCCCAGGTGACGCGCACCCCCGACGGCGCCACGGCCGACCCGTCGCCCGGCACGCCGCCCGCACCCGAGCCCGTGCCCACGTACCAGGCGACCGTCTCGGCCCTCACCCCCGAGCTCGCCGCGCGCATGCACGCGTCCTGGCGCCCCGGCTGCCCGGTGCCCCTGGAGGACCTGCGCCACGTCGCGCTCCCCCACCGCGACATGACGGGTGGCGTCGTCCAGGGAGAGCTCGTCGTGCACGTCGACGTCGCCGACGGTGTCGTCGAGGTGTTCCGCACCCTGTTCGACGCGGGCTACCCGATCGCGTCCATGCGCCTCGTCGACGACTTCGGGGCCGACGACGACGCCTCCATGGCCGCCGACAACACCTCGGCCTTCAACTGCCGCGCGGTGACGGGTGGCACGGGCTGGTCGGAGCACTCCTTCGGCCGCGCCATCGACGTCAACCCCGTCGAGAACCCGTACGTCCACGGCTCGACGGTCCTGCCGTCGGCCGGGGCGGCGTTCGTCGACCGGCCCGACGCGCCGGGCGTCATCCACGACGGGGACGTCGTCGTCGCGGCCTTCGCCGCGCACGGCTGGCAGTGGGGCGGGCACTGGACGCGGCCGATCGACTACCAGCACTTCTCGACGACGGGGCGGTGAGCGCGTCGGGGAGGCCCACCGATTCCCTCCCCGGGGTGACGGCCACCAGGGTGACGACACCCCGGGCGTTTGCCACTAGGGTTTCGCCGCCGGATCTGCCCTCCCCCGAGCCGCTGGAGCCCCGATGTCCTCGTCGCACCGCGACGCCCGCGCGGGCGGCCCGTCCCGCAGGTCCCGCCGCGTCCTGGCACCGTTCGCCGTGCTGGGCCTGGTGGCGACGCTCGTCGCCGGGCCCGCGGCCGCCGCCCAGGAGCAGGCGCCCGACGTGGCGACCGAGCGGTCCGGCGCGGTCCCGCCCACGGCCGACGTGGCCGCGGCAGATGCGACGGTCGGCACGATCTCCGGGCTCGCGACCGCTCCGACGGGCTACACGCCGTCGTCCTGGGACGTCATGGCGATCGACGTCGCCAAGGGGCCCAACATCGTCGCCGCGGCACCGGTCGGCGCCGACGGCAGCTACACGCTGACGGTGCCTGCCGGGAGCTACGTCCTGCTGTTCATGGGAGTCAGCTACCGACCCGTGCTCGAGACGAACGGGACCGGCTACCGCGTCTGGCCCGACGTGTACGAGGACGCGGACGGGACGCGCGTGACCGTCGGGCCCGGGCAGGCCGTGACGGGCGTCGACATGGCGCTCACCCTGAGCACGACCCTGTCCGCCCCGGGGAGCCTCGCGGTCCCGTCGGGCAACACGCAGGACCCGACCAGCGTCGCGTTCTCCGTGACGACCCCGGTCAAGGGCCGCCACGCCACGGGCGAGGTGGTCGCTCGCCTCGAGGGAGGCCAGGTCGTCGCGCGCACGGCCCTGCGCGCAGCGGACGGTGGACGCGGCACCCTCGTCCTGCCCCCCGTCCTGCCGGCCGGCACCCAGAACCTCGTCGTCGAGTACTCCGGGGACGCGCTCTTCGACCACAGCCACCAGGACGTCACCCTGTACGTCACGGCCGTCCCCGACCTCGCCCAGCCGGTCCCCGTCCCCGACCTGGCCGAGCCGGTCCGCGTCCTCGACTCCTCGGCGCCCGGCACGGCGTGCGTGGACCTCGACGACGTGCTGCGCGTCCCGGCGGACGTCACCGGGGTCATGCTCAACGTCACGGCCGCCGGCCCCTCCGCTCTCGGCCACGGCGTGGTGTACGCCGACACCGCGGGGGGTGGCACGACGCCCCGCCCCGCAGGCTCGACCGTGAACTTCGAGGTGGGCGCCGACGTCGCCAACTGGGCACTCGTCGACCTCCCTGCCAACCGGCGGCTCTGCTACGCGACGGCCGGTGCCGACCGGGTGCGCAAGATCATCGACCTGACCGGGTTCGTCTACGCGGACATGGGCCTGGTCTCGCGGCCCTCGACCCGCCTGCTCGACACCCGCCGCCCGGGCGGCGTCGGCAACCTCGCCGGGCCGACCGAGCCGCGGACCACCCGGCTCGTGCAGGTCTCCGGGCAGGCCGGCGTCCCGGCGACCGCGACCTCCGTCCTGCTGAACGTCACGGTCACGGGGGCGACCGCGCCGGGCAACCTGCGGGTCTTCCCGGGCTTCACGCCGGTGCCGGACACGTCCGTCGTCAACTACGCACCCGGCGTCGACAAGGCCAACTCGACACTCGTCCCCCTGGGCGACGGCGGCACGATCTCCTTCTGGTCGGACACGCCGGTGGGCACCGCCACCAGCCCCGTCCAGGTCATCCTCGACGTGGTCGGCTACACGACGCGGGGCAGCGACGTCGTCCCGCTCTCCCCGGCGCGCCTGCTGGACACTCGGCCGGAGTCGGCGACCGGTCCGCTGCAGGGCCGCCTGGACTGGCGCACGACGCACGTGTTCGCCGCCGCCGGGAAGCACGGCGTCCCCGCGGACGCCGCTGCCGTCATCATGAACGTCACCGCCGTGTCCTCCCCCGCGGTCGGCAACCTGCGCGTGTTCCCGGGCGCGATGCGGTACCAGCTCCCCGACACCTCGACGCTGAACTACCTCGCCGGTCGCGACGTCCCGAACCTCGTCGTCGTGCCGCTCGACTCCTCCGGGGAGGTCGCGATGTACTCCGACAGCGACCTGGGGACACCGTTCGTCACGGCCGACGTCGTGGGCTACGTGAAGCGCTCGTAGCCCACGACGGGCCGTCGGGCGTCAGCAGGTGTGCCCCGGCTCGCACCAGCGGTGCGCGACGTCGACGACGAGCCGCGAGCCGCCGCCCGGGCCGGCCAGCACGAACGCCCGGAACGGCAGCCGCGCCCGCACCCCGAGGCCGACGGCCGAGACGCCCTCGAAGCTGCCCGCCCACTGGACGTCGCGGAACGTCGTGTAGGCGGAGGTGTTGACGAGCGAGCCGTCGGGCAGGAACCAGGAGTCCGTCGGCAGGACACCGACGCGCGCGACGACGTGCAGGCGCGCGCCACCGCGCACGGGGACGACGAACCCGGAGCCGTCCTGCAGGACCTGGTCGACGTACCGCACGGACCAGCCCGTCAGCGGGGCGTCGACGTCGAGGACGAGACGGTCGTAGCAGGCGTGCCGGCCTGCGCGGACGTTGGTCAGGGTGCCGTCGGACATGTCACCGGCGGCCTTGTCGAGCGACCCCCACGTGAGGCCGCAGTACGGGTGCGCGGCGGCGGCGGGCGCGAACGCGAGCCCCGTCACCGCCACCAGGAGCAGCGCGAGCACGACGCGCAGCGAACGGTTGCGCATGATGACCCTCCCTCGAACGACGTCGGTCGAGCGGGGACCGGGCGACGCCCCGGCCCTCACCGGGAGGAGGCTCAGGTCAGGCGTCTGATACATCGGTCCGGCTGCCCGTCGGAGGCGCGGCCCCGCAGGGTCGGGAATCCCACTGGACCACACCCGGTGGTACGTTTGTCTCATGAGTGGGACATACACCGTGACGATGGGAGACCGAGGCCGCCTGGTCGTCCCGGCAGAGGTCCGCGCCCGCGCCGGGCTCGACGAGGGCACGCCCCTGCTGCTGGTCGAGACGCCGGGAGGGCTGATCCTCATGACGCGCGCCCAGGCCCGCGATCTGCTGAGCCGACAGCTCGCGGGCTCCGACGTCGTCGGGTCGCTGCTGGAGGACCGACGCCGCGCCGCCGCCGTCGAGGACGCCGCGTGACGGTCGTCCTCGACGCCTCCGCGATCCTGGCGTTCCTCGCCGCTGAGCCGGGGGCGGACGTGGTCGAGGCGGCGCTCGAGGACGCAGCGTTCTGCTCGACCGTGAACTGGTCGGAGGTCGCCCAGAAGGTGCGCGCCGGGGGTGGCGACTGGTCGGTGGCCGCCGCCCTGCTGGCCAGCTACGGCCTCACCACGGCCGACGCGACCGTGCAGGACGCCGATGCCGCCGCCGCGCTGTGGCGCCGCGGGTCGGGGATGTCGCTCGCCGACCGGTTCTGCCTGGCGCTCGCCACGCGTCTCGACGCGGCCGCCCTCACCGCGGACACCGCGTGGGGCAGCTCGGGGAGTGTCCGCCAGATCCGCTGAGCCGACCCGCGACGAATCTGGGCTCGGGAGGTGCCGGCAGACTTGCTGTCGGTCTGAACCTCGTGCTCGACACCCCAGGACGCCACCAGGAAGTCCCACACGTGATCCGACGCGAGCTCGCGCCCAGCCCCCGGCGACCAGCCCGGCACGCGGTGCGAACCGATCGTCCCGGCGAGCAGGATGTGGAGAACCCTCACCTCTGCCCGCAGCTCACCCACGAACACCACCACCCGGGACTCCTCCGCTTGCTGCCCTCACCAGCGTCATCGCCGTCGCTCCCACACCGGCTCGACCGCCGTTGCCCACGCTCACCATGGCGAGATCATCCCGGGCCCTCCACGCTCGGGTCGCGTTGATTCACGGTCCTCCCGAGACGTGCGAGGGACGGGTCGACGACCTGGTCGAGGTGGAGCTCGCGCAGGCGAGCGAGGCGCGACAGCGGATTGCGGGACAGACCGTCCACCCCGCGACCGGCTGCTGTCCGGACCCTCCAAAGCCGAGCCGGCATCGCTGGGGACGTCGCCCTGCCGCAGCGCGCGTCCACCGGTCGACGATGGTGCGATGACCGTTCTCCACGGGATCGACATCGCCGCCGAGCTCCGCCAGGTCCGGACGCACTGGAGTCCGCGGGTCGTCGGGCAGGTGAACGACCAGTACGTGAAGGTCGCCCGGCTGCTCGGCGAGTTCGTCTGGCACACCCACGACGACGAGGACGAGATGTTCCTCGTCGTCTCGGGCACGCTGCGCATCCAGCTCCCCGACGACCAGGAGGTCGTGCTCACGCCGGGACAGCTCTACGTCGTGCCCCGCGGCGTGCAGCACAACCCGATCGCGGAGGAGGAGGTGGAGATCGTGCTCATCGAGACCGTCACCACCACCCATACCGGCGACGTCGTCACCGACCGCACCGTGCCGATCGAGCGTCAGGTCGGCGACTTCCGCTGACCTCTGCCGGCCGAGCACCGCATCCTCTCGGCGATCACCGAGCCGTGGAACCCGACGGATGGGCAACGTACCGGGGTGGGGCGGACCTCCTCGACAAGAGGGCGTCTAAGCCGCCGCCACCGCACCCAGCACCTTGCACCTTGCCGCGCAGGTCCGTGCAGTTCACCGGATCGGCGTTGCAGTAGTCGTAGGCGTTCGCACTACTACCGGCCACCGGGTCGACCTGCAAGAACCGCCCGACCCCCGGGTGGCATCAGCTCGACGGCACGCGCACGCCTCGTCGTGCTCGACGCCTGACCCACGCGACCCGCCCGGACCCGCGGAGCGAGGGTCAGGGCCGGCGCGTGCGGCCCTGCTCGCGGCGCAGCGCGACCACGACGACGAGCGGCCACAGCGCCTGCGCCCCGGCCACGAGCCGCTCGGTCAGGCCGGTCCCCGCTCCACCATCGGGTGTCACGCCCTGGAGCTCCGCGGCGAACAGCACGAGCAGCCCGGAGAGCACGGCGGCCGCGGTGAGTGCGACCCGCCGGCTCCGGACGCCGCGGCCGGCCGGCCGCCACGCCGCGGCCGGCCACAGCGCGAGCGCGACGAACCCGATCCCGGCGGCGACCCCGTGCGGGTGGGGGGACACGTCGACCGGCAGCGCCGCGACGGCGAGCGTCGCGACCCCGCCGAGCGCGTGGACCGCCCGGGCGACCCGCGGCAGCGGCCGGAGCCCGGCGGCCGTGACGAGGTGCGCGACTCCCGTGAGCGCGAGTCCCGCGGTCATGACCCACGGCGCGGTCGCGTCGGACGCCGCGAGCGCGCTGATCGTCTCGCGCACCGGGTCGAACGCGTCCTGGAGCGCGGCGGCGACGGTCCAGCCGCCGATCATGCCGATGGGTGCGGCCACCGCGGACGCGAGCGCCCAGCCGGGGACGTTCGGACGGTCGGCGGCTCGGTCGCGGGGCATGGTCCGGACGGTACGCAGGGCCGTCGGGCGCCGCCGCCCCGCGGCCGGGTGAACCGACGCGCGGATCAGCCGCCGGCGGGGCGAGGACCGGACCGGTGGCCCGCCTGCCACGCGGCCGAGGCCGCACGCACGGTCGCCTCGAACATCTGCGAGGAGGTCGCTCGCAGGCCCCGCGCGAAGATGGCGAGCCCGTCGACGCGTCTCATGAGGTTGGTGACGCTCTCGCCGAACCACCAGCGACCGGGTCGACCTGCAAGAACCGCCCGACCCCCGGGTGGTACAGCCGCACCCCCATCAACACCACACCGGTCGGGGTGTCCGCCGAGCGCTGCGCAGCCCCCAACCACCCGTACCGCGCCGGCGGAGCGTTCGCCGACGCCCCACCACTCAACGGCCGCGGACTACCGAACTCGTCGTACGACGCATACGACAGCTCCTGCCACGACGGCTTCTCCGCACCGTCGTGGATCGGGACGGTCCCCACCACGTCCCCGTGCAGATCCACCAGCTGCAGCACCTGATCCCCGGTCGCGCTGGTCTGCACCGCAACCTGACCATCAGCACCCTCCACCCACCGGGTCACCTCACCTGGCAGGGTCGCGTCCTCCACGATCCAGCCAGGCTCGTCGCCATCACCGTCGTAGTGGATGACCTGCTCCGTCGAACCCGCCCACGCCCCGTCCACCCATGCGAACGACTCCTGCGTCGAGAAGCGCTGCAACGGGTCCAACGACCACGTCGCCTTCTCCACCCCCGGAACCTCCTGGGAGGCCACCAGATCGTTCACGAAGTACCCCGTGGTCGCCACCCCCGACCCGTCAGTCGTCGGCATCGCGGTTGTCCGACCGAACGCGTCGTACGCCCACGCATCCCCGTGGCCACCCGACGTCGAGACCAACCGGTTTGCGGAGTCGTACGTCGACGTGGTCACCGCCGCTCCGGTCGCCCCGGGGCACGCCTCACCCCATTCCCCGGCCGCCGTCGAGAACGACGTGCGGTTGGAGTTCACGTCGTACCCGTACCGCCGCGACGTGCACCCCGCCCCCGCGAACGCCGCCTCGTCCACCGACACCAGCCGCGCGTACCGGTCGTAGCCGTAGGTCCGCTGCCCGGTCCACGACGTGTGCTTGACCCACTGCCCTCGGTGGTTCTCGACCACCGAGTCCTGCCAGACCACCTCACCGGTCGACTGATCGGTGTATGTCCTCGCCACGGGCACCCGCGCCGCGTCGTATCTCACCGACGTCGCCACACCGTCCACGGTGGGCGGAGCGCCCTCTGTGGACAAGGTCACTTGACACCCGCCCGCATGTCAAGCACCCTTGTCACGACAAGGTCGCTTGACACCCCGAGAGGCTGTCCATGAGGAACGACGTGCGCGATCTCCGGCTCGCCGCCGGGTTCTCCCAGCGCGAGCTGGCCGAGGCGCTCGAGGTCTCCCGCCAGACCGTCAACTCGATCGAGACAGGCCGCTACGACCCGTCGCTGCCGCTCGCCATCGCCATCGCCCGCCACTTCCAGCGCTCCGTGGAGGAGATCTTCCATGTCGACTGACCGCTCCCTCACCTCCCGCCGCACGGTCGCCGTCGTCGTCGTCATGGCGGGCCTGGCCCTGGTCGTCGCCGTCGGGCTCCTGCTCCAGGAGCACGGCCCCGGGAACATGGGCCGCGGGTTCCTCCAGGGCGCCGCCGTCGGGTTCGTCGGCGTGCTGGTCATGGCCTGGCGCACGACCCGGCGGCCCGCGAGCGCCACGACCTTCGAGCGCGCCTGGACCCAGAGCGGCGACGAGCGCGACGACTCCGTCCTCACGCGGGCCCTGGCCGTGCTCGGCCTCCTCGCGCTCCCGCTCACCGGGGCGGCAGCGATCGCCATCGCCCTCGGATCAGCCGTCGAGATGGTGCTCGCACTCCTGCTGGTGGCCCAGGTCGTCGTCGGCGCCGCGGCGTTCGTCACCATCAACCGTCGCAGCTGATCCCGGTCTCGCGCGCCGTTCCGCTGCGGCGGACGCTCGACGCGGCGCCCGACGACCCTCTGGGAGACTGACCCCATGCCGCTCGACGCCTCCTCGCCCCGCGTCCGCCTCGCCGACGTCTCCCCGACGATCGCGCTCGGACCGCTCGACGGCCGCTACCGCCCGACGGTCGCGCCGCTGGTCGACCACCTGTCGGAGGCGGCGCTCAACCGGGCGCGCGTCGAGGTCGAGGTCGAGTGGGTCATCCACCTGACGTCGCACGGGGTGGTGCCCGGCGCACCCGCGCTCGCGCCCGACGAGCAGCAGTACCTGCGGGACGTCGTCGCGACGTTCGGTGCGGACGAGGTCGCGGAGCTCGCGGAGATCGAGCGGACGACGGTGCACGACGTGAAGGCCGTCGAGTACTTCCTCAAGCGCCGCATCGCCGCCTCCCCCGACGCGCTGCGCGCCGACACAGTCCTTCCCCGGGTCAACGAGCTCGTGCACTTCGCGCTCACGAGCGAGGACGTCAACAACCTCTCCTACGCCCTGATGGTGCGCGGGGCCGTGCATGACGTGTGGACGCCGGCGGCGGTCGCGCTGACCGACGAGGTCGCCGCGCTGGCCGCCGAGCACGCGGCCGTCCCCATGCTCGCGCTCACGCACGGCCAGCCGGCGACGCCGACGACGCTCGGCAAGGAGCTCGCCGTGCTCGCGCACCGCCTGCGCCGCCAGCTGCGCCGCATCGCCTCCGACGAGTACCTGGGCAAGCTCAACGGCGCGACGGGCACGTACGGCGCGCACCTGGCGGCGGTCCCGGACGCCGACTGGCAGGCGGTGTCGCGGACGTTCGTCGAGCACCTGGGCCTGACGTGGAACCCGCTGACCACGCAGATCGAGTCCCACGACTGGCAGGCGGAGCTCTACGCGGACGTCGCGCGCTTCAACCGGGTGCTGCACAACCTGGCCACCGACGTGTGGACGTACATCAGCCGGGGCGTGTTCACGCAGATCCCCGTCGCGGGTGCGACGGGCTCGTCGACGATGCCGCACAAGGTCAACCCGATCCGCTTCGAGAACGCCGAGGCGAACCTCGAGATCTCGTCCGCGCTGCTCGACGCGCTCGCCTCGACGCTCGTCACCAGCCGCCTGCAGCGCGACCTGACGGACTCCACGACGCAGCGCAACATCGGCCCCGCGTTCGGGCACTCGCTGCTCGCGATCGACAACGTGCGCCGCGGCCTGCGGGCGCTGTCGGTGGACACGGCGATGCTTGCGCGCGAGCTCGACGGCAACTGGGAGGTGCTGGGCGAGGCGGTGCAGTCGGCGATGCGCGCGGCGTCCGTCGCGGGTGTGGCCGGCATGGACAACCCGTACGAGCGCCTGAAGGAGCTGACGCGCGGCCACCGGCTCACCGCGCAGGACATGCGGGAGTTCGTCGACGGGCTGGGGCTGCCCCAGGACGTCACGGAGCGACTCCGAAACATGTCGCCCGCCTCGTACACCGGTCTCGCCGCTGCGCTTGTCGCCCACTTGGCGTAGTATTTGACCGGTTTCGTCCGGTTCCGCGGCGAAACGTCCCCCGGATGCGTCACCCGAACGGCCTAATCTCGGCCTCGTGAGTGGGAGCGGTCCCCGTCGAGACGTTTCGATACCTGGACATGTGCCCTGGATCACGCCAGAATCGACGCTGTCGTCGGAATTCTCCCCTTCGGTCCGATCCGGCAAGGAAGCCACAACGTGACTCTGATGCAGAAGGCGATCACCCCGTCGCAGGCGCACGCGCACCTCACGCAGGGTCACGACCGCATCGCCGGTTACGTGGTCCGCGCGGAGGACGTCGCGTTCGCCACCACCCCCGCGCAGCTCTTCGAGGTGCACGGACTCGGCTACCCGGGCTCGCCGTTCAGCCCGTACGACCGGTCCATCGACATCCTGCGCTTCGAGTCGTCGCCCCAGCTGCAGTACCGCGACGTGCCCGGGTACATCGTCCCGCTGTGGTGGCTGCGGCACTCCCGCATCCCCCCGGGCGCCGAGCTCATCCGCGTGCACGACGACGGCACCTCGACGCTCCTCGCCCGCTACGGCGACGTGGGCACCGGGTGGACCGTCACGCAGCTCGGAGCCCCGCGCCCCGCGCTCGCGTCGCTGTCGCGCTGCGTCGGCCCCGTGGCGAAGTGGCACGGCGCCTACCTGGAGGCGGACGTCGTCGACGGTGGTCACACGGTCGTGCTGGCGCTGGCGAACCCGCCCCTGGCGGAGACCGGTTTCCACCAGTCGCCGTCGGGTCGCTGGTACCGCCGGGTCGCCCGTGAGGACGTCAGCGAGCTGTTCGAGCTGGACCTGACGGCCCGCTGGAACGGCCTGTCGGTGCGGGTCGTCGACCAGTGGCAGGACGCCCAGCGGTACGTCGTCGCGCGCATCTCCCACCTCGGTGACGACATCGAGCGGGCGGAGCGGCTGCACCTCGAGCGCGTCGAGGCCGGCGTCTACGAGGCCATCGTATACGCGGCCGAGCTGACCGACATCGAGACCAACCAGGTGGTCCCCCACACCTGGGCCCCGGGTCCTGCGGCGCAGCAGCGCCACTGGGCACACTCGTAAATCTGATCCGTGAATTTTCACCCACGGGACGCCGCGTTCGCGTAGCATCCCTAGACATACCGGCACGAACCCGAGCGGCACTCCACGGAGAGCCCCGGTCCCGGTCGGCCCCCCGAGGGCCGGCCCACAGACCGCACCGGGCCTGGTCCTCCCCCCCGACCAGGCCCGGTGCGCTTTTTCTTTCGAGGCGCGGGTCGCAAGGCGTCGGGCGGCCGGGGTGCGTGCGCGGCCGGGTGCCGGACACTGTCTGCCATGCAGATTCCCGCACCGGAGCTGCCGGACCTGGACCGGCTCGCACTGATCGTGGTGGACGTGCAGCGCGGGTTCGACGACGCCGACCACTGGGGCCCCCGCAACAACCCCGGGTGCGAGCAGAACATCGCCGCACTCCTGCAGGAGTGGCGCGCGCGCGGGCGGCCCGTCGTGCTCGTCCGTCACGACTCGACCCAGCCCGCCTCGCCGCTGCGGCCGGGGCAACCGGGCAACGCGTTCAAGGACCTCGTCGCCGGCAAGGCCGACCTGCTGGTCACCAAGCACGTCAACTCCTGCTTCCACGGGCAGCCGGACCTGGACCGGTGGCTGCGCGACCGGGACCTGGCCGGCATCGTGGTGGTCGGCATCACCACGAACCACTGCTGCGAGACCACCGCACGGGTCGGCGCGAACCTGGGCCACCAGGTCGTGCTCGTGCTGGACGCCACCCACACCTTCGACCGGCGTGCCCCGGACGGGAGCGTCGTCACCGCCGACGAGCTGACCCGGGTGACCGCCACCAACCTGCACGCGGAGTTCGCGACCGTGGCGAACACCGAGCACCTCCTGCTCGCAGGGGACGCGTTGCTAGCCTCGGACCGGTGACCCGACCCCGGAGCGTGCGATGAGCGACGTCCTCGACGATCTGCGTCGCCACCCCGACCTCGAGGCGCCCAACCTCTACGCCGTCGACGCGACCGACCGGCTCGTCCTCGACGAGGCCGCCCCGGCGCTGGCCGACGCCACGGACGGGACCGTCGTCGTGGTCGGGGACCGGTACGGCGCCCTGACGCTCGGCGCGGTGGCCCGGCACGGGGTGACCGGGATCCGCACGCACCAGGACCGGCTCACGGGCGAGCGGGCGCTGCACGCGAACGCCGAGCGGCTCGGGCTCGGGGGGTTCACCTCGCACGCGCTGACCCCCGAGCTCGTCGCGGGCGCGCGGCTCGTGCTGCTGCAGCTGCCGCGCGCGCTCGACGAGCTCGACGAGGTCGCCGGGTTGATCGCGGAGCACGCCGACCCGGCGGTCGTCGTCGTGGCCGGGGGCCGGGTCAAGCACATGACCACCGCGATGAACGACGTGCTCGGACGGCACCTCGCGGTGGTCGAGGCGCGGCTCGCGCGGCAGAAGTCGCGGGTGCTCGTCGCCCGCACCCCGCGCCCCGCGACCGAACGGCCCGCACGCCGGTGGCCCGAGCGCGCGGAGCACCCGGACCTCGGGCTCGTGGTGTGCGCGCACGGCGGGGCGTTCGCCGGCACGGGCGTCGACATCGGCACCCGCGCCCTGCTCGCGCACCTCGACGACGCCCCGCACCGCACCGGCACGGCCCTGGACCTCGGGTGCGGCACGGGCGTCCTGGCCGTCGCGCTCGCACGCCTGCGGCCCGGCCTGGCCGTCACGGCGACCGACGAGTCCGCGGCGGCGGTCGCGTCCGCGGCGGCCACGGTCGAGGCGAACGACGTCGGCGACCGCGTGCGCGTGACGCGCGCGGACGGCGCCGGCGACCTTCCCGACGCGAGCGTCGACCTCGTCCTGCTCAACCCGCCGTTCCACGTCGGCGCCGCGGTGGCGCCCGCTGCGGCGCGCGCCCTCTTCGCGGACGCCGCGCGCGTGCTGCGCCCGGGCGGGGAGCTGTGGGCGGTGTGGAACTCGCACCTGCACTACCGGCCGACGCTCGAGCAGGTCGTCGGGCCGACGCGTCAGGCCGGGCGGGACCCGAAGTTCACGGTGACGGTCTCCACGCGCCGCTGAGATCCACGCAGGGCGCGCGCCCGCTCGCCGTCGCCCGGCTCCTGATCCAGGCTGGACGCGTGCCGAACCGCCTCGCGAGCGCGACCAGCCCCTACCTGCTGCAGCACGCCGACAACCCCGTCGACTGGTGGGAGTGGGGCGACGAGGCCTTCGCCGAGGCCCGCCGCCGCGACGTACCCGTCCTGATCTCCGTCGGGTACGCCGCGTGCCACTGGTGCCACGTCATGGCGCACGAGTCGTTCGAGGACCCGGCCACGGCCGCGTTCATGAACGAGCACTTCGTGTGCGTGAAGGTCGACCGCGAGGAGCGGCCCGACGTCGACGCCGTGTACATGGCGGCCACGCAGGCGATGACCGGCAGCGGCGGCTGGCCGATGACCGTGTTCGCGACGCCCGACGGCCGCCCGTTCTTCTGCGGCACCTACTTCCCGCCGCGGCGCGTCCACCAGATGCCGTCGTTCCCCGAGGTGCTCGCCGCGCTCGCCGCGGCGTGGACGGGCAGCCGCGACGAGGTGCTCACCAGCGCGGACACGATCGCCGACGCGCTGGGGCAGCGTCCCGCGGCGGGCGCCGACGGGCCGTCGGGGGGCGACCTCGTCGACGAGCGCGTCGTCGCGCGCGCCCTGGGAGGGATCGCCGCGACGTTCGACGAGCGGGACGGCGGGTTCGGGGGTGCACCCAAGTTCCCGCCGTCGATGGTGCTGGAGTGGCTGCTGCGCCACCACGCACGCACGGGGGACGCCGACGCGCTGGCGATGGTGCGCCGCACGCTCGACGCCATGGCCCGCGGCGGCATGTACGACCAGCTCGCCGGGGGCTTCGCGCGGTACTCCGTCGACGCGACGTGGACCGTCCCGCACTTCGAGAAGATGCTCTACGACAACGCGCTGCTGCTGCGGGTGTACCTGCACGCGTGGCGGCTGACCGGCGACCCGCTGGACCGCCGCGTCGTCGAGGAGACCGCCGCCTGGCTGCTCGCGGACCTGCGCACCGGCGAGGGCGGGTTCGCCTCGGCGCTGGACGCCGACAGCGAGGGCCGCGAGGGCGCGTTCTACGCGTGGACGCCCGCGCAGCTGCGCGACGTCCTGGGCGACGACGACGGCGCGTGGGCCGCGCACGCGTTCGGCGTCACCGCCGAGGGCACGTTCGAGCACGGTGCGTCCGTGCTGCAGCTGCAGGACGACCCAGCCGCCGCACGGCGCGCGACCGTCCGGGACCGGCTGCGCGACGCCCGCGAGACCCGCCCCCGCCCGGCCCGGGACGACAAGGTCGTCTCGGCGTGGAACGGGCTGGCCGTCGCCGCCCTGGCCGAGGCGGGCGCCCTGCTCGACCGCCCGGAGTGGGTCGACGCTGCCCGCCGGTGCGCCCGCCTGCTCGCCGACCTGCACACACGCACCGACGCCGACGGGGGCGACCGCCTGGTGCGGACGTCGCGCGACGGGGTCGTCGGGACCGCCGCGGGCGTGCTCGAGGACTACGCCGACGTCGCCGAGGGGTACCTCGCGCTCGCCGCGGTCACGGGTGAGCACGAGTGGTCCGCGCGGGCGCAGCGGCTGCTGACGACCGTGCTCGCGCACTTCGGCGACGGCGACGGCGGCCTGTTCGACACCGCCGACGACGAGACCGACCCGGTGCTGGGTGCCCTGCGCCGCCCGCAGGACCCGGCCGACGGGCCCACGCCCGCCGGGCCGCCCGCCGCCGCGGCGGTGCTGGTCTCCCTCGGTGCGGCGACGGGGTCGCTCGCGCTGCGGGAGGCGGCGGTCGCGGCGCTGCGGGACCCGTTGCGCCTCGCGGCGCGCTACCCCCGGGCGGCGGGCACGGCGCTGGCCACGGCCGAGGCCCTGCTCGACGGGCCGCGTGAGGTCGCCGTCGTCGGGCGGCCCGACGACCCGGCCACGCAGGCGCTGCACCGGTCCGCGCTCGCGTCGGCGGCACCGGGTCTGGTCGTCGCGGTCGGTGACCCCGACCACCTGGGGCCCGACGCACCGGCCCTGCTCCACGACCGGCCGCTCGTCGACGGGCGCCCTGCCGCGTACGTCTGCCGGGGGTTCGTCTGCGACCGCCCCACCACCGACCCCACGGCCCTCACCCACAACCTCCACCACGACCAGCGCTGACCCCCCGCCACCCCCACCCCCAAGGGCGCGAGAGAGCAATCCAGCACGCGGGCCAGAACTGGATTGCTCTCTCGCGGCAGGGGGATGGGCGCGAGAGAGCAATCCAGCACGCGGGCAGCGCGACGGCCCGGTCCCGCGTGGGACCGGGCCGTCGGTGCGTCAGACCGTCACGTCCGTCCCGCCGTCATGACGTCGGGACGACGCAGGGACGTCAGTCCGTGGGGTGGCCGCCGTGGACGCTGCCGCGCCACGCGCCGGTCTCGGTGCGGCGCTCCTCGATGAACTCCTTGAACCGGTGCAGGTCCTTCTTGACCTGCCGGTCGTCGGCACCGACGGCGGCGCCGACCTTCTCGATGATCGACTCGGGGGTCCACTCGATGTGCGTCGTGACGCGGGTCGACCCGGGGCCGAGCGGTTCGAACGTGACACGACCGGAGTGGGTCGTGCCGTCGACGCTGGCCCACGCGACGACGACGTCGGGCTGCTGCTCGAGGATCGTGGCGTCGAACTCGCGCTCGACCCCCGCGATCTCGGTGGTCCAGCGGGTCAGCGTGTCGTTGATCTGCTTGACCGCCGAGACCCCGTCCATGAAGTGCGGGAACTCCTCGAACTGCGTCCACTGGTCGTACGCGGTGCGGACGGGGACGTCGACGTCGATGGTCTGCTCGATCGTGGGCATGGCGCTCCTCCTGCTGCGTGCGGGGCTGGTGCCCGGTCGACGCTACGTCGCGCCCGCGCCGCCCGCCCGTCGAGCCGGTTGCCGAGCCGGACGTCGTCAGGCTGCGCTCGGCCCGACCGCCGGCACCTCGATGGCGGCCAGGTCGCCGAGGGCACGGGCGTAGCCCGCGGCGTCCCCGACACGGGCCGCGGCCCGGGCCGCGACCGTGGGCCCGTGCAGCTGCGCGCGCGTGCGACGGCGCAGCGACCGGGCGCGGGTCTCGTCGCGATCGACGACGGGCAGCGCGTCGAGGGCGGTCTCGAGACCCCCCAGGACGCGGGTCCGCTCGGCGACGACGGCCGGGTCCCACTCCCGCACCCGGCGGTCCGCCTCGAACTCCTCGGCGGCGAGCAGCACGACCTGGCGCGCGTGGCACAGGGCGGCGTGCTCGGCGGGCGCGTGCTCGGCGACCGACTGCAGGGAGACCAGCGCCACGCCGGGCAGCGTGCGCACGTCGGGGTCGACGTCGTGCCGCAGCGCGAGGTCGACGACCGTCAGCGGCCGGTCGCTGCCCCGGCGCACGGCCGCGAGCGCCTCGGCGCCCAGCACCGCACCCGCCGCACCGGAGCACGCGACGACGAGGTCCGTGCGCGCGACCTCGGCGAGCAGGTCCGCCCCTGCGGGAAGCGACGTGACGCCGCGCGCTGCGGCGAACGCGCGGGCGCGTCCGCTGGGCGAGTACACCCGGACGTCGTGCACGCCGCGCGCCTTGAGCGCCGCGAGGCTCGCCCCCGCGTACGAGCCGGTGCCGACGAGCACGCACCGCACGGCCGCCCAGTCGACGTCGCCGTCGGCCTGCGGCAGCGTCCGCGCGGCGAGGTCGAGCGCGACGCCGACGACCGAGCGGCCCGTCGAGCCGAGCCCCGTCGACGACTCGACGGCGCGCGACGCCCGCGACGCCGCCTGGAACAGCGCCTCGAGCGTGGACGTCGTGGTGCCGTCGCGACGGGCCGTCGACAGGGCGCGGCGCACCTGGCCCGCGATCTCACGCTCCCCCACGACCATCGACTCGAGCCCGGACGCGACGGCGAACAGGTGCTCGCTGGCATCGGAGCCGACCAGCGGGCGCAGGTGCGTCGCGACGTCCTCGGGGCTGTACCCGGACCGCGACGCGACCGTCTGCGCGACGGCACGACGGGCGCGCGGGGTGTGGGCGGTGTCGTCGACGTCCAGGTACAGCTCGAACCGGTTGCACGTCGCGAGGACGACGGCACCGGTCACGGCGTTGGTCGCGGCGACGAGCTCACGACCGACGGCGTGCACGTCCGCCTGCAGACGTTCCAGCACCGTGAGGTCGAGGTCGTGGTGGCTCGCGACGAGAGACAGGAGCACCACGGTGCCGATTGAATCATCCCGGGAATTGTCCGGCACAATCCATCGTGTGAGTCTTCCCCCACACCATCCGCTCATCGACGGCCGCACCACCGATTCCGCGCTGGTCGCGGCGTATTCCGGGACGCGTCCGGACCGCCTGCCCGTGTGGTTCATGCGCCAGGCCGGGCGGTCGCTGCCGGAGTACCGTGCGCTGCGCGCGGGCACCGCGATGCTCGACTCGTGCCTGGACCCGGACCTGGCGTCCGAGATCACGCTGCAGCCCGTGCGCCGCCACGACGTCGACGCCGCGGTCTTCTTCTCGGACATCGTGGTGCCGCTCAAGCTCGTCGGTGTCGACGTCGAGATCGTGCCCGGCACGGGTCCCGTCATCGCCTCCCCGGTGCGGACGCTCGACGACGTCAACCGCCTGCGGGACCTGGGTCCGCTGGACGCCGCGCGTCTCGCGCCGGTCGCCGCGGGCGTCGAGCGGACGGTCGCGCAGCTCGGGGGCACGCCGCTCGTCGGGTTCGCCGGGGCGCCGTTCACGCTCGCCGCGTACCTCGTCGAGGGCGGGCCGTCGCGCGACCACCTGGCCGCGCGTCGCCTCATGCACGCCGACCCCGAGGCGTGGGCCGCGCTCATGGACTGGACCGCCGACATCACGGGCGCGTTCCTCGCCGCGCAGGTCACGGCCGGTGCGAGCGCCGGGCAGCTGTTCGACTCGTGGGCGGGCGCGCTGTCGCTGGCCGACTACGCGGCGCACTGCGCGCCCGCGTCGGCGCGGGTCCTGGCCCACGTGCGCGCCATGGGGGTGCGGACCGTGCACTTCGGTGTCGCGACGGGCGAGCTGCTGGTCGCGATGCGCGACGCGGGCGCCGACGTGATGGGAGTCGACTACCGGCTGCCGCTGGACGTCGCGTCGGCGCGGCTCGGCGGGGCGACGCCCCTGCAGGGCAACGTCGACCCGGCGCTGCTGGCCGCCCCGTGGGACGTGCTCGAGGCGCACGTGCGCGACGTCGTGCGACGCGGCGAGGCGGCACCCGGGCACGTCGTGAACCTCGGCCACGGCGTGCCGCCGGAGACGGACCCGGCCGTCCTGACACGGCTCGTGCAGCTCGTCCACACGTTGTGAGCGAGCCCGCGACGGCCGTCGGCCCCGGCAGCCCCGGCGGCCCCGGCGGCTGGGAGGCCGTCGTCGTCGGCGCGGGCGTCGCGGGGCTCGTCGCGGCGCGCGAGCTGGTCCGGGCCGGGCTGCGGACGGTCGTCCTCGAGGAGCGCGAGGCCCCCGGCGGGGCGGTGCGCGGGCACGACGTGAGCGGTCTGCGGCTCGACGCGGGCGCCGAGTCCTACGCCACGCGGACCGGCTCGGTGGCGGCGCTGCTGACCGAGCTGGGCCTGGGCGACGACGTCGTCGCACCCGAGCCGCGAGGCGCGTGGGTGCACCTGACCAGCGGAGACGGTCCGCTGCCCCGCACCGGGCTGCTGGGTGTGCCGGCGTACCCGCTGGCCCCGGACGTGCGGCGCACGCTCGGCACGCGCGCCGCGGCGCGGGCCGCGCTCGACCTCGTCCTGCCGGCGCGCGTCGGCGCGGGGGCGACGACCCTGGGCGCGCTGGTCCGCGCGCGCATGGGTGACGCGGTCGTCGCGCGGCTCGTCGGCCCGGTCGTCGGGGGCGTGCACGCGGCCGACCCGGACGACCTCGCGATCGACGCCGCCGCACCCGGGTTGCGCGACGCGCGGGCCGCGGCGCGCGGGTCGCTCGCCCGCGCCGTGCGGGGGCTGCGGGCTTCGGCGCCGGCCGGCACCGCCGTCGAGGGGGTCGCGGGGGGCGTGCACCGGCTCGTCGACGCGCTCGTCGCCGACGTCACCGCCCACGGCGGCGTCGTGCTGACGGGGACGCGCGCCGAGTCGGTGACGCGGGCCGCCGACGGCCGGTTCGTCGTCGGCACGCGGGACCTGCACAGCCCGCCGCGTCCGTCGCGGGACCTGCGCGCGCAGCGGCTGGTCGTCGCGACACCGGGTGCGCCCGCGCTGCTCGACGGGCTCGACGGGGCGGTGCTCCGGGACGTCCGGCTGGACGCCGGGGCGCCCGTCACGCTCGTCACCCTGGTGCTGGAGGCGCCCGCGCTCGACGTCGCACCGCGCGGCACGGGCGTGCTCGTCGGTACCGGCGCCGACGACGTCCGCGCCAAGGCCCTCACGCACGCGACCGCGAAGTGGGGCTGGCTGGCGCAGGCGGCGGGACCGGGTCGGCACGTCGTGCGGCTGTCGTACGGGCGGGCGGGCGGTGCGGGCGACGCGGGGGACGGAGGGCGGGACGTCCTGCCGACCGGGGACGCGCTGGTGGACCTGGCGCTGCGGGACGCCGCGACGCTGCTGGGCGTGCCGCTGGCCCGCACCGCGCTGCGGGGGTCCGCGGTGGTGGTGTGGACGCAGTCCCTGCCGCGTCCGAGCACGGCGCACCGGGCGGCGGTGGCGACCGTCCGCACCGCGGTCGACGCGATGCCCGGCGTCGCGGTGTGCGGGGCGTGGGCGGCCGGCAACGGCCTGGCGTCCGTCGTCCCGGACGCCCGGGCCGCAGCCCGCACCCTGATCCCGGACGTCTCCCCGGGCGACCGGTAGCCGGGCCGCGAGACCGGGCGGGGGTGGCGCGCGGGCGCTCGTGAACGGTCCGAGGCCCGTGTCGCGGAAGGTCTCGACGCGGAGATGACGAGGTGTCAGAATTCGTCGGGGCGAATGGTGTGCCTCACATTTCCCACCTCCCTCCGCGCACATTCTGACGAATTGTCAGATCGACGCGGGCGACGGGTTTCCCGGTCCCTGTTTCGACATCCGCGCGCCCGACGACGACACTGGACGCATGCCTCAACAGGTGCGCATCGGCACGCGCGCGAGCGCCCTGGCCCTCACCCAGACCGGCCACGTCGCCGACGCGCTCGCGTCCCTCGGTGACCTCACCGTCGAGACCGTGCGCGTCCGCACCCAGGGGGACCTCGTCCGCGCGTCCCTCACGACGCTCGGCGGCACCGGCGTGTTCGTCACCGCGCTGCGCGACGCCCTGCTGACCGGCCGCTGCGACGTCGCCGTCCACTCGCTGAAGGACCTGCCCACCGGCCCCGCCGCCGGGCTCGTCGTCGCCGCCGTGCCGGCCCGCGCCGATGCGCGCGACGCCCTGTGCGCCCGCGACGGGCTCACGCTCGCGCTCCTGCCCGCCGGCGCCCGCATCGGCACCGGCTCGCCGCGCCGTGCCGCACAGCTGCGCGCGCTGCGTCCCGACGTCGAGGTCGTCGACATCCGCGGCAACGTCGGTACCCGCCTGGGCCGCGTCCGCGGGCTCGACCCGACGACCGTCGCCGACGGCCCGCACGTCGGGACCGCCGCCCCGCACCCCGGCGCCGCCGCCGACGCGCCCCGGGGCGATCTCGACGCGGTCGTGCTCGCCGCGGCCGGCCTCGCGCGGCTCGGGCGGCTCGACGCGGTCACCGAGCTCTTCGCACCCGACGTCCTCGCCCCGGCCCCCGGGCAGGGCGCGCTGGCCGTCGAGGTCCGCACCGCCGACGCCCACGCCGACACGCCCCTCGCGGCGGCCCTGCGCGCGCTCGACGACCCGCCCACGCGGCGCGCCGTCGTCGCCGAGCGCGCCGTCCTCGCACGCCTCGAGGCCGGCTGCGCAGCCCCCATCGGCGCCTGGGGTCGCCTGGTGGGGGCCGACGGCGCGCTCGAGCTCGACGCCGTCGTCGCGGCCGTCGACGGGTCGCGCGTCCTGCGCCGCGGGATCCGCGGCCCTGCCGCCGACGACGCCGCGGCGGACGCCCTCGGCCGCCATCTCGCCGAGGACCTCCTCGACGCGGGCGCCGCCGACCTCGCCCCCCTGGGGACGACCCGGTGACCGACCACGCTCCCGCGACGGGCCCGCTGACCGGCTGGCGCGTCCTCGTCCCCCGCCCCCCGCTCGACCCCACCCCCACCGAGGCGGGATCGCCCCCCCACCAGGTGGTGACAGAGCAATCCAGGACCACCACCCCACCCACCGAGGCGGGATCGCCCCCTCGCGGGGGGTGGGGGGTGAGTCCGGCGGCGGTCGCGGTGGCAGCGGCGGGAGGTGAGCCGCTCGTCGTGCCGCTGGTGCGCACGGTGCCGGTCGACGACCTGCGCCCCCTCGACGACGCCCTGCTCGCGCTCGGCGCCGGCTGGTACCCGTGGCTCGCGGTGACCAGCCAGGCCGCCGTCGCCGTCCTGGCGGAGCGAGCGGGGGCGTACGACGACGGGCTCGCGGCTCTGGTCGGACGCAGCGGCGCGCTCGTCGGGGCGGTCGGCCCCGGGACGGCGCGCGCGCTGGAGGCGCTGGGCGTCCGCGTCGACGTCGTGCCGCCGGTCCGGTCGACGGCGGCGGACCTCGTCGTCGCGCTGGTCGCCGCCGCACGACGCAGCCGCCCGCCCGCGACCACGTCGGACGACGCCGCGCGGGACACCCCGGACGCCACCGCGCTCGCCGGTCCCGGACCAGCAGGCACCGCCCCCCGCGTGCTGTTCCCCCGCGGCGACCTGGCCGCGGCGACGCTCGCCGACGGGCTCACGGCCGCGGGCTGGACCGTCGACGACCTCGTCGTCTACCGCACGGTCCCGGCGGGCCCGCCGGAGCCCCACGTCGCGCGCGCATGGGCTGCGGGCGACGTGCACGCGGCGCTGCTGACGTCGGCGAGCAGCGTGCGCGCCCTGCTCGACCACCTCGGCCCGCCGCCGCCGGCCACCCGCGTCGTCGTCATCGGCCCGAGCACCGCGGCGGAGGCTCTCCGGCTGGGCGTCCGCGTCGACGCGGTCGCGTCCCGGCAGACCCTCGCGGGGCTCGTCGACGCGCTCACGGACCTCGTCGCCCGCACGGACGCCGTACCCGGCACGCCGCCCGGCACCCCACCCGCCACGGCACGCGACACGCCACCCGCCACCCCGCCCGGCACGCCGCCCCCGACCGGGCCGCCGCTCACCGGCCTGCCCCCCACCCCCACGGAGGACGCCCCGTGACCACGCCCGACCCCGGCCGCGTGCGGCCCCGCCGCCTGCGCCGCACCCCCGCCCTGCGTCGCCTTGTCGCCCAGACGCGCCTGCACCCTGCCGACCTCGTGCTGCCGGTGTTCGTCCGCGAGGGCCTGGACGCCCCGCGCGCGCTGCGGTCCATGCCCGGCGTCCTGCAGCACACGCGCGACTCGCTGCGGCAGGAGGCTGCCCGCGCGGTCGAGGCGGGCGTCGGCGGGATCATGCTGTTCGGCGTGCCGGAGCACCGCGACGCCACCGGGTCGGGGGCGACGGACCCGGACGGCATCCTCAACGTCGCGGTCGCGGACGTGGTCGCGGAGGTCGGCGACGCGCTCGTCGTCCAGGCCGACCTGTGCCTCGACGAGTTCACGGACCACGGGCACTGCGGCGTCCTGACCGCCCGCGGCGTCGTCGACAACGACGCGACCCTCGAGCGGTACGCGGCGATGGCCCTCGCGCAGGCGACGGCGGGCGCCCACCTGGTGGGGCTCAGCGGCATGATGGACGGCCAGACGGGCGTCGTGCGGGACGCGCTGGACGCCGCGGGCCACCAGGACGTCGCCGTGCTGGCGTACGCCGCGAAGTACGCGTCGGCGTTCTACGGGCCGTTCCGTGAGGCGGTGGAGTCGCAGCTCGACGGGGACCGTCGCACGTACCAGATGGACCCCGCCAACCGTCGGGAGGCGGCGCGGGAGGTCGCGATCGACATCGCGGAGGGCGCCGACGTCGTCATGGTGAAGCCGGCGATGTCCTACCTGGACGTGCTCGCCGACGTCGCCGCGTCGTCTACCGTGCCCGTCTGGGCATACCAGGTGTCCGGGGAGTACGCCATGATCGAGGCGGCGTCCGCGCAGGGGTGGATCGCCCGTCGGAGTGCAGTGACCGAGTCCGTCCTCAGCATTCGGCGGGCGGGTGCCGATGCCATCCTGACGTACTGGGCGACGGAGCTGGCCGGGTGGCTGGCAGAGGAGCGGTGATGACGCAGGTCGAGGACGACACGGTCGTGCTGGGATACGCCCCGGCCTGGACGGCCACCAGCGCGGAGGCCTTCGCGCACGCCACGTCCGTGATCCCCGGCGGCGTCAACTCACCGGTGCGCGCGTTCGGGGCCGTCGGCGGCACGCCGCTGTTCCTGGCGTCGGCCGTCGGTGCGTACGTGCGCGACGTCGAGGGCCGCGACTACGTGGACCTGGTCGGGTCGTGGGGGCCGGCGCTCGTCGGGCACGCGCACCCGCAGGTCGTCGAGGCGGTGCAGCAGGCCGCCGCGCGCGGGCTGGGCTTCGGTGCGCCGACGACGACCGAGGTCGAGCTCGTCGACGAGATCCGCGAGCGCGTCCCGGTGGCGGAGCGCGTGCGTCTGGTGTCGACCGGCACCGAGGCCGTGATGACGGCGCTGCGGCTGGCCCGCGCGTGGACCGGCCGCGACAAGATCGTGAAGTTCGCCGGCTGCTACCACGGGCACGTCGACTCGCTGCTCGCCCAGGCCGGGTCGGGCGTCGCGACGCTCGGGCTGCCCGGGTCGGCGGGCGTCACCGCGGCCGTCGCCGCCGAGACGATCGTCGTCCCCTACAACGACATCGAGGCGCTGCAGGCCGTGTTCGACGAGCACGGGTCCTCCATCGCCGCGGTCATCACCGAGGCCGCACCCGCGAACATGGGCGTCGTGCCGCCGCTGCCGGGCTTCAACCGGGAGCTGCGCCGGATCACGCAGCACCACGACGCCGTCCTCATCCAGGACGAGGTGATGACGGGCTTCCGCGTCAGCCGCGCCGGCTGGTGGGGCCTGGAGGGTGCCTCCGAGCAGTGGGCGCCGGACCTGCTGACGTTCGGCAAGGTCATCGGCGGCGGGCTGCCCGTCGCCGCGGTGGCGGGGCGCGCCGACATCATGGAGCAGCTCGCGCCCCTCGGGCCCGTCTACCAGGCGGGCACGCTGTCGGGGAACCCCGTCGCGACGGCCGCCGGGCTGGCGACGCTGCGGCTCGCCGACGCGGAGGTGTACGCGCGGGTGGACGCCGCTGCGGCACACCTGCGGCGCGCGGTCACCGGTGCGCTCGCGGCGGCGGACGTGCCGCACGCCGTGCAGTGGGCCGGCAGCCTGTTCAGCGTGATGTTCGGCGAGCAGGCCGCGTCGGAGGGGTCGCGCGACTACGCGTCCGTGCAGGCCTCGGAGCACTGGCGGTACGGACCGTTCTTCCACGCGCTGCTCGACGCGGGCGTCCTGGCGCCGCCGTCGCCGTTCGAGGCGTGGTTCGTCTCGGCCGCGCACGACGAGGCTGTGCTGGACCGCGTCATCGAGGCCCTGCCAGCTGCGGCCCGTGCGGCCGCGGAGGCCGAGCGCCCCGAGGGGTGAGCCGGTCCGGCGTGACCGGGACCTGACGACACGACGGCGGGCCACCCCTGGGGGGTGGCCCGCCGTTCGTCGTCCTGTCCCGCAGGGCGGGTGCCCGGCATGCGGGACGGGTGATCGGCGAGACCGGGCTGGGTCGTCGTCCGGGCTTCGAAGGACGACCCAGCCCGGTCTCGTCGGGCGTCGGTCTCAGGGGTCGGACGGGTGGCGACCGCTACCGGCTCGGGCTGGCCGGGTCGGTGTCGGCGACGACGAGCTCGGGGGCGTCGTCGGGTGCGGGCTCCGCCGGACCGTGGCCCACGGCCACGACGTCCCCGCGGCCGGCGGCGAGGTCGAGGCGGTAGGCGCGGACCGACCACGTGACCGCGGCGATCCAGATGACCGCGATGATCCCGAGGACGATGCCCTCGGTGGGCGTGTCACCCACGCCGACCCAGTCGGAGCGCAGCAGGGTGCGCGTGTTGGTCAGGACGATCACGCCGCCGACCGCGGACCCCAGCACGCGGCCGGGGACCTTGCGGACGAGCCACGCGGCGATCGGGGCGGCGATGAGCCCGCCGATGAGCAGCGCCAGGACCCACGTGAAGTCGATGCCCTGCGAGCCGAGCGCGAGCAGGAAGCCCAGGCTCGCGGCGATCGCGACGAGGAACTCCGAGGTGTCGATCGAGCCGATCACCTTGCGGGGCTCCATGCGGCCGCTGGCCAGCAGCGCGGGCGTGCCGACGGGGCCCCAGCCACCGCCGCCGGTCGCGTCGACGAACCCGGCGACCAGGCCCAGGGGCGCCAGGAACCGCTTGCGCAGCGGCAGGTGCTGCCGGTCGGTGCGCAGGCCCTTGAGCGTGAACCGCACCAGCAGGTACACGCCGAGCGCGAGCAGGAGCAGCGACATGACGGGCTTGGCCGCGTCGGTCGACAGGTTCGACAGGAACGTCGCGCCGGCGAACGCGCCGATCGCACCGGGGACGCCGATGCGCAGGACGACCTTCCAGTCGACGTTGCCGAACTTCCAGTGGGCGGCCCCGGACGCGAGCGTCGTGCCGATCTCGGCGAGGTGGACGGTCGCGGACGCGGCGGCGGGGTTGGTGCCGATCGCGAGGAGCAGCGTCGTGGAGGTCACGCCGTAGGCCATGCCGAGGCTGCCGTCGACGAGCTGGGCGGCGAGCCCGACGAGGGCGAGCAGGACGATCGTGGGCACGGGGACCACCTCGGGACGAGCCGGCGCGGGCGCCGGGGACGGGTCGGACGACGCGCGGTGCGGACGTGCGACCGCGCTGCACAGATAATTCCGACCTGACTGCTCGGGTTACAAGCCCTTCCCGCATCGTGAGACAGAGTCTTGTCCTCCGGATGCCTGTCGTGCGGCCGCCCCGGTCAGGGGTTCTGCCACGCGTCCTCGCGTGCCGCGAGGTCGTGGACCGCCGCCGGCAGGTCCCGCCCGACGATGTCGGCCAGCGTCACCACGTCGAGGACGTCGCGCACCGACGCCCGCAGCGCGACCCACACCTCCAGCAGCGCCGTCGCCGACCCCTCGTACGCCAGGGCGGGGGGCCGCACGTCGCGCACGGTCACCAGCGGGCCGTCGACCGCACGGATGACGTCGGCGACCGTGATCGCGTCCGCGGGGCGCGCCAGCAGGTACCCGCCGGAGCGCCCGCGCACGCTCGTCACGACGCCGCCGCGACGCAGGTCGCCCATGATCCGCTCGAGGAAGCTGGTCGGGATGCCCTGGCCCTCGGCGAGCACGTCGCTCGGGACCGACTCACCCCCGGGCCTGCTCGCCAGCTCGGCGCACGCCCGCACCGCATAGTCCGCCTTCGCCGAGACCCGCATGCTGCGATTCTCCCCTGCCGCGCACGGCGGGACGTGCAGGGCACGCGGTCGGGTCGTCGGAATACCCCAGGGGGGTACCCTGTTCTCATGAGTGTGACCCCCGCACCCACGCACCCCGCCGCCGACCTCCACGAGCACACGGACGTCGGCGAGACCGGCGCCCCCGTGCACGGGTACACCCCGGCCAAGGCCGAGTACCTGCGCCGCCTGCGCCGCGTCGAGGGGCAGGTCCGCGGCATCGCGCGCATGGTCGACGAGGACGCCTACTGCATCGACGTCCTCACCCAGATCGCCGCCGTCACCAAGGCCCTGCAGGCCGTCGGCATCGGGCTCGTCGAGGACCACCTCGGCCACTGCGTCGTCGACGCGGCCCGCGAGTCCCCTGAGGCCGGCGCGGCGAAGGTCCGCGAGGCGTCCGCCGCCATCGCACGACTCGTCCGCAGCTGAACCCGGGCCGCCCTCCACCCCATCAGGAGGCGGCCCCACCGTCACCGGCCGCCCGGCCGCCCGCCGCCCACCCGCGCGGGCCCCCGCCGCACCGGACCCCCGTCACACACCGAGGAGCACCCATGAGCACCACCACCTTCCGCGTCGACGGCATGACCTGCGGCCACTGCGTGCGCTCCGTCACCGAGGAGCTCACCGCCCTGCCCGGCGTCACCGGCGTCGACGTCGACCTGGTCACCGGTGGCGCATCGCCCGTCACCGTGACGTCCGACGCGCCGCTCGACGCGACCCTCGTCGAGGCTGCCGTCGTCGAGGCGGGGTACGCCGTGACCCCGACACGGTCGCTGCTGTGAACGCCGACGCCCGCGACCGGGCTCCCGCACCCGGTGGCGCTCCCGGACCCGACGGCGTCACGGCCGCCGGCATCGACCTCGCGATCGAGGGCATGACGTGCGCGTCGTGCGTCGCGCGCGTCGAGAAGCGCCTCAACCGCGTCCCCGGCGCGAGCGCCACGGTCAACCTCGCGCTCGAGACCGCCCACGTCGACGTCGTCGCGACCGACGACGCACCCGCCCCGACGCTCGACGCGCTGGTCGCCGCGGTGCAGGCCGCGGGGTACGACGCCCGGCCCGTCCCGCGTCCCGGCGCGGCGCGCGGCGCCGGCGCGGCACACGGCACGTCGGACGCGCACGCGGCCGGCGCCACGTCCGAGCTCACCGGCCACGACGACCTCGAGCACGCCCTGTCCGGCATGCAGCACGCCGGCATGGAGCACGACGCTGCCGAGGACACGTCGGCACCCACCGACACCCGCGGTGCCGACCTGCGCCGGCGCCTGCGGGTCGCGGCGGTGCTGACCGTGCCGGTGCTCGTCCTGAGCATGGTCCCCGCGACGCAGTTCCGCGGGTGGCAGTGGGTCGTCGCGGCGCTGGCCCTGCCGGTCGCGACGTGGGCGGCGTGGCCGTTCCACCGTGCCGCCTACCGGGCGGCACGGCACGGCGCGTCGACGATGGACACGCTGGTCTCCATCGGCGTCGTCGCCGCGACCGCCTGGTCGCTGTGGGCGCTGCTGCTGGGCGGCGCCGGCACGCTGGGCATGCGCATGACGCCGACCCTGTTCCCCGCCGCGGGCGCCGGCCACGGCGACGCGATGCCCGAGCTGTACTTCGAGGTCGCCGCCGTCGTCACGACGTTCCTGCTGGCCGGCCGGTACGCCGAGCACCGCTCCCGCCGCCGCGCGGGCGACGCGCTGCGCGCCCTGCTCGACCTGGGCGCGAAGGACGTCGCGCTGCTGGTCACCGGCCCCGACGGCCGTCGCGTCGAGCAGCGCGTGCCGGTCGAACGCCTCACGGTGGGCGACGAGTTCGCGGTCCGCCCCGGCGAGAAGGTCGCGACGGACGGCGTCGTGGTGTCCGGGACGAGCGCCGTCGACACGTCGCTGCTGACGGGCGAGCCCGTGCCCGTGGACGTCGGACCGGGCGACGAGCTCACCGGCGCGACGATCAACACGTCGGGCCACCTCGTGGTCCGGGCGACGCACGTGGGCGAGGAGACACGGCTCGCGCAGATCGGCCGGCTGGTCGCGCGCGCGCAGACCGGCAAGGCACCCGTGCAGCGGCTCGCCGACCGCATCTCGGCGGTGTTCGTGCCCGTCGTGCTGGTGATCGCGGTCGGGACGCTCGTCGTCTGGCTCGCCACCGGCGGCGGCGTGCAGGCGGCGTTCACGGCGGCCGTCGCGGTCCTGATCATCGCGTGCCCGTGCGCGCTGGGCCTGGCGACGCCGACCGCACTGCTCGTCGGTACGGGCCGCGGCGCGCAGCTCGGCATCCTCATCAAGGGCCCCGAGATCCTCGAGGAGACGCGCCGCGTCGACACCGTGGTGCTCGACAAGACCGGCACGGTCACCGCCGGACGCATGGCCCTGGTCGACGTCGTGGCGGCGCCGGGTGAGGACGCCGACGAGGTCCGCCGCCTCGCCGCCGCGGTCGAGCAGCTCTCGGAGCACCCCATCGCCCGCGCCATCACGGAGCTGGATCGCCCTCTCACGCCCACCACCCCCACCTCCGCGAGAGAGCAATCCAGTCGCACCTCAGACGACCATGCCGAACTGGATCGCTCTCTCACCACCAGCGGGGTGGACACCCCCACCCCCACCCACGAACTGGATCGCTCTCTCACCACCAGCGGGGTGGACACCACCACCCCCACCCACGAACTGGATCGCTCTCTCACCACCAGGGGGGTGGACACCACCACCCCCACCTCCGCGAGAGAGCAATCCAGTCCGGCGGTCGTGGCGCCGTCGGCGCGGGTCGACGTGCCCGTCGGGGCGGACGGGGTCGCGATCGGGGCCGACGAGGTGCGGGAGTTCCGCGCCGACGCCGGGCGCGGGGTCAGCGGCGTGGTCCGCACCGCGCACAGCGGGCTCGGGCTGGCCCGGCGGGTCCTGGTGGGCCGGGTCGGCTGGCTCGAGGAGCAGGGCGTGCGGACCGACGACGTCACCGACGCGGTCGCCGCGGCGGAGGACGACGGTGCGACGGCCGTCGTCGCGGCGTGGGACGGCCGGGCGCGGGGCGTCCTCGTGCTGCGCGACCCCGTGAAGCCCACGTCGGCCGCCGCGGTGCGCGAGCTGCGCGCCCTGGGGCTGCGGCCCGTGCTGCTCACGGGCGACAACCGGGGTGCGGCGCTCGCCACCGCCCGGGCTGTCGGCATCGCGGACGCCGACGTCGTCGCGCAGGTGATGCCGGACGAGAAGGTCGCCGAGGTCGAGCGGCTGCAGGCCGGCGGCGCGCGCGTCGCGATGGTCGGCGACGGCGTCAACGACGCGGCGGCGCTCGCCACCGCGGACCTGGGGCTGGCCATGGGCACGGGGACGGACGTCGCGATCGAGGCGGCGGACCTCACCCTCGTCCGCGGGGACCTCGCGTCGGCGCCGCAGGCGATCCGGCTGTCGCGGCGCACGCTGCGGATCATCCGGCAGAACCTGTTCTGGGCGTTCGCGTACAACGTCGCGGCGATCCCGCTGGCGGCCCTGGGGCTCCTGAACCCGATGATCGCCGGCGCAGCCATGGCGTTCTCGTCGGTCCTGGTGGTGACGAACTCCCTCCGCCTCCGCCGCTTCACCTGACCCACCGCCTACCCCCACCCGTCGAGCGCGGTACTCGACCGCCGAGCGCGGCACCAACGAGTACCGCGCTCGACGGTTGTGTACCGCGCTCGGCGGGTGGGGGTGGGGGTGGGGGTGCGGGTGCGGGTGAAGAAGGGTCAGCGGAAGCGGCGGCCCTCGTCGCGGCGGACGGCCGCGACCGCGAGCGCGGCGAAGACCGCCGTCCACGCCAGCAGGACCGGCAGGGCGAGCGCGCTGCCCTCGACGCCCGTGGTGACCTGCACGACGAGGTCACGTGCGGCACGCGACGGCAGGGCCTGCGAGATCGCGTCGAGCCAGCCGGGGAACACCTCGGGCGGCATGAACAGGCCGCCGGCGAACGCGAGCGGGAACAGCACGCACTGCACGACCGCGAGCGCGGCCTTGGTCGACATCGAGTAGCCGATCGCCATGCCGAGCAGCGTGAACGGCACGGCGATGAGCGCGACCATCACGACGGCGCCGAGCGCCTGCGTGACGGTCAGCGACGCCGACGTCAGGAAGACGCCGATGAGGACGGGCGGGACGAGCGCCAGGTACGCCCAGAGCAGCCCGTTGAGGACGCGCCCGGCGAGCCGCGGGCCGGGACGCGCGGGCAGCGTGCGGACGAACGTGTCGAACGGCAGCGCGCGGTCCTCGGCGACGCCGACGCCGTGCGTGAACATGCACGCGGACATGACGGCGAAGGTGCCGAGCTGGGCGATGGCCGCGGTCGACGCGAGCGGATTCGACGTGATCGCGTCCTGCGGGACGACGAAGAACAGCAGCGCGAGCCCGGGGAACAGCATGTTGCCGATGACGGCGATCGGGACACGGACGGTCTCGAGGAACTGGTAGCGGGTGTGCAGCCAGGCCAGCGAGGCCCAGGGGCGCAGGGCGGGTCGCGCGCCCGGCACGGCCGGGGCGGTCGGGCTGCTGGTGCCGGTCGTCGTGGTCATCGGGCCGCCTCCGTCGCGGTGCGCACGGCGGTCGCGTCGTGCGAGGTGAGGGACAGGAACGCCTCCTCGAGGGACGCGCCGCGCACCTCGAGGTCGACGAAGGGCACGTCGCGGCCGACGAGCGCGCGCACGACGGCGTCGGCGTCGGACGCGAGGAGCGTGACGCGGGTGCCGCGCGGCACGGTCAGCGGTGCGCCGACGTCCTGCACGCCGGGCAGGCCGGCCAGGTCGTCGGGCCGGCCGGTGGTGAGGGTGAGCGTCACGCGGCGCACGGCGACGAGGTCGAGGACGCGGGCGAGACGGTCGTCGGCGAGGACGCGGCCGTCACCGACGACGACGACGCGCTGGGCGAGCGCCTCGATCTCCTCGAGGTAGTGGCTGGTGACGATGACCGTCGCGCCGTCGGCGTGGTAGTCGCGCAGCGCCTGCCACAGCACGTGCCGCGCCTCGACGTCCAGGCCGGTGGTCGGCTCGTCGAGCAGGACGAGCCGCGGGCGTCCGACGAGCGACAGGCCGACCGCGAGGCGCCGCTTCTGCCCGCCGGACAGCGCGCCCGTCTGCCGGTCGGCGAGGTCGGTGAGCCCGAACCGGGTCATGACCTCGGCCGCGGGCATCGGGGTGGCGAAGTGCCCGGCGACGAAGTCGATGACCTCGCGGACCTTGAGCGTCTCGGGCAGGCCCGTCTCCTGCGGGGTGGTGCCCAGCGAGGTGCGGGACGCGGGGTCGCGGGGGTCACCGCCGAAGAGGCGGACCGTGCCCTCGTCGGGTGTGCGCAGGCCGGCGACGAGCGACAGGAGCGTCGTCTTGCCGGCGCCGTTGGGCCCGAGGAGCCCGACGATCTCGCCCGCGTCGACGCGCAGGCTGACGTCGTCGAGCGCTGTGACGGCGCCGAAGCGTCGCGTGACGTGCTCGACGAGCACGGGGGGTGCGGTGGCGGTGGTCATTCCTGTGCTCCCTTGAGCAGCTCGGTCAGGGTGTGGGTGTAGCGCTCGAACGCGAGCCGTCCGGTGGCGCTGAGCGCGACGTACGTGGCCGGGGTGCGGCCGACGTGCGTCTTGGTCTGGGTGACGTAGCCAGCGTCCTCGAGCCGGCGAAGGTGCGTGGAGAGGTTGCCGGCGGTCATGTCGAGCAGGTCGCGCAGCCGCGGGAAGGAGACGCGGTCACCCCGCTCGAGCGCGGCGAGCGTCGCGACGACCCGCAGGCGGGACGCCGAGTGGATGACCGGGTCGAGGTCGACCTCGCTCATGCGCGCCGCCGACGCAGCGCGGCCAGGCCGGCCGCGACGAGCATGCCGCCGCCACCGGCGAGGGACATCACGAGGTACCCGCCCGGCATGTCGACGAGGCTCGCGGCGGCGGCGGTGACGATCATCCAGGCGCCGATGAGGTACATCGAGAGCTCCTGCCAGAGCGCACCTCCGGCCATGTACAGCAGGCCGACGACGAGGCACGCGACGCCGTTGGCGACGATCGCGATGACGACCGCGTCGGCCCCGGCGCGGACGACGCCCGCGACGATGAGCCCCTGCCCGACGAACCCGACGCTCCACGCCCAGCCGTACATCATCCCGACCTGGCGGCTGGTGCCGGCGACGCCGTGGGTCGCGCGTGCGACGTGCAGGAGCGTGACGACGAGCGCGGCGACCGCGACGGCGGCGAAGACGAGGCCGCCCCGGCCGGTGGCCGTGCGGGTGGGCGACGTGGTCGCCGTCCACCACTGCACCCCGTACCCGACGAGCCACGCGAGCCCCCAGACGCCGAACAGGATCCGGTCGTCCACCGAGGACTCGCGGACGCGCCGCTGCTGGGCCGCGACGATGGCGAGCCCTGCGCGCGGGTCGAGGGGTGCGTCGTCGTCCATGGGTCCTCCGTCGGTGTGTTTGTAACGCAAACTACTTTGCACCGCTCGGAGCCGCGCGTCAACCCCCAGGACCGCGACGTAACCTGCGGGGGTGGGACGCGAGGTCGACGTGCGCGCAGGTGCCGACGGGGACGACGGGGACACCGGTGACGCCGGCACCGGCAGCACGCCCACGGTCGGTGCGCCACCCCCCGGGGACCGCGCCGTCGCACGCCGGCTCACCACCGAGATCTGGATCGTCCTGGGCCTGTCGCTCGGACGGTCCGCCGTCTACGCGGTGGTCTCGCTGGTCGCGGCGCTCACCGCGGGCCCGCCGCTGGCCGACCAGACGACGACCCTCAACCCGAGCCGCTCACCGCGGCCCTACCTCGACCTGACCTACCAGCTGCTGTCGATCGGGTTCGCCCTGCTGCCCGTGGCGCTCGCGCTGTACCTGCTGTCGTCGCACGGGCGCTCGGCCGTGCGACGCATCGGACTGGACGGCACGCGCCCTTGGCGGGACCTCGGGATCGGGATGGGGCTGGCCGCGGCCATCGGCGTCCCCGGGCTCGGCCTGTACGTGGTGGGCCGCGCGGTCGGCATCACGGTCGAGGTGCAGGCGTCCGCGCTGAACGCCGCGTGGTGGACGGTGCCGGTGCTGATCCTCGCGGCGCTGCAGAACGCGCTGCTGGAGGAGGTCGTGGCCGTCGGCTACCTCATGGAACGGCTGCGCGAGCTGCGCTGGGGCACCCCGGCGATCATCGCGGCGAGCGCGCTGCTGCGCGGGTCGTACCACCTCTACCAGGGGTGGGGGCCCTTCGTCGGCAACGTGGTCATGGGCGTCGTGTTCGCGGAGTACTACCGGCGACGACGGCGCGTCATGCCGCTCGTCGTCGCGCACACGGCGCTCGACGTCGTCGCTTTCGTGGGCTACGCGGCGCTGCCGGACGCGTGGCTGGAGTCCCTCGGCGTCACGTGACGGCGGGCGTCAGGCCGCCGCACTCCCCCGGTGCAGGTCGCGGGCGATCTGCCGGACCGCGAACCCGCTGACGACGTTGAGGGCGCCGCCGACGAACGCGAACAGCCCCAGCAGCACCCCGAAGAACGCCAGCGACTGCTGCGGCCGCGCGATGAGCAGCAGCGCGAACAGGGTGCACACCAGGCCGAACGCGAGCGCCCAGTGCCAGCCGGGGTCGCGGGTGCGCGACAGCGCGACGGACCCGAGGATCGACACGATCCCGAGCACGAGCAGCCACGCGGCGAGCAGGAAGAACAGCACGCGGACGGTCGGTCCGGGCCACAGGACCACGGCACCACCGACGGCGATCCCGGCGAGGCCCTCGACGACCCACCAGGTCCAGCCCGGGATGCCGCGGTTGGACAGCCCCTGCACGACCGCGACGATGCCGTCGACGATCGCGAAGATGCCGAACAACCAGACGATCACCTGCACCGACGCCGCGGGCTGGGCCATCAGCAGCAGGCCCAGGACCAGCAGCAGCACGCCGCGCAGGACGGGCAGCCACCACACCGTCCGCAGCGTCCGAGCGATCTGTGCGGTGCCCTCGTCGACCATCGTGACCTCCTCGCGGAGCCTGCCGGCCCGCTGCGGGTGGCGCGGTGCAGACCGCGCGACGACACCTCTGTGCCGAACGTAGCGCGCAGCGTGGCCGACGGCACGGGCAACGCGCGGGTCCGCCGGAACGCTGCCCGTCAGGCCTCGCGGCGTCGTCCGCCGTAGCGTCGGTGGACGGCCTGCTTGCTGACGCCGAGCATCGTCGCGATCGCCGCCCACGGCACGCCGCGGGCCCGGGCGGCGCGCACGGCGACGGCCTCGCGCCGCTCGACCTCGCGGCGCAGGCGGGCCAGGGCGAGCAGCGCGCCGAGCGGGTCGTCGTCCTGCGCGTGGGCGACAAGTGCGGCCATGTCGGTCTCCTCCTGCGTCATCGGCGCTCCTCGGTCGTCGTGCCGTCGTCAACACATGTTGACGGCACCCGCGACCGCTTGTCAACACATGTTGACTCGCAGGGTGGAGACGGCAGGCCGAAATACCCGCCGTCAGGAGGACGAGCGCCGGCAGGCACGCTGCCTACACTCGCCACTATGTCCTTGGCGTCGACACCCGCACCGCAGGGCGCCTCAGCCGACCCCGCCGATGTCGCCCCCGCCCCGACCGCCGCCGCACTGACCCCCACCGGTTCCGTGCGCGCCGTGCGGTCCCGGGTCGACGTCCGCGACGTCCGCCCGCCGCGCGTGCACCGCCCCAGCGACCTGCTCACCGCGACCCTCACGACGCTCCTGGCCGCGCTCGTCGTCGTCCTGGCGACCTACGCGCAGAACACGACGACGGGCGTCGCGGAGGACGTGCAGGGGTTCGCCACGCTCCTGCGACGCATCCTGTTCGTGCCCGTCAACGTGCTCGTCGGGGTCACCACGGTCGTCGTGCCCATCGCCGTGCTCACCGAGCTCGCGCTGCGCAGGCTCGGGCGCCAGCTGCTGCAGGCCGTGGTCGCCGCCGTCGTCGCGATGCTCCTCGTCGCGGCCCTGTACTGGACGTTCGGCACGTTCGGCTCCGACGAGCTCGTGCAGGGCCTGTCGGTGCGGCTCGGCGGCGAGTGGACCCTGACGATCCCCGAGTACACCGCCATGCTCGCGGCGCTGCTCACGGTCGCCGGCCCCCGAGGGCGGCGGCGCACCGTCGCGCTGTCCTGGAACCTGCTGTGGGTGACCACGGGCGTCGTCCTCATCACGGCCGCCGTGTCCCTGCCGGGCCTGGGCCTCGCGCTGCTCGTGGGTCGCGTCGCCGGCCTCGCGGTCCGGTACGTCGGCGGCGTCGACCCCGAGCGTGCTTACGGCGCCGGGCTGCTCGCCGGGATCCGACGCGCGGGCGTCGAGCCCGCGACGGTCGTGCGCGTCCCCGACCCGGGGCTCGAGGCCGACCGCACCCCCGCGACGGTCGCCGCCGTAGCCGAGCTGCCCGACGGCACCCCCGCGCAGCGGGCGCTCGTGCGCGCGTCGGGCGACCGGGTCTACGACGTCGCCACCGACGACGGGCGCCACCTCGACCTCATCGTCTTCGACGGCGACCGCCAGGTGGTCGGCATGATCACCCGGCTGTGGCGCAGCCTGCGCCTGCGTGGCCTCGAGGGCAGGTCCGCGCTGTCGCTGCGCCGGGCCACCGAGCGCGCCGCGCTGCTGTCCTACGCCGCGAGCGCCGCAGGCGTGCGCACCCCGCAGCTCCTGAGCATCGCCGAGGCCGACGACTCGATGCTCCTCCTGCAGCAGACCACCGGCGACGCCGTCCCGCTGTCGGACCTCGGCACCGACGACGTCGCCGACGAGGTGCTGCACGCGATCTGGGCGCAGCTGCGGCTCGCGCACACCGCCGGGATCGCGCACCGCGCGCTGACGTCCGACGTCATCCTCGTCGAGCGCGGCCCGGACGGCCCCCGGGTGTGGCTCACCGCCTGGGAGCTCGGCGACGTCGCGTCCTCGGAGCTGGCGCGCCGCATGGACACCACACAGCTCGTCGCGCTGCTCGCGCTGCGCGTGGGGGCCGCGCGCGCCGTCGGCTCGGCGGCCGAGGTGCTGCCCGCCGCGGACATCCAGGCCATCGGCCCGCTGCTGCAGACCGTGGCGCTGCCCCGGCGCACGCGCGACGAGATGCGCGCCCACAAGGAGGTGCTGGCCGAGCTGCGGTCCGCGCTCGTCGCGCGCCTGCCCGAGGCCGACGTGCAGCCGCAGCAGCTCGTGCGGTTCGGTGCCCGCACGCTGATGACGATCGTGCTGACGATCGTCGCGGTCTTCGTCGTCCTCGCGAGCGTCAACGTGCAGCAGATCGGGCCGGTCCTCGCCGCGAGCGACTGGCGCTACTCGGCGCTCGCGTTCGCGTTCGGCCTGGTCACCCTGCTGGGTGCGGCACTCGCCTTCGTCGCGTTCTCCCCGGTCCGGCTGTCGGTGTGGCGCGCGACACTCGTCCAGACGGCCGCGACGTTCGTCGCGCTGGCGGCCCCCGCCGGGATCGGCCCGGCCGCGCTCAACCTGCGGATGCTCACGCGACGCGGTGTCAGCGGGTCGCTCGCGGGCGCGACCGTCGCGCTGGTGCAGGTCAGCCAGTTCATCACCACCGTGCTCCTGCTCCTGGTGCTGACCGTGACGTCCGGCGTGCGCTCCCCGTCGCCGTTCTCGGTCTCGCCGTCCATGCTCATCGCGCTCGCCGTCGTCGCCGGGCTCGTCGGTGCCGCGCTGCTGGTCCCCGGCGTGCGGACGTGGGTGCAGCGCACGTTCGCGCCCACGATGCGCCAGACGCTGCCGCGGCTCATCGAGGTGCTCGGGCAGCCGTGGCGGCTCGCGCTCGCGGTCGGCGGCAACGTGCTCATGACGATGGGCTACGTGCTGGCGTTCGACGCGGCGCTGCAGGCGCTCGGCCAGGAGGCGTCGCTCGCGCAGGTGGCCCTGGTGTACCTCACGGGCAACACGGCGGGGTCGATCGTCCCGACCCCGGGCGGCCTCGGGACCGTCGAGATCGCCCTCGCGGTCGGCCTGTCGACCGTCGCGGGCATCAACCCCGGTGTCGCCACCACGGTGGCGCTCCTGTTCCGCATCGCCACGTACTGGGCGCGCATCCCGCTGGGCTGGCTCGCCATGCGGTACCTGACGCGCGTCGGCGAGCTCTGAGCGCACGAGGGCTGCGCGCAGGCACGTGCGCACGCCGCGGCCCCCGGACCGGGGAGACCCGGCACCGGGGGCCGCGCGTGTGGCGGGCAGCCCGAGGTCAGGCGAGCGCCTTGGCCTTGAGGACCGCGTACTCGTCGGCGGTGATCGTGCCGGCGTCGAGCAGGGCACGCGCCCCGGAGATCTGTTCCGCAGGTGACGCGGCCGCCACGTGGCGGATGTACGCGTCCGTGTCCGCCTTGGCCTGGTGCACGGCCGAGATCTGCCGCTCGCTCATGCCCCTGCCCCGCGCGACGGTGTAGACGAGCGCCGTCAGGAACGGGAAGAGGATGAGGAACACGAGCCAGACCGCCTTGCCCCAGCCGCTGAGCTCACGGTCGCGGAAGAGGTCCGTGACGATCTGCCACAGGATCAGCAGGTAGGCGAAGAACAGGAACCAGAACACCATCACGAGGAACCAGTCCCAGAGCGAGTCGACGACGTCCATCCGAGCCTCCCGGTCGCGCCCGCACCGGACGCGGGCTGCTCTCGGAACCTAGGACGGGCAGAAGGTCGCCGTCACCCCTCGGCCGACGCGTCGTCGCAGATCGGCCCCATGGTGCACCGAACGGTGCGGGTGGTGCGGGTGGTGGAGGTGCTCAGGCGGCGAGTGCGTCGCGCTGCGCGGGGACGCTGACCGAGGCCTCGAGGCGGGCCGCGATCGTGGCCCAGCGGGCGATCGGGAAGACCTGGGGGCGGGCCTCGTGGGGCTCGGCGGCCGAGTTGCGCTGGTCCATGATGGGAACCCTTCGTTCGGTAGCCCGGCTGACCGCGTGGGTCCCGTGGCTTTGCGTCCCCTCCTTGCGGAGGGTTTGCCGTTTCGCTGACAACCCCGACATTAGACGGCTCTCACGCAGAACGGAAGTGATCTGGATCACCTGTCTTGGACAAGAGCCCAATTCACCCGGACGGCGGGTATCTGCAACCCCTGGACGAGTGTGTCGCGTCCTGCACGACGACCCCGTGCGGCCGTCCGGGTGATCACCCGCTGCCCGCGGACGGCAGAACGCCCCCGCGTCGGCGTCGACGCGGGGGCGTTCAGGCGCGGGGGACACCCGCACACGGTCCGGATCAGCTCAGCGGAAGGCGTCCTTGACGTCGTCGCCGGCCTGCTTGAGGTTCGCGGAGGACTGCTGGGCCTTGCCCTCGGCCTCGCGCTCCTCGTCGTTCGTCGCCTTGCCGTAGGCCTCCTTGGCCTTGCCGGAGGCCTCCTCGGCGCCGTGCTTGATCTTGTCGTCGAGTCCCATGGGATCTTCCCTTCGTCGGTGACCCCACGACGTTAGGTCGGGTCGGCCGAGCCCGCATCCGCTGGGCCATCCGCAGAACCGTCGCCCGCCGGCCCCTCGTCCCGCAGCCGGGGCTCCGTGCGGCGTGCAGGGACGAAGCCCGACTTGTCGGCGTAGAACGCCCGCACCACGTCCATGTCGGCGCGCACGTCGCCCGTGAGCGTCACCGTCGGTCCCAGCCCCGCCGTCATCGTCGTGCGGTCCACGTAGCCCAGCGTCACGGCCAGGTCGGTGGCGCGCGCGATGCGGTAGAACCCCGACTTCCACCCCGAGCCCGAGCGCGTCCCCTCGGGCGTCACCACGAGATAGAAGCGCTCGCCCGCGCGCATGCGGCCGACCACCTCGTCCACCAGCCCGGCGGGGTCGCGCCGGTCCACCGGGATACCGCCCAGGCCGCGCATCAGCACCCCCGCGGGACCCCGGAACAGCGTGTGCTTGCCGAGCCACCGGAACGGCAGCTCCGCCTCCCACGCGATCGCGAGCATCAGCACGAAGTCCCAGTTGGACGTGTGCGGGGCCCCGATGAGGATCCCGGCGCCGTCCCGCGGCACGCGCTCGGTCCGCAGCGTCCAGCGGCTCACGCGCCAGAACGCGCCAGCGGCCGCGCGTCGGACGCTCACGGCCGCGCCCCCACCGGCAGGTCGACGTCCCGGCACAGCAGCAGCAGCGTCATGTCGTCCTTCGAGTCCGGGTCGTGGCAGTCCGCGACGACCTCGTCGACGTCCACGGGAACGGTCGGGTCCGGGCGGTCGAAGTGGGCGATGAGCCGCTCCATGCCGTCCGCGAGCGCGGTGGACCGCGAGTCCACCATGCCGTCGCTGTACAGCACGAGTCCCCCGCCGGGCTCGACGTGCAGGCTACGCACCTGCGGGTCGCCCGACCCGACCCCGACGGGACGGTCCACCGTCAGCGGCAGCAGGACCGCGCGCCCGTCGGCCGAGAGCAGGAAGGGCCGCGGGTGCCCCGCCGCGGCCACCGTCGCCTCCCCGGTCAGAGGGTCGACGACGGCGACGACGACCGTCGCCATGTCGTCCGGCATGGTCCGGCGCGCGAGCAGGTCGAGGTCGACGAGCGCCTCGCGCAGGTCGCCGCTGCGCATCAGGTACGCGCGCAGCGCGTTGCGCAGCTGGCCCATCGCGGCGGCCGCGCCGATGCCGTGCCCGACGACGTCGCCGACCACGACCGCCACCCGACCGTCGGGGAGCTCCAGCGCGTCGTACCAGTCGCCGCCGACACGTCCGCCCGCGGCGGGCACGTAGCGCGCCTGCAACGACCAGCCGGGCACGTCCGGCAGCCGGTCAGGCAGCAGCGAGAGCTGCACGGCCTGCGCGGCAGCCAGCTGCCAGCGGTTGCGCACGAGCATGACCTCGAGCAGCCGGCTGCGCAGGTCCACCACCGCGCGCACGTGCTCCGGCGCCCACGGCTCGCACCGGCCACGGACGACCTCGCGCCAGCGCTCGAACGACCTGCGCGGGCTCAGCCGCACGTCGTCGCCCTCGCGGCGCGCGATGGCCTTGTTGCGCGGGTCCCCGCCCCAGTCGATGTCCCGCACCTGCTCGTGCCGCAGCCAGACGATCACCTGGTCGTCGGGGAGCCGCACCGCGAGCAGGCCCGCGACGTCGGGCAGCGCGGCCGCGAGCGCCGGGTCGCTCCTCCCCAGCTCGGTCCGCACCGTCACGGCGTCCGGCTGCTCCAGCACCCAGGCCCGCAGCGCCTCGACGTCGTCGGGCGCGTCGCCCGCGGTGGCCGTCCGTCCGTCCGCGACCACGACCAGGCCGTGCCCGGGGACGACCGCCAGCAGCCCCGGGTCGTCGCCCGCGAGCGCCTCGGCCAGGCCCCGGTCGGGGTCGCGGGCGACCTGCAGGACGCGCTCGATCTCGGCCTGCGCGGCGAGCTCGCGCTCCAGCTCACGGTCCTGCGCCCGCGCGACGAGCCGCAGCGACAGCGCCGAGCCGAGGAACTCCGCGGCGGCCCGCACCCCGAAGGGCACCACGTGGGGGCCGGTGTAGTGGTGGCACGCGACCAGGCCCCAGAGCCGACCGTCGCGCAGCAGCGAGATCGACATCGAGGCGCGCACACCCATGGTGGTCAGGTACTCGACGTGCGCGGGCGAGACGCTGCGCAGCACCGCGTGCGTGAGGTCCAGCGGCTCGCCGGACGCCGGGTCGGCCGGCGGGACGATGGGCGCCGGGGTGTACCCGACGTCCGCGATGAGGCGGACCCAGCTGGCCTCGTACAGCGCGCGCGCCTGCGCCGGGATGTCCGAGGCGGGGTAGTGCAGGCCGAGGAACGAGTTGAGGTCCGCGCGGCGGTCCTCCGCGACGACCTCGCCGTTGTGCTCCGGGTCGAACCGGTAGACCATCACGCGGTCGAAGCCCGTCAGCGCACGGACCTCCTGCGCGGCCGCGTCGTAGACCTCCTCGAGCGTGCCCGCGCGGTTGAGCCGCTCGAGCGCCCCGCGGACCGCCTGGTAGGTGTTCTGGAACGAGAACGGCCGCGGGCCGCTCGCCGGCTCGAGCTCGACGACCAGCAGCGACCGGCCACCGACGGTCACGCGGTGCAGGACGGCGTCGACGGTGACCGGCCCGTGCGGCCCGTCGACGTCCACGACCACGGGGTTGCGGTCGCGCAGCTCCCCGAACGTCCGCATGTGCGCGCGCAGCGTCTGCACGGCGTCCGCCCCGATGACGTCCGCGATCGGCGCGCCCACGACGTCCCCGAGCGCGCGTCCCGTGAGGTCCGCGACGTTGCTCGACGCGTGCCGCACCACGAGGTCGGGCTCCGACAGCGCGAGCAGCACGCCGTGCGGCTGCACGGACCCGGGGACGTGGATCGGCTCGTCGGCGCAGGTGTCGAGATCCGCCGGAGGTCCAGCGGTACCGGGTGCAGCGGTCGCGGGGCCCGTCCGGTCGGTCATCCTCGCTCCGTCCCGACGCGCGGCGCGCGCCCCCTCGTCGCCAGAACGGTAATCCATGCCCCCGACGACCGGTCGGCCGCGCCGCCGCAGGGTCAGCCGTCGAAGGGGTGGTCCAGCCACGACGAGGACGGCGGCACGAGCGTCTCGAGCTCGTCGAACAGGTCGTCGGTCAGCGGGACGGCGGCCGCGGCCAGCGTCTGCGCGACGCGCTCGGGCCGGGACATGCCGACGACGGTGGCGGCGAACCGCTCGTCGCGCAGCGAGTACTGGAGCGCGGCGGTGCCCAGCTCCGTGCCGTGCTCGGCGCACACGCGGCGCATCGCGTCGACCGCGGCGAGCACCTCCGGCGGCGCCGGCCGGTAGCCGTACGTCGTCGGGCCGCCGTGCTGGTGCGCGAGGATCCCGCCGCCGTACACGGCGGCGTTGAGCACGCCCATGCCCTGCGCGAGCGCCTCGGCGACCAGGTCGCCCGCCGACCGGTCCACGAGCGTCCAGCGGTTGTGCACGAGCAGCACGTCGAACACCCCGAGCGCGAGGTAGCGCGCCATCTCCTGCACGCGGCCGCCCGCGAGGCCGATCGCGCCGACGACGCCGGACTCACGCAGCTCGACGAGCGCCTCGACGGCGCCGTCCGGGCCGGTCAGGTCGTCGAACTCGTGGAACTCCGGGTCGTGCAGGTGGACCAGCGGCAGGTGGTCCATGCCGAGGCGGCGGCGCGACTCGTCGACGGACCGGCGGACGCGCTCACCGGAGTAGTCCGCGCCGTCCGGGTCGACCTTGGTCGCGACGACGTACCCCGGGGGCACGCCGCCCGCGGCCGTCAGCGCCGCGCCGATGCGCCGCTCGCTCTCCCCGCCGGAGTAGCCGTTGGAGGTGTCGACGAACCGGATGTCGCTGTGCAGCGCGGCCCGCACGGTGTCGATGCCGCGCTCGGGCGACACGTCCTTCCCGTACAGCTGGGGCATGCCCCCCAGCGGGCTCCCGCCGAGCGCGAGCGCGCTCACGGTCAGACCCGTCCCGGGCAGCGGTCGCAGCCACCCCGGCTCCCCCGGCACGTGGCGTGCAGTCATCGCCCCTCCTGACGTCGGCGGGGGCCGGACGCAGCCCGCCCGACCCTCAGCCGGCCAGCAGCGCGCGCATCAGCGGACCGGCCGTCGTCGAACCGTAGTCCCCCTCGCCCACGAACACCGCGACCGCCAGGTCGCCCTGGACCGCGATCATCCAGGCGTGGTTCCGCAGGTCGGCGTCCTGCCCGAACTGCGCGGTGCCCGACTTGGCGAGCACGGGCTCGCCCGGCAGGTCGGCCAGCACGCTCGCGCCGCCCTCGGTGACGACCGCCCGCATCATGGCCTGCAGCGCGGCGGCCTCCCCGGCGGTCAGGGGGGTCGCGGCCGGCAGGTCGGGCGTCTCGGGGTCGGCGGAACCGGCGTCCTCGCTCCCGGCGTCGTCGGTCTCGCCGTCGGACCCGGCACCGTCGGTCGCGTCGTCGGCCGTCTCGCCGTCGTCCGTCTGGCCGTCGACCGTCCCGCCACCGGCGGCGTCCGCCACCAGGTACGGGACCACGGTGCGTCCTGCGCCGACCGACGCCGCGACCGTCGCCATGCCCAGCGGTGAGGCGAGCACCTGCCCCTGGCCGATCACCGACGCCGCGAGCGCCGTCGGCGACGCCTCGTCCGGGACGGTCCCGAGGAACGCCGGGAAGCCGAGGTCGGCCGCCGGCTCGAGACCCAGGGAGCGTGCCGCGGCGAGCAGCCCGCCCTCGTCGGCCATCTCGCGCGAGCCGATGAACGCCGTGTTGCAGGAGTGCGCGAACGCGGTGCGCAGCGGCACGTCGCCCAGCGCGGACGCCGGGTAGCCGGGGAAGTTCTGGAACGTGCGGCCGTCCACCGTGATGGTCGGCAGGCAGCTCACGGTCGACTCGGGGGTCAGGCCGCCCCGCAGGTACGCCAGCGCGCTGACCACCTTGAACGTGGAGCCGGGCGCGTACTGCCCGACGGTCGCCGTCGACAGGCCCTCGCTGCCGGGGCCGTTGGCGGCGGCCAGCACCTCGCCCGTCGACGGGCGCACCGCGACGATCGCGGAGGCCGGCAGCAGGGCGCCGATGACGTCCTCGGCGCGCTGCTGCAGCGCCGGGTCGAGCGTCGTGCGCAGGGCCTCGCCCGCGACGGGGTCGACGGCGAGCAGGACGCGCTGCGCCCCGGACCCGTCCGCGACGGCGTGCACGGTGACACCCGGCGTGCCGCGCAGGAGCGCGTCGTGCTGACGCTGCAGCCCGGACATCCCCGCCAGGTCCCCGGCGGCGACGGCACCCTGCGACGCCTCGATGATCTCGGCCGTCGCGTCGCCGACCGTGCCGAGGATCGCGCGGGCGAACGTCCGGGTCGGCGCCAGCGGCAGGTCGTCCGGGACCACGCCGACACCCGGCAGGGCGCCCAGCGCGACCACGTCGTACGCGGGGTCGCCGGAGCGCACCGTGATCGCCTCGACGAAGGCCTTGGGCCCTGCCGCGGCGACCCGGGCCGCGTACGCGTCGCCGTCCATGGCGAGCGCCGCGGCCAGGCCCCGCGCGGCGCCGTCGAGCTCGGCCTCCGGCAGGCGCGTCTTGTCGACGCCGACGCGCGAGACCGGCCGGGCCTCGACGAGGACCGCGCCGCCCTGCCCGAGCACGTCGCCGCGCTCCGCCGCCTGCCGGCTCACCGTGAGCCGCTCCCCGGCGGTCAGGTCGGGGGCGAGCAGCGGCAGCGCCCAGCGCGCGCGCCACGGCTGCTCGTCGTCCTCGTCGTCGCGCACGAGCTGCGCGGTCGCCGGGTACGTCCAGTCCTCGTCGGTCCACGGGACGTCCCACGTGACCTCGAGGGCCGCGGTCGCGGTCGCCTCGTCGTCCGCGACCGTGACGTCGCCGACCTCGACGGTCGCCGTGGACTCGCCCAGGCCCTCGACGACGGCGGCGCGCGTCGCAGCGAGGTCGTCGGGCGTCGGGGCGTCGGGGGCGAGGGGCACGCCCGTGAAGTCACCGGACCCGAGGGCCGCCGCGAGGGCCTCGGCGGCGGGGCGCGGGTCCGGGGTGCCCGGTGCGCACGCCGTCGCCGTCGTCGTCAGGGCGACGAGCAGGGCTGCGCCCACCCACCGCCGGGCGTGCCCGTGTCCTGTGGTCCGTACCGCTCGCAACGTCGCCGTCCTCCTCGTCGGGTCCTGCGTGGCGACCGCCGGGGGCGGTGCGGCGCGCACGACGTCGTGGCGCGGACGCAGGAGACGCCCCGAGCCTGGCACCTCGGAGCGGACCCGCGTGCGGGTTCCGGTGCGATCTTCACCCGTCCTCCCCAACGGGGGATCGGGTGGAACCTGCGCGATCCCGTATGTCACGGTTGCACCTGGACGCACGTCCGGGTGACGATGCCCTCATGGACGCAGGGGGACGCCCGACCGGGAAGCAGCGCGCTGACCCGCCCGACACGGTGGGACCGCTCGATCCACGCGACCGGACGCAGGCCGCGGCCGTCCTCGCGGCCGCCCTCGCCGACGACCCGGGGTACCGCCACCTGTTCCCCGTGCGCGCGCGCCGGGAGCTCGAGCTGCGCGCCGTCTACCGCCTCACGCTCGCCGACGGCCTGCGGTACGGGCGCGTCATGGCCACCAAGCTCGGCGACGAGGTCACCGGCGTCCTCGCGCTCTACGGGCCCGGCGCCTACCCGATGCCGCTCGCGCGCTGGCTGCGGCAGACCGGGCGGATCGCCCGCATCGCCGTCCGCACCCGCGAGCACAGCCTCGGGATCATCCGGTTCGGTGAGCTCACGGCGCGCGGCGTGCCGGCCGACTGCTGGTACGTCGAGGCCTTCGGCGTGCGCCCGGACCTGCAGCGCGCCGGGCGTGGCAGCGTTCTCATGCGCACGCTCCTCGCCGACCTCGACACCGCGGGGGTGCCGTCGTACCTCGAGACGACCAACGAGGCCAACGTCGGCTACTACACGGCCCGCGGGTACACCGACGCGCACCCACCCGTCCCGCTGGCGCCCAGCGGGCCGCTCATCTTCCCGATGACGCGCCCGGCGACCCGCCCGGCCCCCTGACCTCGGCGGACACCCGAGCGCCCGGGGGGGTGGGACGCGGGGCGGCGGACCGCTAGCGTGCTCGTGTGACGTCACCCCGCGGTGCGGACGACGGCGGGTCCGCGGGCCACGGTCCGCGCACCGCCGAGCCTGACCCCTCGCCGCTCGTGCCCCGCTGGTTGGCGGTCACGGGCGCCTGGTCGTGGCGGGTCGTGGCGGCGTGCGCGGTGATCGCGATCGTCGTGTGGGCCGGCGTGCAGATCCAGCTCGTGCTCATCGCCCTGTTCCTCGGGCTCGTCGTCACCGCCGTGCTCGGGCCCGTCGCGGCCTACCTGCGCCGCTGGCTGCCCGCCGGCCCGGCGACAGCGCTCGCGCTGCTCGTCGGCGCGCTGGGCGTCGCGGGGCTGCTGACGTTCGTCGTCGTGGCCGTCGCCGGGCAGTGGCAGCACATGGGCACGGCCATCGAGGCCGGCGTCGAGGATCTGCTGGACCTGCTGCGCAGCGGGCGGCTGCCCGTGACGGTCAGCGACGAGGAGATCGACCACTGGTTCGCCGTGCTCGCCGACTGGTGGGCCGCGCACCGGTGGTCGCTCGCGGGCAGCGCCGCCGCGCAGGTCGGGTCGGTGCTGGTGTGGTTCATGGTGATCGCGCTCGGCGTGTTCTGCGCCGCGTGCTTCCTTGCCGGCGGGCCGAAGATGTGGACGTGGACCGTGCGGCAGCTGCCCGCGGCGGCCCGGCCGCGGCTGCGGACCGCGGGGACCGCCGCGTGGCGGGCGTTCGGCGGGTACACGCGGGGCGCGTTCTACACCGCCCTGTGCATCGGGGCGCTCGCGTTCGCGCTGCTGCTCGTCCTGCGCGTGCCGCTCGCGGGGCCGCTCGCCGTGCTCGTGTTCATCGGCGGGTTCATCCCGCTGATCGGGGCGCCGGCCGCGATGGTCGTCGCGATGCTCGTGGCACTGGCGGCGAACGGGCTGTGGTCGATGGTCGCGGTCGGGATCGGGATCGCGCTCATCGGCCAGCTCGAGGGGCACGTGCTGCAGCCGCTGATCATGGGGCGGCACATCCGGCTGCACGGGATGGTCGTGGGCGTCGTCGTGTCGGCGGGGACGCTCGTCGGCGGCCTGGTCGGGGCGGTCGTCGCCGTGCCCGTCGTCGGGGTCGCGTGGGCCGTGTTCCGCGCCCTGCGCCCGGAGCCCGAGGACGACCCCGACGAACCCCTGCCCCTGCTCACCGCCTGACGGGCTCGCGGGGAGCCTCACAGCACCGGCGGCCCCTGACGGACCCGCGCGAGCAGCGCCTCGGGCGTCGCCGTGGCCGGGTCCCACAGCGCGTCGACGAACCAGGTCGCCCCCGCCTCCGCGAGCGCGGCGACGTGCTCCCGCGCCGCGCCGCGATCGGCCGGCAGCGCCCCGTGCAGCACGACGTCGGCCGGTCCGGCGTCGGCCGGGCGGTGCTCCCGCACCCACGCGACGACCTCCGCGACGTCCTGCGGCGTGAGCGGGTCCATCGCGCGCGCACCGCGGTGCTGCGGCACGACGCCGTCGAACCGCGCCGCGCGCCCCATCGACCGCTCGGAGGGGAACGAGCCGACGACCCACAGCGGGATGCGCGCGGACCCGTCGGGGCGCGGCACGGGTGTCGGTCGCAGCTGCAGGCCCTCGACCGTGAGGTGGTGGCCCTGGACGTCGAAGCGCTCACCCGAGAAGGACCGGTCGAGGACCGTCAGGGCGTCGTCGAACCGCTCCGCGCGCTCGCGCAGCGTCGCCGCCTCGCCGCTGACGCTCGCGACGGCCCGGTCCGTCGGCACGCCGAGCCCGACCGGCAGCACCAGCCGACCGCCCGACAGGTGGTCGACCGTCACGGCCTGCTTGGCGAACACCCAGGGCCGGCGCCTCGGCAGCGCGAACACCAACGCCCCCAGCGTGACGCGCTCGGTGCGGACCGCGGCAGCCGCGAGCACCGCCCACGGGTCCCACGCGTCCATCCCCCCGAGGTCCACGCCGTCCCACGTGAAGAACCCGTCCCAGCCGTGCTCCTCGGTCGCGACGGCCATCTCGACGACCTCGTGCACCGACCCGAAGCTGCCCACGAACCCGAACCGCATCGTCCACCCCTGCCACCGTCACGGGCCCGGTCGAGGCCCTGCCGCACCGGCGCATCGAGCCGCCGGAGCCCGTCGGCCGCACCGCCGCCGGACCCTCCCGACGCTACCCACGACCACCGACACCCGGGCGTCGCGCCGGTACGCTCGCGCGTGCCCCCCTACCGCGCGGCGGGCACCCGCAGGCTGGACGGCGGTCCATCTTCCCTCGGGGCCCGGCGCGCCCACGGTGGTGGGATCGGTCCAGGACGCCTACCGTGGCCGGGACGCCGGGCCACGAAGCACGGGAGAAGGGGTGGGACATGAGCGACGAGGAGCAGCTCACCGCCCCCTGCGCCGCGCCCTCCGACGCCCCCGCCGGCACCGGCCACGCGCCCACCCCACCGCCCACGCTGCCGCCCGACGACGCGCTGTCGCCGCACCGCGGCGGTCACCCGCTGCCGTCGTCCCACCCGCCGGAGGTCTTCGTCCCGCTGCGGCGCTGGGTGCTCGACAGCGCGACGGAGCTGCACGCCATGCGCTCCGACCTGCGCGAGCAGCTCGCCGCGTCCGCGCCGGCACCCGGCAGCGGCGGGGGCGGCCTGCCCGACAGCGTCGTGCTCGTCACCTCCGAGCTCGCGACCAACGCCCTCGCGCACGGCAACCCCCCGGCGCAGGTCCACCTGCTGGTCGACGGGCACGCCGTGCTCGTCGTGGTGTCCGACAACGACACGACGCACGCCCCGTTCCTCGCGCAGGACCGGGAGCCCGGCGCGGGTGGGTTCGGGCTGAAGATCGCGCGGCAGCTCTCGGCCGACGTGGGCTGGTGGACGGACGCGTCGGGCAAGCACGTGTGGGCGACGTTCGAGGACGAGTCCTACGCCTGAGCCCTCCCGCGAGGTCGCGGACGCCCCGCGCGCACGCGGCACCGTGCGGCGTGTGCGGCGAGGAGCCGGTGTGCGGCGAGAATCAGGGTCATGACGACGAGCGACGGTGTCCTGCGCCTGCGCGGTGCGACCCTGGGCGGCGGCTCCCCGCAGGTGTGCGTCCCGCTGGTGGCGGACTCCCCCGACGCCGCAGCGGCGGCCGCCGCGGCGCTGCCGGCCGGGGTCGCGGACGTCGTGGAGCTGCGCCTCGACCACCTGACGGGCTCGGCGGACGACACAGGACTCGTTCGGGCGGCGGTAGTGGCCGTCCGGGACGCGCTCCCGGCGGACGTGCCCCTGCTCGCGACGTTCCGCTCGGCGCGCGAGGGCGGTGCGCAACCGGCCGGCGACGAGGCGTACGTGCGCACCGTGCGCGCGGTGATCGACGGGGCCGCCGGGTCGGCTGGGGTGGGTGCCGACGCCGTCGACGTCGAGCTCGCCACGCCGGGCGTCGAGCGGCTCGTCGCCGACGCGCAGGCGGCGGGGCTCGTCGTCGTCGTGTCGCACCACGACTTCGCCGCGACGCCGCCCGCCGACGACCTCGTCGCGGTGCTGCGTCGCCAGCGGGCCGTCGGCGCCGACGTGTGCAAGGTCGCGGTCATGCCGCACGACGTGGACGACGTCCTCGCGCTGCTCACCGCGACCCGCACGTTCGCGCGCGACGCCGACCGGCCCGTCGTCACCGTCGCCATGGGGCGCCTCGGGCTGGTCACGCGGCTCGCGGGCGGGGTGTTCGGGTCGGCGCTGACGTTCGGCAGCGTCGGTGCCGCGAGCGCCCCCGGTCAGGTGGACGCCGCGCGGCTGCGCGACGTGCTGGGGCTGCTGCACGCACCCTGACGCGCACCCTGACGCGCGCAGCAGCCCGCGGCGTCAGGACTCGTCGGCCCGACCTTCGTCGGCCTGACCCTCGTCGGCCTGACCCTTGTCGACGCGACCCTCGTCGCCGCGACGCCTGTCGGCCGTCCGCGCGGCCGCCCGGGTCTTCTCCAGGTCCCCGCGTCCCGCAGGGTCCCCGCCCGACTCGTCCTCCCCGGGGTCGTGCAGCATGTGCGACTGCACCAGCTCGTGGCGCTGCACGTACGTGTTCGCGACCGCCTGGATCGTCGCCGCGATCGGCAGGGCGAGGAACGCGCCCAGCGCGCCGAACACCGCACCGAACCCCAGCACGACGACGAACGACACCGCCGCGTTCATCTCCAGCGCCCGCGCCGAGACCTTCGGGGCCAGCCACAGGTTCTCGACCTGCTGGTAGCCGAGGATGAACGCCAGCACCCCCAGGCCCTGGGGGACGCCCTGGGACGTCAGCGCCACCGCGATGGGCAGCGCCCCGCCGAGGTAGGTGCCGATCGTCGGGACGAACTGCGAGACGACGCCCGTGAACAGCGCGAGCGGCAGCGAGTACGGGGTCCCGAGGATCGCGAGGAACGCGAACGTCGTCGCCGTCGCGATCGCCGCCAGGACGATGCGCGTGTTGATGAAGTCCGACACCTTGACCTGCGTGACCTCCCACAGCCGCAGCACCTCCTGCTGGCGGTTCGGGGTCAGCCAGCGGCAGAGCGACGCACGGAACCGGGGCCCGGCGGCGAGCAGGTAGTACGCCACCAGCAGGATGGTCAGGGACGCGAAGATGCCGCCCAGGATCGTCGTGCCGACGAGCAGCGCACCGGACGCGACCTCCGACCCCCACTGCTCGGCCGCCTGCTGCAGCAGGTCCTCGACGTCCGGGATCTCGGCGTTGAACCGGTCCTGGATCATCGTCTGCGCGGAGGCGTACAGGTCCGGCAGGCTGCTGACGAGCTGCACGAGCTGCTGCACGAACAGGTTGCCGAACAGCGCGAACACCACGAGCGTCACGACCAGGCCGCCCAGCAGCGCGAACGCGGCCGCACCACCGCGCTTCCACCCGTGCCGCACCAGCCACACGACGATCGGCTCGAGGGCGAGCGCGATGAAGAACGCGATCAGCAGGTTCACCAGCAGGCTCTGCAGGGCGCCGAGGGCCCCCCACAGGAAGATCCCGACGAACACGGCGAGCACCGCCATCGCCAGGGCCTTGCCCCACCAGCGCGGGGGGCGGCGGGCGTCGTGCTGCAGCGGCTGGGTGCCCTCGTCGCCGGGCGCCGCAGGGGCCCCGAACACCGGTGCGGCCCCGTACGGCGAGGGGGCCGACACCGACGCGTCGGGGCGTGAGGCGGGAGTGCTGTCGGTCGTCACGGGCGTGTCCTTCACGGGTCTGGCGTGCGTGGCGCGGGCGTGCGCGGTCACACACTAGGGCCCGTCAGCGGCGCGACGACTCCTTGCGCTGGACGCGGTCCCACCCCGGGCGCGTCTGCCGTGCCCCGAGGCGATCGGTACGCGAGCGGTAGACGACGTACGGCCGCCACAGGTAGCCGATCGGCGCGCTGAACACGTGCACCAGGCGGGTGAACGGCCACAGCGCGAACAGCAGCATCGCGGCCATGCCGTGCAGCTGGAACCCGAGCGGTGCGTCGGCCATGAGCTCGGGGTGCAGGTCGAACCGGAAGATGCCGCGGAACCACACCGAGACGCCGTCGCGGTAGTCGTAGTGGCCCCCGAGGTTGAGCACCGACCCGGCCACCGTGTTCCACATGCCGAGGAAGATCACGACCGCGAGCATGAGGTACATGACCTTGTCCATGCGCGTCGTGGCCCGGAACACGGGCCCGACCGTGCGGCGGCGGTAGATCAGCAGCACGAGCCCGACGACGGTGCTGAACCCCGCGACGGCACCGATGCTCACGGCGAGGAAGTGGTAGATCTCCTCGCTCATGCCGACCGCCTCGGTCCACGCCTTCGGGATCCCCAGGCCCATGACGTGGCCCAGGAACACCGCGAGGATCCCGAAGTGGAACAGCGGGCTCGCCCAGCGCAGCAGCCGGCGCTCGTAGAGCTGGGACGAGCGGGTCGTCCACCCGAACTGGTCGTACCGGTAGCGCCAGATGTGTCCCAGCACGAAGAAAGCGAGGCACACGTACGGGACGACGACCCACAGCAGGGTGTCGAAGGTCGTGGTCATCGGCGGGCTCCTGAGTCGGGGACGGACGCCGGCGGCGCGAACGGTTCGAGACCGACGTCCTCCCCGGGCGGACCCTCGGCGGCGAGCCGGGCGACGGCCTCCCGGTCGTCGCCGTCCAGCGGCGGGAGCGTCGCGCACACGGCGACGAGCGCACCGGCCCACGGCGAGCCCGCGTCGAGCAGCGCCAGCCGCAGCAGCTCGAGGCTCGCGCGATGCGCGAGGAGCAGGCGCAGCCCGGACTCCTGCGCGGCCTCGTCGCCGGTCGACGCGAACTCCAGGACCACGGCGACGTGGTCGGGCAGCTCGTCGGCCTCGAGCTCGAAGCCCGCGGCACGGTAGGCCTGCTTGTACTCGACGAGCGCGACACCCCGCCGGCGGGTGTCGCCGTGGGAGTAGTAGCTCAGGTACGGCGCCCGACGTCGCGCGAGGTCGAACGTCTCGACGTACTGCGCCGCGAGCACGGTCGGCGGCTGCGCGCCGAGGTGGTCGAGGACCTGCTCGAGCGGGACGCGCAGCCGGGGCGGCAGCGTCGCGACCGCGGTGCGCAGGTCCGGCAGCATCGCGAGCAGCTCGTCGTCCGGGTAGTCGAGCACCAGGGCGGCGACGCGGTGCGCGAGCGCCGTCTCGCGCGTCGCGGCGTGGCGCGCGGCGGTCCGCCGCGCGAGCCGCCTCACGAGCGACCCCCGTCGAGACGTGCGGCGTCGTCGTCGCCGTCCGGCTCGCGCAGGTTCGCGCCGTCCGGGCCGTCCTTGGGCGGGAACATCCCCGCGGGCGAGCCCTTGCCGTCCCAGTTGAGCAGGTTCACGCGTGCCTTCCTGGTGTCGGGGTCGGCGACGGTGTCCGTCGTCTGGCGCTGCTGGAGCATGTGGAAGTTCTCGACGGCGAGGGGGTCCTGCCCGCCCGAACCCTCCCCGAACGGCCCGGATCCGCCCATGCCCGGCCCGCCGTCGTAGTCGAGGCTGCACTCGGTGGCCAGCTCCTCGAGCCCGTGCGCCTGCTCGGCGTGCGCCGCGGGGATGACGTACCGCTCGTCGTACTTGGCGAGCGCGAGCAGGCGGTACATCTCGTACATCGTCGCCTCGTCCATGCCGACGGACGCCGGGATCCGCGGGTTGCCCGGGCGGCCCATGTTGAGGTCGCGCATGTACGAGCGCATCGCCGCGAGCCGCTTGAGCACCGCCGTGACCGGTGCGGGGTCCCCGGCGGTGAACAGCTCGGCCAGGTACTCCACCGGGATGCGCAGCGTGTCGATCGCCGCGAAGAGGTTCGACGTGTCCTCGCTGTCGACGCCGGTCTCCTGGACGACGTCGACGACGGGCGACAGCGGCGGGATGTACCAGACCATCGGCAGCGTCCGGTACTCGGGGTGCAGCGGCAGCGCGACCTCGTACGTGTTGATGAGCGCCCAGATCGGCGAGCGCTGCGCGGCCTCCACCCAGTCGTGCGCGATACCCGCGCGCTCGGCCTCGCGCTGGACCTCCGGGTCGTTCGGGTCGAGGAACACCGCCCGCTGCGACGCGAGCAGCTCCTGCTCGTCGGTCACGGACGCGGCGGCCAGCACCTTGTCCGCGTCGTACAGGACGAGGCCGATGTACCGCAGCCGCCCGACGCACGTCTCCGAGCAGACCGTCGGCAGGCCGACCTCGATGCGCGGGTAGCAGAACGTGCACTTCTCGGCCTTGCCGGTCTTGTGGTTGAAGTAGATCTTCTTGTACGGGCAGCCCGTGACGCACTTGCGCCAGCCGCGGCACGCGTCCTGGTCGACCAGCACGATGCCGTCCTCGGCCCGCTTGTAGATCGCGCCCGACGGGCACGACGCGGCGCACGACGGGTTGAGGCAGTGCTCACAGATGCGCGGCAGGTAGAACATGAAGGTCTGCTCGAACTCGAGCTTCACCTTGTCGGACACGCGTCGCAGGATCGGGTCCGCGGTCGTCAGCTCCGGGGAGCCGCCCAGGTCGTCGTCCCAGTTGGCGCTCCACCCGACCTGCATGTCCTTGCCGCTGAGAAGCGACTTCGGGCGTGCGACGGGCACGTGGTCCTGCAGCGGCGCGTTCGTCAGGCTCTCGTAGTCGTACGTCCACGGCTCGTAGTACTCGTCGATCGACGGCTGCTTGGGGCTCGCGAAGATCGTGAGCAGGTTCTTCAGGCGGCCACCGGCCTTGAGCTGGAGCCGGCCCTTCTTGTTCAGCGTCCAGCCGCCCTCCCACTTCTCCTGGTCCTCGTAGGTGCGGGGGTAGCCCTGCCCCGGGCGTGTCTCGACGTTGTTGAACCAGACGTACTCGGTGCCGGTGCGGTTGGTCCACGCCTGCTTGCACGTCACCGAGCAGGTGTGGCACCCGATGCACTTGTCGAGGTTCATGACCATCGCCATCTGAGCCATCACGCGCATGTCAGTACTCCACGTCCTGCGACCGGCGACGGACGACCGTCACCTCGTCGCGCTGGTTGCCCGTCGGGCCCAGGTAGTTGAACGCGTACGCGAGCTGCGCGTACCCGCCGATGAGGTGGCTGGGCTTGATGAGCAGCCGGGTCAGCGAGTTGTGGATGCCCCCGCGCTTGCCCGTCTTCTCCGTCCGCGGCACGTCGATGAGCCGGTCCTGCGCGTGGTACATGTACACGGTCCCCTCGGGCATGCGGTGCGAGACGATCGCCCGCGCGACCACCACGCCGTTGCGGTTGACGGCCTCGACCCAGTCGTTGTCGCGGATGCCGACCTTGGCCGCGTCGAGGTCGCTCATCCAGATGCCGGGGCCGCCGCGCGAGAGCGACAGCATGAACAGGTTGTCCTGGTACTCGGAGTGGATGGACCACTTGCTGTGCGGGGTCAGGTAGCGGACCGTCACGCCGAGGGTCGCGGTGCCGTCCACCTCCCCGACGTCGCCCAGCGCGTTCTCGTCGAACAGCGCCTGCATGTTCAGCGGCGGCCGGAACACCGGCAGCCCCTCCCCCAGCTCCGTCATCCAGTCGTGGTCGAGGTAGAAGTGCTGCCGCCCCGTGAGGGTGTGCCACGGCTTGAGGCGCTCGACGTTGATCGTGAACGGGGAGTACCGCCGGCCGCCGTGCTCGGTGCCGGACCACTCGGGTGACGTGATGACGGTCGTCGGGGCGGCCTGGGTGTCGGCGAACGTGACCTGCTTGCCCTCGTGCTCGGCAGCGAGGTCGGCCATCTTCGTGCCCGTGCGCTTCTCGAGCGTGTGGAACCCCTGCACCGCGAGCCGCCCGTTGGTCGTGCCGGACAGCGCGAGGATCGCCTCGCACGCGTGCACGTCGCGCGAGAGCAGCGGGCGACCGTCCGCGACCGCGCCCGGCGCCCCCGCCGGGATGCGCGCAACCCCGTTCTTGCGCCGCAGGTACTCGATCTCCTCCGTGACGTCGAAGGTGACGCCCTTGGTCGTCAGGCCCGCGGTGTCCGGGATCGGGCCGAGGGTCGCGAGCTTCGCGGCGACGGCCGGGTAGTCGCGCTCGATCACGACGAGCTTCGGCATCGTCTTGCCCGGGACGGCCTCGCACTCCCCGGCCTTCCAGTCCCGCACGCGCCCGTGCGGGTTGGCCATCGCGTCCGGGGTGTCGTGCGTCAGCGGGACCGCGACGACGTCCTGCCGGACCCCGAGGTGCTTCACGGACTGCCGCGAGAACTCCTTGGCGAGGGTGTGGAAGATCTCGAAGTCCGTGCGGGTCTGCCACGGCGGTGCGATGGCAGGGCTGAACGAGTTCACGAACGGGTGCATGTCCGTGGTGTTGAGGTCGTGCTTCTCATACCAGGTGGCCGCGGGCAGGACGACGTCGGAGTAGATCGTCGTGCTCGTCATGCGGAAGTCGAGCGAGAGCAGCATGTCGAGCTTGCCCGTGGGGGCCTCGCCGTGCCAGACGACGTCCCGGGGACGGGCGTCCGGTGGCGCCTCCGTGCCGAGGAGGTTCGAGTCCGCACCGAGCAGGTGGTGCAGGAAGTACTCGTTGCCCTTGCCCGACGAGCCGAGCAGGTTGGCGCGCCACACCGTCAGCACGCGCGGCCAGTTCTCGGGGGCGTCGGGGTCCTCGGCGGAGAACCGCAGACGGCCCTCGGTGAGCTCGCGCGGTACGTACTCGCCCACCGGCAGGCCCGCAGCCTCGGCGTCGGCCGCGATGTCCAGCGGGTTGCGGTCGAACGTCGGGTAGGACGGCATCCAGCCCATGCGCGCGGACTTCGCGATGACGTCGGCCGTCGTCATCCCCGCGAACGCGCCGCCCGTGCCCGGCGTCGCCGCCGTGAGGGTGTCGGCGCTGAACGGGTCGTAGCGGTACTGGTCGGTGTGCAGGTACCAGTACGCCGTCTGGATCATCGTGCGCGGCGGACGCGCCCAGTCGTTGGCGGTCGCGTACATCTGCTGACCCGTCACCGGGCGGACCTTCTCCTGGCCGACGTAGTGCGCCCAGCCGCCGCCGTTGACGCCCTGGCACCCCGTCAGGGTCGTGAGCGTGAGGAAGGCGCGGTAGATCGTGTCCGAGTGGAACCAGTGGTTGGTCCCGGCGCCCATGAGGATCATCGACCGGCCGCGCGACTCCTCCGCGTTGGCGGCGAACTCCCGCCCGATCCGCTCGGCCTTCGCCGCGGGGACGCCCGTGAACTGCTCCTGCCAGGCGGGCGTGCAGCCCTGCGACGCGTCGTCGTAACCCGTCGGCCACTCCCCCGGCAGACCGTCGCGTCCCACGCCGTACTGCGCGAGCAGCAGGTCGAGCACGGTCGTCACGAGGTGCTCGCCGACGCGCCGGACCGGGACCCCGCGCCGCGCCACCGCCGCCGCACCGTCCAGCGCGTCGAACCGCGGCAGCTCGACCAGCACCGCCTCGGAGCGCCCGGCCTCACCGACCACGGGCCCGCCGGCGCTCAGCAGCGGCTCGATGTCCCCGAGCTCGAGGTTCCAGTGCCCGACGCCCTCCTCGCCGTAGCGGTGGCCCAGGGAGCCGCCGGGGACCACCGGCATGTCGGTCCGCGCGTCGAGCAGGACCGTCTTGAACGCCGCGTTCTCACTCGTCGCCTCTGCACCCGGCAGGTCCTCGGCGGTGAGGAACTTGCCCGGGACGAACCGCCCGTCGCGCTCGTCGATCCGGACGAGGAAGGGCAGGTCCGTGAACCGTCGGACGTAGTCCGCGAAGTACGGCACCTCCCGGTCGACGAAGAACTCCTTGAGCGTGACGTGACCCATCGCCATCGCGAGCGCGCCGTCCGTGCCGGGCGCGACCGCGAGCCACTCGTCGGCGAACTTCGTGTTGTCCGCGTAGTCGGGGCTCACCGCGACGACCTTCTGCCCGCGGTAGCGCGCCTCGATCATCCAGTGGGCGTCCGGCGTGCGCGTGACCGGCACGTTCGAGCCCCACATGATCAGGTAGCCCGCGTCCCACCAGTCGCCCGACTCCGGGACGTCCGTCTGGTCGCCGAACACCTGCGGGGACGCCACCGGCAGGTCGGCGTACCAGTCGTAGAACGACAGCATCGGGGCGCCGATCAGGGAGTGGTACCGCGCGCCGGCGCCGTGCGACACCATCGACATCGCGGGGATCGGCGAGAAGCCCGCAACCCGGTCCGGCCCGTACCGCTTGATGGTGTGGACCTGCGCGGCGGCGACCATCTCGGTCGCCTCGTCCCACGTCGCGCGTACCAGGCCGCCCTTGCCGCGGGCCCGCTTGTAGCGCTTGGCCCTGGCCGGGTCGTCGACGACGTCCGCCCACGCGAGCACCGGGTCCCCCAGACGCGCCTTCGCCTCGCGGTACATCTCCAGCAGCACGCCGCGCACGTACGGGTAGCGGACGCGCGTCGGGGAGTACGTGTACCAGCTGAACGCGGCGCCGCGCGGACAGCCCCGCGGCTCGTACTCCGGGGAGTCCGGGCCGACCGACGGGTAGTCCGTCTGCTGCGACTCCCACGTGATGATGCCGTCCTTGACGTACACCTTCCACGAGCACGAGCCCGTGCAGTTGACGCCGTGCGTCGAGCGGACGACCTTGTCGTGGCTCCACCGGTCCCGGTAGAACGTGTCGGCGTCGCGCCCGCCGATCTGGTGCAGCGTCCGCAGGTCCTGCGAGACCTCGCTCTTGCGGAAGAACCGCCGCGTCCGCAGCAGGGCCTCTGTCACGTCGCCGTCGAGTCGGGGCGGGTCGTTCTGGAGGGTCACGGTCGAGGTCCTTCCGGGTGGTCGGGTCCTGCGGGACGAGCGGCGTGCGGTGGCTACACGGGGGCGGCGCGCTTCGCGTGCGCCGAGCGGCGGACGGGGCCGCGCGTGAACAGCACGGTGAGCAGGCAGACGACTGCCAGCAGCGCGAGGCCCAGGCTGTAGTCGCCGACGACGTCGAACACCGCTCCCATGACGAGCGGCGGCACGAACCCGCCGAGGCCGCCCGCCGCACCGACGAGCCCGGTGACCGCACCGACCTTCTCCGGCGGCGCCAAGCTTGCCACCAGCCCGAACGTCGCTCCCGACGACGCGCCGAGCAGCGCCGCGAGCCCGAGGAACGCGATCGTCCCGACCGGGACGAGCGGCAGCTCGAGCGCCGCGACGGCCGCGAGCACGGCGGCACCGAGGAAGCACACGACGAGCACCGCCGTCGCGTCGTACTTGTCCGTCAGTGCGCCGCCGACGGGCCGCATGAGCACCGCGAGGACCACGAACCCGGCCGTCCGCAGCGCGGCGTCCTCCTGCGTCAGGCCGAACGCGTTGATGAGGTACGTGGGCAGGTAGACGCTGAACGCGACGAACCCGCCGAAGCCCACGGCGTACAGCACGGACAGCTGGCCCGTCGCGGGCAGCTTCGCGGTCGCCCACGTCCGCGCGAGGAACGACCCCTGCGGCATCGCGCGCCCCGGGGCGTCGCGCACGAGCATGCCTGACGCGATCGCGTACACGGTCAGGACGCCCGCGACGATGAGGAACGGCGCCTCGGGACCCACCGTGGTCGACAGGCGCACGGTCGTGAACGACGAGACAGCCGTGCCGCCCATGCCGAGACCGAAGATCCCGAGCGCCGTGCCGCGACGCGCAGGCGGGTACCAGGCGTTGACCAGCGGGACACCGATCGCGAACGCCGTGCCGCCCAGACCGAGGAAGAACCCGCCGACGAGCATCGCCGCGAAGCTCTCCGCTACCAGGCCGACGTACAGCACGGGCAGCACGGTCAGGATGCTGACGGCCGGGAACATGACCCGTGCACCGACGCGGTCGGTCAGCGCTCCCACCGGGATCCGCCCCAGCGACCCGACGATCACCGGCACGGCCACCAGCACCGCCTGCTGGAACCCCGTCAGGTCGAGCCGCTCCCGGTACGCCGCGCCGAGCGGGCTGATGAGCGCCCACGCCCAGAAGTTGACGAAGAAGCCGAGCGCCGCGAGGACGAGGTTGCGGGTCGAACCGGTCGGCTGGGGTGCGCCGGTCGCGCGGGGCGGGGGCGCGGCCGGTCGTCGCGCGCCGTCGCGCGCCTCGTCGGGTCGGCCCACCGGTACCCCCTGCTCAGGATGCTTCGTCTGGTCCTGCCGATTCGATCGAACGTAGCAGCGCGGCAACGCCACGACACCCGCTAGTCGCCGGGCAATCGGGCCTCCTGGGCACGTGGACCGCGCGGTTCAGGACCAACGTCCCATATCGAGCGTCGCTTCCGACCGGCGCGTCGGGCCGTGGAGGGGCCGACGCCCCGCGAACGGACGCGCCTCGAAAGCCCTGGCCGACGCACGCGGCAGCGGCCATGATCGGCGCATGCCCGCCACGCCCGACCCGCGGGGCTCCGACGCCGGCGGACGCCGTGGCCGCTGACCTCACGACCGCGGCCGTCGGTGGTCTGCTGGCGGGCTGGGGCATCGCGCTGCCGGTCGGCGCGGTCGGGGTCCTGCTCGTGCTGCTCGGTGCGCGGCACGGGCGGCGCGTCGGCTGTGCGGGTGGGCTGGGCGCGGCGGTCGTCGACGGCGCGTACGCGATGGTCGCCGTGGTGCTGGGCTCCGCGCTGGCGCCGGTCCTCGTGCGCGCGGCCGGGCCCGTGCGCTGGACGTCGGCGGCGGTGCTCGTCGTCGTCGCCCTGCTGCTGCTGCGCCCGGCCCTCGGTCGGGGACCCGGCGACGGTCGGGGACCCGGCGACGGTCGGGGACCCGGCGACGCGACGGCGGACGTGGTGCCCGAGCCCCGGACGACCGGTGTCATGACGCCACGCCGGGCGTTCCTGCTCGTGCTCGCCGCGACGGCGGTCAACCCTGCGACGGTCGTCTACTTCGTCGCCCTGACGTCCGGCGCGTCCGCGACGACCCTCACCGGCCCCGGACCGCGCGTCATGTTCGTGGTCGCGGCCTTCCTCGCGTCCGCGTCGTGGCAGCTGCTGCTGGGCAGCGCGGGCGCGTGGGCCGGTGCGCGGCTGACCGGGCCGCGCGGGCGGCGCTGGACGGCCGTCGTGGGGGCCGCCGTCGTGCTGGCGCTCGCCGTGCGGACCGCGCTCGGGCCCTGAGCCGTCGGCCGGACGGACGTGAGGAGTGTGAAGCGTTGCTGCCGGATTCCGGCAACAACGCTTCACACTCCTTCGTGCGCGTGGTCGGCGTGAGCCTTCAGGCGGCCGCGCGGCGGGTCCGGACGTCCACGGCCAGCACCACCAGCCCGCACGCCAGGACCACCAGGCCCAGCACGGCACGGCCTGGCAGCCGCTCGCCCAGGACGAGCAGACCCAGGAGGGTCGCCGTCAGCGGCTCGGCGAGAGTGAGCGTCGCGACGGTCGCCGAGCCGAGCCGTGCGAGCCCGTACCCGAACAGCACGTACGCGGCCGTCGTCGTGACCAGCCCCAGCCACAGCACCGTCGCCAGCCCTGCGGGCGACGTCAGACCCCCGGTGCCGACGACGGCCAGCACGCCCACGCTGAGGACGCCGGCGACGCCGAACATCGCGCCCATGCTCGTGGTCGACGTCCAGCCCCCGCCGATGAGCGCCGCCCCCGCGAGCGTATAGAGCGCGTACGCGGCACCGGCGCCGAGGGACGCGAGCACCCCGACGACGTCGAGCCCTCCGGCCGTGGCGGCGCCGGGGTCGCCGGGCGCCAGCCCCAGGACGGTGACGCCCGTGGTCGCGAGCGCGGTGGCGACGAACCACGACCGTCCGGGCCGCCCGCGGCCCAGCGCCCACGTCGCGAGGCCCGTCAGAACGGGTGCCGACCCCAGTGCGATCACGGTCCCGACGGCGACACCGTTGCGCGCGGTCCCCAGGAAGAACGCGGGCTGGTAGGCGAGCACGCCGAACGCCCCCACCGCCACCCACCCGCGCCCCCACGCAGCGCGAGAGCGCAATCCAGTCACCCCCCACCCCCCGCGAGAGCGCAATCCGTTCGACAGTGCGCGGGGTCCCGCGTGCGAGACGACGGTCGCGACGAGCGCGAGCGCGATCCCGCCGACGGCGATCCGCGCCGCACCGAGCGCGACGGGGTCGGCCGACGGCCCGAGCGCCTGGGCGGTCCCGGTCGTGCCGAAGCACATGGCCGCGAGCAGGACGGCGAGGATCGCGGGCACGCCCGATGGTGGCACGCACGACGTTTGACCAGTGGTCACGTGGGGACGCTTCCGGCGGCCCGACGCGCTGCCGGGCGACGCCGCGGTGGGGTACGTGCACGTCGACACTCGACATGGAGCGGTTCTGGGGTGCGTTGCTGGGCGGGCGGATCGTGCCGAACACGCTGGTCAGGCGCATGCGTCGGGCGCCGGAGGGTCCGGGTGGGCCGGGCGAGGGGTACGCGTACGGCCTGGGCCTCTGGCTGCGCAACGGCGGTGCGCTGGTGCTGCAGGGCGAGGACTCGGGGGTGTGGTTCTTCGCGACGCACGACCCGGCGACGGGGTTGACGTGGACGGTCGCCGGGACGACGTCGGAGGCGGCGTGGCCGGTGCTCCACGGGCTGCGCGAGGCCCTCACGCCCTGACGGCCGCGGGACCGCACCGGCTCGCCCGGCCCCCGCGGCATGATCGCGCCGCGGCCCGGCGGCCACCTCGGTCAGGTCCCTGTCGCCTCCGTGCCGCCCGTCGAGCGCTGCGCACCCCGTCGACGGTCCCGTCGGCCGCGCACCAGCTCGGTCTCCAGCGCGTCGAGCGGCTGGGCGAACGGGTCGAGGAACCTGGCGAGCCAGCCCTCGACGACGCTCAGCCCCTGCGGCTCGACCCGGTAGAGCCGACGCGGCCCGTCGGTGCGCACGACGACCACGCCTGCCTCGCGCAGCACGCGCAGGTGCTGCGACGTCGCGGGCTGGGAGATGCCGAACTCGTCCGCCGCGGCTGCGACCAGCTCGCCGGCGGCGCGCTCCGCCCCCCCGAGGTGCTCGAGGAGCCTCCGGCGCACGGGCTCAGCGAGCGCCGCGAGGACGACGTCGACGCGGGCGGCGGCGGCAGCGGGTGCGAGCTCGGCGCGGTCAGCGGCGGTGCTCATGCCTCGGGCGCCGCCGTGCCGGTGTAGAAGGCAAACGTCCGCTGGCCCGCGGCCTCGGCGGAGACCGTCTCGCGTCCGTCGGCGGCGTCGGCCTGCGCCCACCCGCCGACCGCGCGCCGGACGAACTCCTGGCCCTCGGGCGTCGTCGGCCACTCCTCGCCCACGTCCTTCGCGATCGCCTCGCCCGTCGCGAGGTGGGCCGCCAGCCCCCACAGCGCGAGGTCCCACCCGACGCCCACCGCCCCGGGGCCGAACTGCTCCCAGAACTCCGGGTCGACGTGCGCCTCGTGCAGCAGCGTCAGCTCGGTGCCGCCGTCGGCGGGCGCCAGCAGGAGCTGGAGCCAGCTCACCTGGCCCCCGAACTCCCAGGTCAGCGCGATGCGCGCGGGCTGCTCGCACGCCTCGACGACGCCGCCGGCGTTGCCCTCGACCTGGTAGCGACCGCCCGGGCGCAGGTCCCCGGTCACGGGTGCGAACCAGCGCGGCAGCCGCTCGGCGTCGGTGAGCGCGTCCCACACGTCGGCCGGGTCGGCCCGGTAGGCACGGTGGGCCACGACGATCTTGGTCGGCGTCCCGTCCCGCTCGCCGCGGCGCAGCTCCCGCGCCACGAGTCCGACCTGCTCCAGTGCGTCGATGCCGGCCATCACGTCTCCGTCCGTCGTCAGCGTATAAGCCCTTGCTTATACGTTACCTCGGAGACGTGCAGCGGTCCACCCCTCGACGCCACCCGGCCCCGCCCGGCACGCTGGGCGGGTGCTCCTGCCGCCCAAGGTCGCCACCGGCATCGCCGACGGCACCGTGACCCTCGCGTTCCGCCGCTGGCAGCGCGTCGACGTGCGACCCGGCGCACGCTTCCGCACGTCTGCGGGCGTCGTCGAGGTCACGTCCGTCGACGTCGTCGACCCCGCGACGCTCACCGACGCCGACGCCCACGCCGCCGGCCTGCCGGACGTCGCCGCGCTGCTGGGCCTGCTCGATCCGGCCGCGGTCGCGAAGCGGCGGCGCACCGCGCGGTACGGCCGCGCGCCCGTCGTCGACGAGAGTCCCGCACCGGACGCGACCGGCTGGCCGGTCTACCGCGTCGCCCTCGTGTGGGCCGGGCCGGACCCCCGCGAGGCCCTGCGCGAGGACGCCGACCTGACCGACGCCGACGTCGCCGCGATCGACCTGCGCCTCGACCGGCTCGACCGCGCCAGCACGCACGGCCCGTGGACGACCGCGACGCTCGACGTGATCCGCCGCCGCCCCCACGTCCGCGCACCCGACCTGGCAGCCGAGCTGGGCCGCGAGCGCGACCCGTTCAAGCTCGACGTCCGCAAGCTCAAGGGCCTGGGCCTGACCCAGAGCTTCGAGGTCGGCTACGCCCTGAGCCCCCGCGGAGAGGCCTACGTAGCCCGCACCCCCCGGGGCCTCTGACCCGCTCGCCCCACCTAGCACGGACCCTCGCAGAGTGGTCACCTCCGAGTCCGTGACCACCCCATAGTGGGCGGAGAACTGACCACATCCCGGCGGGGGCGCGGTCGGCGCCGTCCGCGCGCCGCACCACAGTCGTCCTACGACATTGTGCGGGGGTGCGCTTGCCCACGACACTGTGCGCACACGGCCGGCCCCCGCCGGTCACGGCGGGTGGAGGCGGGCATGACGCGGACCAGGGCGAAGCGGGTCGGGATCCTCACGGCGGGCGGCGACAGCCCCGGCCTGAACGCGGCGATCCGCGGGTTCGGCAAGACCGCGATCGGGCACTACGGCATGGAGCTGTTCGGGTTCCGCGACGGGGTGACGGGCCTGGTCGAGAACCGGTACGTCGAGCTGGACGGCAAGGCCCTGTCCGGGATCCTTACCGTCGGCGGGACCATCCTGGGGACGAGCCGCGACAAGGTCCACCGGTACTCCGTGGACGGTGGCGAGCCGCAGGACATGGTGCCGACGGTCGCGGAGAACTACCGCGCGCTGGGCCTGGACGCCCTCATCATGCTGGGCGGCGGGGGGACGGCGAAGAACGCGATGCGCCTGGTCGAGGCAGGCCTCAACGTCATCCACCTGCCCAAGACGATCGACAACGACATCGCCGAGACGGACACGTCGTTCGGCTTCGCGACGGCCACGGAGATCGCCACCGAGGCCGTGGACCGCGTGCACTCGACCGCGCACAGCCACCACCGGATCATCCTCACCGAGATCATGGGCCACAACGCCGGGTGGCTGACGCTCGCGGCGGGCATCGCGGGCGGCGCCGACATCATCCTCATCCCCGAGATCCCGTACACGATCGACGCGGTCGCGGAGACGATCCGGCGGCGGATGTCCCGCGGCTCGTCGTTCTCGGTCGTCGCCGTCGCGGAGGGCGCCCGGGACGTCGAGGACACAGCCGACTACGAGGCCGCACAGCTCCTCGTGAAGTCCGCCAAGACCCCCGAGTCGCGCCGCGCCGCCAAGAAGCACCTGGCCAACGTCGAGGACGCGCAGCGCGAGCACACGTTCAAGCTGGCGCGCGAGCTCGAGGCCGCCACCCGGCTGGAGACGCGCGTGACGATCCTCGGGTACGTGCAGCGCGGCGGGACGCCGTGCGCGGCGGACCGGCTGCTCGCGACGCGCCTGGGTGCGGCCGCCGCGAACCTCGTCGAGCGCGGCGAGTTCGGCGTCATGGTCGCGGCCCGCGGCGACGACGCGGTCCCCGTGCCGCTCGCCGACGTGGCGGGCAAGGTCAAGCTGGTCCCCTTGGACCATGCCTGGGTCCAGGCGGCCCGCCAGGTCGGCACGGGCCTGGGCGACTGACGGGGCTGGATCGCCCCCTCACCGCGAGAGAGCGATCCAGCACGCACCCGCCCCACCCCCCGGGGCGAGAGAGCAATCCAGCACCTCGCCCCCACCCCCCCCCGCGCGAGAGAGCAATCCAGCACCCGGACTAGGGTCATGGCGTCGGGGTCGAGGGGTGGAGGCGGCATGGGCACGGGCTGGACCGAGCACGCGATCTGGTGGCACGTGTACCCGTTGGGGGCGGTCGGTGCACCCGTCCGCACCCCCGACGACGCCCCCGGCACCCCCCGCCTGCAGCGCCTGCTCCCCTGGCTCGACCACGTCGTGCGCCTGGGCACCAACGGCGTGCTGCTGGGCCCGGTGTTCGCGTCGTCCACGCACGGATACGACACGACCGACCACTACCGCGTCGACCCGCGCCTGGGCTCCGAGGACGACCTGGACGCGCTGATCGCCGCGGCCCACGAGCGCGGGCTGCGGGTGCTGCTCGACGGGGTGTTCAACCACGTCGGCGCGGAGCACCCGCTGGTCACGCAGGTGCTGGCGGAGGGTCCCGACGGGCCCCGGGCGGGCTTCCTGCGCGTCGACTGGGACCATCCCGACGGCCCGCGGACGGCGGACTTCGAGGGTCACCGCGCGCTCGTCGCGCTGAACCACGACGACCCCGCGGTGGCCGCGTTCGTCGTCGACGTCATGACGCACTGGCTGGACCGCGGCGTCGACGGCTGGCGGCTGGACGCCGCGTACGCGGTGCCGCCGGCCTTCTGGGCGCACGTGCTGCCGGCGGTGCGTGAGCGGCACCCGGACGCGTGGGTCGTGGGCGAGGTCATCCACGGGGACTACGCGGGGATCGTCGCGGCGTCGGGCATGGACGCGGTCACGCAGTACGAGCTGTGGAAGGCGGTGTGGAGCAGCCTGCGGGACCGCAACTTCTGGGAGCTCGACCACGCGCTGCGTCGCCACGACGAGTTCCTCGAGACGTTCGTGCCGCAGACGTTCGTCGGCAACCACGACGTCACGCGCATCGCGACGCAGGTGGGCCCGCAGGCGGCGGTGCTCGCGCTCGTCGTGCTCATGACCGTCGGCGGCGTGCCCACGCTGTACTACGGCGACGAGCTGGGCTGGGAGGCGCTCAAGGAGGAGCGCGAGGGCGGCGACGACGCGGTGCGGCCGGTGCTGCCCGCGTCGCCGGACGACCTCGGCGACGACGAGCTGGGCGCGTTGCACGTGCACCAGGCGCTCGTCGCGCTGCGCCGTCGGCACCCCTGGCTGCACACGGCCCGTACCACCGCCGACGAGCTGACGAACACCCGCTACCGGTACACCGCGACGTCCGCGGACGGCGCCCACCGGCTGCACGTCGAGCTCGACACCACGCAGGCACCGCGGGCCGTCGTGCGCGACGACGACGGGCAGGTGCTGTTCACGACGTGACGCGCCGCAGCCGCACCCCGCGGTACAGCACGGACGGCAGCACGACCCCCCGCACGAGCACCCGCTCGGACGTCCACCCGGGCACGCCCGCGACGGCCGCGCGGACACCGTCGAACGGCGCGACGCCCACGTCGTACAGGTAGGCCGTGCCCGTCGGCCGCAGCACGCGCAGCACCTCGCGGACCGCGTCGCCCAGCGGGGACCAGTGGTGGAAGCTCATGGTCGACGTCACGACGTCGAACGAGGCGTCCGGGTAGGGCAGCGCGGCCGCGTCGCCCACGACGACGGCCGTGCGGTCCGCCAGGCCGGCGCGCGCGAGGACGACGCGCGCGTGCTCGACCATCTGCGGTGTGACGTCGAGACCGTCGACGTGCAGGTCCGGGCGTCGACGCGCGAGCGTCCGGACGAGCATGCCCGGCCCGCAGCCGACGTCCAGCACGCGACCGCCCTGCGGTGCGTCCGCCGACGCGTGCGCAGCCGCCCGCCGCTGCAGGACGGCGAAGAACCTGCCCGTGCTGCGCTGGTACGCGAGCGGAGTCGTGTAGTCGGCCATCGGTACCCCGTCCTGTCGTGGGCGAGGGTACCGACGTGGGCCTACGCCGGGTCGGTCGAGTCCGCTTCCCCGTCCGGCTCCCACCGCAGCAGGTCCCCCGGCTGGCACTCGAGCACCTCGCACAGTGCCGCGAGCGTCGCGAACCGCACGGCCTTGGCGCGGCCGTTCTTGAGGACGGCGAGGTTGGCCGGCGTGATGCCGACGCGCTCGGCGAGCGTGCCGACGGACATCTTGCGACGCGCGAGCATGACGTCGACGTCGACGACGATGGGCATCAGATCACCTCGTCGAGCTCGTCGCGCAGGCGCCGGGCCTCGGTGTCGCGCTCGACGGCCTGCGCGAGCAGCAGGCGCAGGAGCAGGACGACGAGCGCGATGCCGCCGAGCACGAGGGCGGCCCCGCAGATCATCAGCACGATCCCGGGCGCGACGGCCTCCCCCGGCGCCAGCACGACGGCCAGCGCGAACACGAGGACCGCCGCGGCGGCGATCGCGCCGATGATCACGTCGACCCACCGGAACGCGGCGGGCGTGAAGACCTCTTCGCGCCGGACCATCGTCAGCAGACGCCACACGCACACGGCGCACACCTGGAGGGTCACGAGTCCCAGCACGAAGATGAGGACGAACGGCAGCTGCACGCCGGGCGGGGCCTCCTCGAGGTCGACCCACAGCGCCGGGCCGATGAAGACCTGGACGAACAGGGACCCCGCGAGCGCGAGCACGATGACGACGCGCAAGGCGAGGACGGTGAGATGGCGCATGGTGACTCCTCGATCGGACGACGAGAGGAATCTATCGACTATCAATAGATTCCTCAAGTCGCTCGATCGATGCGAGCACACTGCACGGGCCCACGGGCCCGTCAGCCTCAGACGCGCACGACGACCTTGCCCCGCACGTGCCCACCCGCGACCAGGTCGTGCGCGGCCGCCGCGTCGGCGAGGTCGAACACCTGCGCGACGTCGACCTCGACCGCGCCGGAGTCGATCAGGCCGGTGAGCGCGTCGAGGTCCGCGGTGCTGGGACGCACCCAGACGTGGTGCCCCCCGAGCTCGTCGCGTGCGGCGACGTCGACGATCGACGCGACCGTGCCACCGTCGGCCAGCACGGCACGGGTCGTCGCGACGAAGTCGTCGCTGCCGTAGTCGAGGACGACGTCGACGCCCTGGGGTGCCAGCGCGCGCACGCGGTCGACCAGCCCGTCGCCGTACTCGACGGGCTCGGCGCCCAGGCCGCGCAGGTGGTCGTGGTTGCGGGCCGACGCGGTCCCGATGACGCGTGCTCCACGGGCCCGCAGGATCTGCACCGCGAACTGCCCGACGCCACCCGCGGCGGCGTGCACGAGCACGGTCTGGCCGGCGCTCACGCCCACGCGCTCGATCGACTGGTACGCCGTCAGCCCTGCCAGCGGTACGGCCGCGGCCTCCTCGAAGGTCAGCGACGCGGGCTTGCGGGCGAGGGTGCGGACGGGCGCCGCGACGAGCTCGGCGAACGTGCCGCCGTGCACCCAGTCACGTCGCGCGTACCCGTAGACCTCGTCCCCCACGGCGTACTCCGTGGCGTCCAGACCGGTGCGCTCGACGACGCCCGCGACGTCCCAGCCGGGAACGGCCGGGAACTCGATGTCGAGGAGCTGGTCGAGGTACCCCTGGCGGAGCTTGTAGTCCACGGGGTTGACCGACGCGGCGCGCACCCGCACGAGCACGCTGTCGGGCCCGAGCTTCGGCTCCGGTGCGTCGGTGAGCTGCAGGACGTCGCTGCCGCCGTAGCGGTCGTAGGTGATGGCACGCATGCCAGGCGCAACGGTCAGGGCGTGCGCGTATGTTCCCCGACCCCCCGCCGACCGGAACACCGTTCACCGCATGGGCGTCCATCCCGGGAGCCGCGTTCCGGTCGGCGGGGGCTGGGGGTGGGCCGTCAGAGGGTCGGCGGGCGGGTACCCGTCGTGACCGGCACCAGCAGCCCGCGCACCGCGCTGCGGACCGTCGCCACGTCCGACCCCGCCTCGATCATCGCGCCCGCCTTGTGCACGACGGCGTTCACGAGCTCCGCGACGACCTCCGGGTCCTCGACCTGCGCGTCGCGCAGGGCGGTGACCAGGGGCTCGACCAGCTCGCCGTGCATCTGTGCGACCCACGGGTCGGCGAACGCGCGCGGGCTGAACGTCGCGAGCGCGCTGATGACGGCGTGCTCGCCCTCGGCGACGAGCGTCAGGTTCGCGTCGGCGTACGCGGCGACGCGGGCCATCGGGTCGTCCTGCGCGTCGGTCGCCGTCGTGATCGCCTCCCGCCAGCGCGGCAGCGCCTCCACCACGACGGCCCGGAACAGGTCGTCCCGCGTCGGGAAGTAGTGGTAGATGCTGGGCCGCGACAGGCCCGCCCGGGCCGCGACGTCCGCGAACGTCGGCTCGACGTCCGGGCGAGCCGTCAGCAGCTCGCGTGTGGCGTCGAGGATCGCGCGCCGCTGCGCCTCGCGGTGCTCGGGTACCGAGCCGGCCGTGATCCGTGGCACGCGTCCTCCTTGCTCAGACGGTGCCGAGGCGCCCGTCCACCATCTCGAGCACGCGGTCGCAGTGCTCCAGCACGTCATGGTCGTGGGTGACCATCACCGTAGCGACCCCGAACTCGTGGGTCTGCCGCGCGAGCAGCTCGACGATCTCGTGGCTGCGCCGTCGGTCGAGCGCCGCGGTCGGCTCGTCGACGAGCAGCACGGACGGTGACGCGACGAGCGCCCGCGCGATGCCGACGCGCTGCCGCTCGCCGCCCGACAGCTTCCCGGGACGTCGGTCCGCGCGATCGGCCATGCCGACCGCGGCGAGGAGCTGCTCGGGCGGGGTCGCGGCGCGGCGGCCGGTGATCTTCTCGACCAGCCGCAGCTGGTCGATCGCCGTGAGCGCGGGCACGAGGTTGCCGGACTGGAAGACGAATCCGAGGTTCTCGCGCCGGAAGCGCGCGAGCGCGCCGCCGGACAGCACGGCGAGGTCGGTCCCGCCGACGACGACGGACCCCGAGGTGGGTCGGGTCAGGCCGCCGGTGACGGCCAGCAGGCTCGACTTGCCCGCGCCGGACGGTCCGACGACGGCGACGATCTCGCCCGGTGCGACCGTGAGGTCGACGTGATCCAGGGCGGTGACCTGCGTGTCGCCGTCGCCGAACGTCAGGGTGACGTTCGACAGCGCGAGACCGGTACGGGTCGTGGTGGTGGTGGTCATCGGTTCTCTCCCAGCGCGGTGAGGGGGTCGACACGGGCGATGCGCGCGGTGGCGACGGCTGCGCCGACCAGGCCGAGGCCGAGCAGGAGCGCGGCGCCGAGCGCGATGGGTCCGGCCTCGAGCTCGAACGGCATGCCGGTCCCGACGAGCAGCGAGCCCAGCCCCAGGCCGAGGCCCAGACCGAGGCCGACGGACGCGACGAGCATGATCGCGGCCTGCGCGAGCCCGTCGACCAGCAGGAACCGGGTCGATGCGCCGATGGCCCGCATGACCGCGAGCTCGCGCGTGCGCTGCACGGTCCACAGCGTGAAGAACGCGCCGACGACGAGCGCCGAGATGGCGTAGAGGAACCCCTGGATGAGCTGCATCGTCGTGATCTCGGCGGTGTAGCCGGGCGAGGAGCCGAACGCCTCGGCGATGGTGCGGCCGTCGGTGCCGGCCGTCGCGTCGCCGGCGGCGAGGTCGGGGGTGCCGTCGACGCCCCGCAGCGCGACGACGCTCGCGGCGTCGTACGCCTCGGGGGGTGCGGCCTGCCCGGGCGGGGTGGCGGAGTGGATCTCCTGCCAGGTCCGCAGGTGCAGGAAGCCGATGTCGACGTGCCCGAACGTGCGCTGGTCCTGCGTGAACCCCACGACCTCGAGCTCCGTGCCGACACGGTCGATCGTCAGGACGTCGCCGATCTCGACGCCCTCGTCGCGGGCGGAGACCGACAGGACGACCTCGCCCTCGTCGGCGAGCGCGCGACCCTCACCGGTGGCGGGCTCGACGAACCCGCCGGGCTCGATGCCGAGCAGGGTCAGGTCGACCGGCGTGCCGTCCTCGTTCTTCGCGTTGACGATGGCCGTGCCGAGCAGCTCGGCGTCCGCGACGTCGTCGCGAGCGGCCCAGGCGTCGCGCGCGTCCGACGTGACGACGCTGCGGGTGAACGCGGAGTCCGTCTTGGTGCCGCCCTCGAAGGCGACGGCGTCCAGGGGGCTGCGCAGCAGACCGGAGACCCCGTCGACGACGAGGCCGGACGACAGGCCGGACAGCAGGACCATGAGGACCGCGATGAGCGCGACGACCGCGCCCATGAGTCCGAACCGGGTACGCGCGAAGGTGAGCTCGCGCAGGGCGAGGAACACAGGTGGAGGCCTCTCGACGGACGGCCCGCATCTTGTTGACGCGGTGTCGACATCTTATCGACGTCGCGTCGACAAGACGCCGTCCGCGTCACGATGTGAGGAGATCCACAACGAGCCCGGTCGCGATCGTCACCATGACCGCCGCGATCACGGCGTCGAGGACGCGCCAGGCCGTCGGCCGCGCGAACACCGGCCGCAGCAGCGCGGCACCGAAGCCCAGACCCGTGAACCACAGCACGCTGCCGAGCGCGGCACCCGCCGCGAACCACCACCGCGCGTCCCCGTGCCCCGTCGCGACGGATCCCAGCAGCACGACGGTGTCGAGGTACACGTGCGGGTTGAGCCACGTCAGCGCGAGCGCCGTCGCGGCCACCGCACCGAGTGACACCGGATGCCCGGACGACGCCCCGGCGCCCCCACCCCCCGCGACCGGAACACCGGTCACGGTCCCGACCCTCGAACCGGGAGCCAGGTTCCGGTCGGCATGGGCTGCGGCCGCGACCGGTACACCGGTCACGTTCTCGAGGGCCGGACGGGGAGGCATGGTCCGGTCGGCGGGCGTCTCGACGACGAGGGTGGCGTCACCCCGGATCGCGCGACGGGCCGCGAGCGCGCCGTACGTGAGCAGCACGACCGCACCGAGGACGGTCATGGCGACGGTGAGCGGGCGGCTCGACGCGATCACCGTCCCCACGCCGGCGACGCCGACCGCGATGAGCACCGCGTCGGACACCGCGCAGATCGCGACGACGAGGCCGACGTGCTCGCGTCGCAGCCCCTGGCGCAGGACGTACGCGTTCTGCGCGCCGATCGCGACGATGAGGGCGAGCCCGAACCCCAGGCCGGCGACCGCTGATGACCACATGCCGCCGACGCTAGGCGGCGGCGGCTCATCAGACCAGCGAAGGTTCTGCACGGACCATTAGCGTTGCTGCATGAGTGACTGGGACCTCGGGCAGCTGCGCGCGCTCGCCGCCGTCGCCGACCTCGGCACGTTCGACGCCGCCGCGCGCGCCCTGCACGTGACGCCGTCGGCCGTCAGCCAGCGCATCAAGGCCCTCGAGCAGACCGCCGGCGCCGTGCTGCTGCGCCGCGACCGGCCCGTCCGCCCCACCGCCGCGGGCGAACCGCTGGTCCGCCTCGCCCGCCAGCTCGACGCCCTCACCACCGACGCCACCCGCCACCTCACGGGTGACGCCGCCGTCCCGCAGGTCACGCTCGCCGTCAACGGCGACTCCCTGACCACGTGGGTGCTGCCCGCGCTCGCGCCGCTCGCCGGGCGCGTCGCGCTGCACCTGGTGCGCGAGGACCAGGACCGCTCGGCCGACCTGCTGCGCGACGGTTCCGTCATGGGCGCGGTCACGTCGCAGGCCGTCGCGGTGCAGGGCTGCACGGTCGAGCCGCTGGGCGTCATGCGGTACCGGCCCATGGCCACGCCCGCGTTCGCGGCCCGGTGGTTCGGGGACGCGTGGCGCGACGACGGCGTGCGTCCCGCGGCGCTCGCCGTCGCGCCCGTCGTCGTGTTCGACGCCGCCGACCGCCTGCAGGACCGCTGGCTGCGACGACGGCGCGTCGACCCGGCACGTCCACCGCGGCACCTGGTGCCCGCGTCCGCGGACTTCGCGGCGGCGGTGCGCCTCGGGTTCGGCTGGGGCATGCTCCCGGGCCAGCAGGCCGACGACGACGAGCGCGCCGGACGGCTGGTGCGTCTGACCGCCGACGTCGTCGACGTGCCGCTGCTCTGGCAGCAGTGGGCGCTGCGCACGGCCGCGCTGGACGCCGTCGCGGCGGCCCTCCGCACGGCGGCCACCTCGGCCCTCCTCCCGCCACCCTGACCCCACCCTCACCCGCACCCGGTCCGGCGAGCTCGACCTTCGGCGGCTACCCGGGGGGCGGAGAGCCGCCGAAGGACGAGGTCGTCGGTGAGAGAGGCAGACCCGCGCGGGGCCCGCCCGTCAGGGGGTGCGGAACGCGTGGCCCGCCAGCAGGACGCCGTCCGGGTCGTACCGACGCGACAGCTCGGCCAGGCGTGACCGCGTCGGCGCCGGGTACACGCGCTCGGCCCAGACCCGCCCGTGGCCGGCCGCGAAGTTGGGGAACCCGCCGGGCCGCGTCCACGGCGCCAGGCCGCGGGCGATCCGGGCGGTGTCGGCGGCGACCGCGACCGCGTCGGCCGTCCCCGGCTCCGCGAGGCCGACGGTGAACAGCGACCACGTCGCCGCACGCGACGGCACCGCGTCCGGGACGGCCGGCTGCCGCGACGCCGCACCGCCCAGGTGCCGGACCTCGACCACCACCTGCGCGCACGACGACCCGGCGCCGACGAGCTCGACGAGGCGCTCGACCGGCTCCGGGCCCAGGTCCTCGAGCAGCAGGTGCGACTCGTGCGTCGGCATCGGCTCGTCGGGGTCGCCGTGCACCGTGCCGATCGCCGCGTACGGCATCACGTCGACGGTGTCGACGAGCACCGGTGCCGCCGCCCGCAGCGGGGCGAGCACTCGCGCCCCCGACGCCGCGTCCCCCGTCCAGGCGAACCGCACGGCGACGGTCGGCCGGCCCGCGAGCGCCTCGGGGACCCCGGGCAGCGCGGGCAGGCGCATGACCGCGAGCGACGTCGTGGCCTGCGCCGGCAGCCGGGTCGCCCACCGCGCCCACACCTGCACGACGCGGTCGACGTCGGCGAACCACACGGCGCCCGCGTACAGCTCGGGCTGGTCGACGAGGTCGATCTCGGCGGCGACGACGACGCCCAGCGCGCCGCGCCCGCCACGCAGCCCCCAGAACAGGTCGGGCTCGTCGGTCGGTGTCGCGCGCCGCAGCACCCCGTCGCCGGTGACCACGTCGAAGGCCGTCACCCGGTCCGAGGACACGCCGAGCGTGCGCGCGAGGGGCCCGTGACCGCCGCCCGTCAGGTAGCCGACGACGCCGACGCCCGGCGCCGACCCGCACACCGGGGCGAGCCCGTACGGCGCGGCCGCCGCCACGACCTGCGCCCACCGCACGCCCGCACCGAGGTGCGCGCTGCCCAGCGCCGGCAGCAGGGTGAGGTGGTCGAGCGCGGCCGTCGAGACCAGGACGGCGCCGTCGAGGCCCGCCGACGCGCCGTGCCCCGTGCCCTGCACGGCGACGGGCACCCCGTGCTCCCCCGCGGCGCGGACGACGTGCGCGACCTCGCGCGGCGTGCGCGGTGCGGCGACGAGCGCGGGCCGACGGGCGAGCGCGAGGTTGACCGTCGCGGCCAGGGCCGCGTGCTCGGCCGTGCCCGGCAGGTGCACCGGCACCAGCCCGTCGAGCGCGTCGGCGAGCGCCCGGGCTCGCGTCGGCAGGGGCGTCACGGTGTCGGTCTGCTGCGGCACGTCCACACACGCTCCCTGTCGTCGTCACGTCAATCGCGTCGGTCGGACAGGAGTGCGCCCGCCCGCCGCTGATACGCCACGATCGGGTGGTGCCGCATCGGTGCAGGTCAGGCGTCCGGATCCGTCGCCGCCGTGAGCCGGGCACCCACGTCGCGGACGCACGCCCGCAGCTCCGGGCCGCCGACGACCCGGAACGGCACGGGCACGGCGGCGAGCTGCTGCGCGTACCAGACGGGGTCGCTCGTGGAGCCGACCAGGCGCGTCGTCGTCGCGTCGAGGGCGTCGAGGCGCCCCAGCGCACCCGGCAGCTCGCGCGCGACGTCCGCGAGCGGGGCCTGCACCAGCACCTCGACGTCGTACTCCCAGCCCTGCGCCAGGTGCTCCTCGAGCAGGGCGACGGGGTCGACGTCCGGGGCGGGCGCGGCCGTGCCCGCCAGGGTGCGGGCCGTGAGCACACGGTCGACCCGGTAGGTCCGCACCGCGTCGCCGTCGTGCCGCCGGCACACGAGGTACCAGCGGCCGTGCCGGACGACGACGGCCCACGCGTCCACGTCCGCGTCCCACTCGCGGCCGGACTCCGAGCGGTACCGGACGCGGACGGGACGGTGGTCCGCGCACGCCTGCACGAGGGTCGCGGTCACGACGGGGTCGGGGCGGGCAGCGGCGCGGTCCGGGGCTGCGGCGGTGGCGCGGCGCACGGCCGTGGCCTGCGCGGCGACCGGCTCCGGCAGCGCGCGCAGCAGCGTGTCGAGCGCGGACGCGACGGGGTCGGTGCGGTCGCGCACGTCGTGGTGGCCGTCGAGCACCGCCATGACCAGGCCCAGCGCCTCGTCGGCACCGAACACCAGGGGCGGCAGCCGCACGCCGCGTCCCACCCGGTACCCGCCGTACGGGCCGCGCACCGACGTCACCGGGATCCCGGCCTCCCGCAGGACCGCCACGTAGCGACGCGCCGCGCGCTCGGACACCCCGAGGGCGTCGGCCAGGCCCGCGGCGGTGATCCCCGGGGTGGCCTGCAGCTCGGCGAGCGCGAGCAGCGCGCGGGACGTGGGGCTGGTGTCGTGCGTCGTCATGGCGCGCTCCCCGCGGACGGCCGGCCCGCGGGGCTCGCGGGTGGAACCGGCAGCGGATCGTCCGGAACCGACCCTACGGTCGCTCGCATGACCGAGACCACCCCACCGGGGCCGCCCGCACTGGACACCTCCATCCACGAGCCCGCGCTGGACGCCGGCGAGGTCGACCTGCTGCTCTTCATGCTCGAGCGGACGCGCGCGACGTTCGCGTGGAAGGTCGGCGGCCTCGACGCCGAGGCGCTGCGCCGCCCGTTCCCGCCGTCGCAGATGACGCTCGGCGGCCTGGTCAAGCACCTGGCCTTCGTCGAGGAGGACATGGTGGTGCGCTGGCTCGGCGTCGGCGGGTACGGCGCACCGTGGAACGCCACGACGCCGGACGACTGGCCCGGCTGGGACTGGCGGTCGGCCACCGACGACTCCCCGGCCGACCTGTACGGGTGGTGGCAGGCGGCCGTCGAGCGGTCCCGCGCCGTGTGGGCGAGCCTGACGGCCGACGGCGGGCTCGACGAGCCGGCGGGCATCGAGTGGCCCGACGGGCAGCCCAACCGGCGCCGCGTCCTCGTCGACCTCAACGCCGAGTACGCCCGCCACCTCGGCCACGCGGACCTGTTCCGCGAGGCGATCGACGGGCTCGTCGGGGAGGACCCGCCGCAGCCGTGAGCGGCGGGGCGACGGGGGCGTGCGGTTCGCGGGGTCGCTGCCGTCCGGAGGACGCCAGGGCCGGCCGCGCGCCCGTCAGGCGGGCGAGCCGGCCGTCGGAGGGAACTCGGGCGCCGGCCCACCGAAGAAGCACTGGCACGGGCCGTCGAGGTGGCGGAACGGTGTGCCGGGCCGAGCCGCGCACGGCACGGGGGCCGCGGGAGCGGACCGCTTCTCGCGCACGACGCGGGGGTCCGGCAGCAGCAGCCGTAGCAGCGTGGTCATCGCGTCCTCCATCCCCCCGGGTCGTCGTGGTGCCGACACAGGCGAGGAGTGCCGGGCGGGTGCGAACGTACACCGTCGTCGGTCTCTCACCCTTGTATCGGCACGCAGAGCACCCCACCTGACCCTCGCACCGGATGGCACCGACCCTGCGCGTTGTCGGTGGTCGCCCCTAGCCTGGGTGCGTCGGATCGGACGACATCGCACCGCCCTCACTCGACCCGAGAGGCACGGCCATGGCCCACGGCGACATCACGCACATCGACATCCCCGTCGCGGACGTCCACGCGGCGTCACGGTTCTACGGCACGCTCTTCGGCTGGGACATCCAGGAGGTGCCCGGCTTCGAGGGCTACCCGATGTGGTCGGCCCCGAACAAGATCAGCGGCGGCGGCCTCGCCCCCCGCAGCGACGGCTTCACCGCCCCGCGGAGCTACGTCGAGGTCGACTCGATCGACGACGTCCTGGCGCAGGCGACGCAGCTCGGCGGTGAGGTCCGCCTGCCGAAGAGCCCGATCGACGAGACGAGCTGGTGGGCGTCCTTCGTCGACCCCGACGGCAACGAGATCGGCCTGTTCGAGGGCCGGGTCAGCGGCGAGGGATGACGGCCGGTCGACGCCGGTCGACGCCGACCGACGGCGACCGACGTCACGAGGGCGCGCCTCAGGCGTCGGGGCGCAGGGGCAGGACGAGCCGCGTGATGTTGGCGTCCGGGTCGCCGCCGGGCGCCGGGTCGGTCACGTACTCCTCCCAGAAGTCGCCCCGGCCGTCGACGCCGAGCACGGCACGGTCCTCCTCGACGCGAGCCCACGCGTCGTGCAGGCCCTCGTACGGGCCGGTGTGGATGAGCACGAGGGCCGCCCCTCCCGGCATCTCGACGACGTCGACGCCCTGCGACGACGTCCCCGGCGCGACACCCTCGACCGCGAACCCCGCCGCGAGCTCGACGGACTCGTCGGCCGTGCCGTGGTACCAGCCGAGGGCGGGACCGGTGATCGTCCACCCCTCGCGCTCCACGGCCCGGACCACCTGCGTGTATGCCGTGTCGTAGAACCCGCCGAGCTTCTTGATCGGCACCGTTGCCCGCACCGCAGCGATGGTGGCGGTGGGCAGTTCTGTCCGGATGGTCTCCATGGCGTCCCCCTCGTCGTTGAGCGCGTCCGCACCTATCCTGGCCGACCGCGCGCCCCCGCGGAACTCATCTGCGACCATTCCTCGGCGCGTGTGCGACCGAGACCGGTCCGGGTAGCGCTTCGACGACCGGACGAGGACCCGAGGACGTCCGGGCCGGGCCCGATCGGGTGGCCTCCGCCACTCGGGACGACGCCCGGGCGTCACGTCCGTACCGTGGGTGCGTGACCCTCGCCGAACCCGTCCGACGCTGGCGCGCCCGCTCCGGCGAGGCGCTGTTCCTGCGCGTCGCGGGCCCGCACGGCAACCGCAGCCGCGAGCGCATCCACCACCGGCCGGGCCCGCGGTGGTTCGAGCCGGGTGCCGCGGTGCGCGTGGTGCACGCGGACGCGTCGATGTTCCTCGGCGGGCTGCGGTCCCTGCTGCTGCAGTCGTTGCACCCGGCGGCGATGGCGGGCGTCGCGAGCCACTCCGACTTCCGCGACGACCCGTGGGGGCGGCTCGCGGGCACGAGCACGTTCCTCGCGACGACCGTGTTCGGCACGGCCGACGACGCGCAGGCCGCCATCGACGCGGTCCGCACGATCCACGGCCGCGTGCGCGGCATCAGCCCCGAGGGCATCGCGTACTCCGCCGACGACCCGGACCTGCTGCGCTGGGTGCACGTCGCCGAGATCGAGAGCTTCCTCGTCGCGCACACCCGGTACGGCGCGCACCCGCTCACCCCGGCGCGGGCTGACGAGTACGTCGCGCAGACGGCCCGCATCGGCCGCGCCCTCGGCGCGGTCGACGTACCCGAGACGGTCGCCGAGCTCGAGGACGCGATCGAGGGGTACCGCCCGGTGCTGCGCGCGACACCCGCCGCGCTCGACGCCGCCCAGTTCCTGCTGCGCGAGCCCCCCGTGCCGTGGACGCTCCGGGCCGGGTACTCCGCGCTCGCCGCGGGAGCCGTCGAGTCCCTGCCGCCGTGGGCCGCCGACGCGCTGGAGCTGCGTCGCTCGCGCGCCGGGGCTGCCGTCGGACGTGCCGCCGGGCACGGCGCCACGCGGGCCGTCCGGTGGCTGCTCGCGGGCCAGCCCGAGGGCTGACCGGCCCCGCACGAGGCGAAGCGGTTGCGTCGGCTGCGAAGGGTTTCGGGTCGTTGACGACCCATGGAAAACGTTTGCACAGTGGCGCCGACCCGGGAGCGGGCCCTACTCGACCCGTCATCGTCGACGGCGAGGACCCCCGGCTCCCCCCATCACCCGGAGGGAGCGCCCCGGTGAGAACCATGGGCCGTCCGCAGTCCCACCCCGCCGTCGCCGTCCTGGCGACGCTCGCCCTCGCCGTCGCGGCCGTCGTCGTCCCCCACGCCGCACCCGCCCAGGCCGCCCCGTTCGTCGAGGCGGTCGAGAACGCCGGCGCCGACTGCGCCGTCCCGACGCTCCCGTCGTCGGGACAGTCGAACTCCCGGCTGCCGGACCCGTTCAAGCGGCTCGACGGCAGCCGCATCGCCACCAAGGCCGACTGGCGCTGCCAGCGTCAGCTCACCCTGCGGCTCGCGGAGAAGTTCGTCTACGGCGAGAAGCCCGGCAAGCCCGCGAGCGTCACGGGCACCGTCACCAGCTCCCGGATCACCGTGAACGTGTCGCACAACGGCCGCTCGACCAGCTTCTCGGCGAACGTGTCGCTGCCCAGCGGCAACGGCCCGCACCCCGCGGTCGTCGTCTACGGCGGGTTCGGCGCCGACACCGCCACCATCCGCAGCGCCGGCGCCGCCGTCATCAGCTTCGACCCGTACGTCGTCGGCAAGGAGGGCACCGGCCGCGCCAACAAGCAGGGCGCGTTCTACGACATCTACGGCTCGAACAGCCAGACGGGCCTGCTCATGGCGTGGGCGTGGGGCGTCAGCCGCATCATCGACGTCCTCCAGGCGTCCGGCGGGTCGATCCTCAAGGGCGACGCGACGGGCGTCACGGGCTGCTCGCGCTTCGGCAAGGGCGCATTCGTGGCCGGCGTCTTCGACCAGCGCATCGCCCTGACGATGCCCATCGAGTCCGGCACCGCGGGCGTGCCGATCTTCCGCGGCGTCCCCGGCGAGGGCGCGCAGTCGCTGAGCAGCGCGTACGGCGAGCAGCCGTGGTTCGGCGACGCGTTCGGCTCGTACACCGGCAACCCGAACAACCTGCCGGTCGACACCCACCAGATGGTCGGGCTCGTCGCACCGCGCGGGCTGTTCATCATGGACAACCCGCACATCGCGAACCTCGGCCCACGGTCCGCGAGCGTCGCCGCGCTCGGCGGTGCGGAGGTCTACAAGGCGCTCGGCGCAGGCAGCAACATCACGTACTGGTCCGACGTCGCCGACGGCTCGCACTGCGCGAACCGCCCCGAGTGGCGCACACCGCTGACGCAGAACATCCAGGCGTTCCTGGTCGGCACGGGCAACCCGTCCGGGCAGATGCGCATCTCGAGCCGCGCCGCCGGCAGCCTCTCGCAGTGGATCGACTGGACGACGCCGACGCTGACGAGCGGCCCGACGCCGACGCCGACGCCGACCCCGACGCCGACTCCCACCCCGACGCCCACTCCCACTCCGACACCCACGCCCACTCCCACCCCGACGCCGACCCCGACGCCCACTCCGACACCCACGCCCACCCCCACTCCGACACCGACACCGACACCGACGCCCACCGCGGGTCCCGGCGGCTGCACCGCGACGGTGTCGCTCAACCAGTGGAACGGCGGCTTCGTCGCGACGGTGAGGATCTCCGCGGGCACGTCGTCCCTCAACGGCTGGACGACCACGGTCGTCCTGCCCGCCGGTGCGGGGGTCAGCAACGCGTGGAGCTCCGTCAACGCCGGCACGAGCGGCAGCGTCCGGTTCACCAACGCACCGTGGAACGGCTCGGTGGGGGCGGGACAGTCCACCGAGTTCGGCTTCCAGGGCACGGGCAACGGCCAGGGCATGACGGCCACCTGCGCCTGACCCCCTGACGAGCGTCCGACAGGGCTGGATTGCTCTCTCGCCGCGAGAGAGCAATCCAGCCCTCCACCCGCACCCCCGAACCCCCGCGAGCGAGCGATCCAGCACTCCACAAACCCGCGAGAGAGCAATCCAGTCATCACGCGTGCCGACTGGATTGCTCTCTCGCGCCCTTTGGGTGGGTGGGCTGGATGGTGTGGCGAGGGACGGGTCAGGCCGGACCCGTCAGACCGCGCCGCCGGCCAACCAGCCGGCGAGGTGGTCCGGGCGGTCGGTGATGATCTCGTCGACACCCAGCGCGACGGCCGCCGCCCAGTCCGTCGGCTCGTCGAGCGTCCACACCGCGACCCGCAGCCCGGCGTCGTGCAGCCGGGCGACCAGGCTCGGGTCCTGCTGCAGCAGCAGGCCGTGCGGGTTGGCCATGACGACGTCGAGCGCCGCGCACAGGCCCAGCACGTCCGGGCCGACGTCGCCGAGCAGCAGCCCGCGCCGCAGGTCCGGGTCGGCGGTGCGCAGCGCACCGACCGTCCCGGGCCAGAAGCTCTGCACGACGACCCGGTCCGCCAGCCCGGCCGCACGCAGCGGCCGGGTCACGCGGACCGCCTCGTCCGGCGTCCACTCGCCCTTGACCTCGCACAGCAGGTCGAGCGACGGGTGCCGCAGCAGCAGCTCGATCACCTCGTCGAGCAGCGGCACGCGCTGCCCGGCGTACGCGGGCGAGAACCACGACCCCGCGTCGAGGTCACGCACCTCGGCCAGCGTCGTGTCCTTGAGCCACCCCGACCCGGTCGTCGTCGCGTCGAGGGTGTCGTCGTGGATCACCACGACGTGCCCGTCGGACGTGAGCTGCACGTCGAGCTCGATGCAGTGCGCGCCGCCACGCGCCGCGGCCTCGAAGGCCGCGAGCGTGTTCTGCGGCGCGACCCACGAGTTCCCCCGGTGCGCGACGACCCTGGTCACAGGTACGGCTCCACGTTCTCACGGTAGGCGGTCTCGATCTTCGGCGTGATGGAGCTCCACGCGGTGGCCGGGTCCTCGCCACGCAGGACGATCTGCTCGATGCCCTCGGTGAGGACCTGGTCGGCGCTGGGGACGAACACGCGGATCCAGTCCTGCGAGCGCGCCTTGGCGGCCAGCTGGTCGACGGCGGTGCGGAACTGGGGCGTCGCCTCGTACACGGCCGTCATCTCCGGGGACTCGATCGCGGACGTCCGGACCGGCATGTAGCCGGTGTTCTGCGAGAAGTACGCGGTCTGCTCGGTGTCCGTGAGGAACTGCAGGAACATCGCCGCGGCGAGCTGCTCCTCGGGCGTCTTCGACGCCGGGATCGCCAGGCCGGTGCCGCCGGTGGGGACGCCGCCGCCCTCGGGGCCGTCGGGCAGGAACGCCGTCCCGACCTCGAACGACGACGCCTCGAGGATGCCCGTGAGCGAGCCGGTCGAGCCGATGGTCGCGGCGACGACACCGGACGCGAAGTCCGCGGCCGAGTCCTCGGAGACCGTCGCGTACGCGGCGTCACCGTAGAACAGGTCGTGCAGGAACTGCCCGCCGGCGATCGCCTCGGGGGTGTCGAGCGTCGTCGTCCACTCGTCGGAGTACTGGCCGCCGTGGCCCCAGATCATGTTCTCGAACCACCAGGCCGCCCACGACGGCCCGGTCTCCAGGCCGAACGGCTTCGAGTCCGCGGGCACCTGCGCGGTGAGCGCGGTCGACCACTCCTGCAGCTCGGCCCACGTCTCGGGGCCGCGGTCCGGCAGGCCGGCAGCCGCCCACTTGTCCCTGTTGTAGTAGAACAGGGGTGTCGAGCGGGCGTACGGCGCCGCCCAGTGCCGGCCCTCGTACTCGTAGTCGGCGTAGAACGCCTCGACGAAGTCGCCGGTGTCGGCGTCGAGGTGCTCGAAGACGTCGTCGAGCGCCAGGATCTGGTCGTTCAGGTGGTACCGGAACCACCAGACGTCGGAGGCGATGACGACGTCCGGCAGCTCGTCCGTCTGGGACGCGGCCTGGAAGCGCTGCGCGACCTCGTCGTAGTTGGCGCCCGCGGTGACGAGCTCGACGTCGATCTCGGGGTTGGCCTCCTCGAAGCGCGCGATGAGCTCCTCCTCGACCTCCTTCGATGCGCCGGGGTGGTTGCTCCACCAGGTGATCTGCGACGCGGGCTCGACGGTCGACCAGTCGATCGCGTCGGCGGCGGTGGTCTCGGCGGCTTCACCGCTCGCGATGGTGGGCGTCGAGCAGGCGGCCAGGCCGAGCGCGCCGACGGCGACGAGCGCGAGCGCCGCCAGGGGGCGGCGGTGCGGGGCACGGTGGGACACGGGGGTCTCCTCGGGTTCGGTGCGGGGGACGCACGCCACCGGTCGGTGGGCGTGCCGGGGGCCGGTGCCGCGGGTGGCGGTCCGGTGGTCGGTGGGGCGGGGGGTCGCGTGGTGGCGCGTCACCCCGTGACGGCGCCCGCGGTGAGGCCGGCGACGAGCCGGCGCTGCAGGACGAGGAACACGACGAGGACGGGCAGCGTGACGACGGTCGTCGCCGCGAGCAGCACGCCCCAGCTCGTCATGCCCTCGACGTTCTGCAGGAGCGTCAGCCCGACGGGCAGCGTCATCTTGCGGGGGTCGTCGACGACGAGGAACGGCCACAGGTAGTCGTTCCACTCGGTCACGACGGACACGAGCGTGACCGCCGCGATCGTCGGCAACGACATGGGCACGACGAACCGCCACAGCCGCGACCAGTGCCCGGCGCCGTCGAGGTCGGCCGCCTCGAGCACCGAGCGCGGCAGCGTGAGGAAGTGCTGGCGGAACAGGAACGTCCCGAACGCGCTGGCCAGGCCCGGCACGAGGATCCCCTGGTAGGTGTTGAGCCAGCCCAGGCTCGCGACGAACGTGTAGTTGGGGATGATCGTGATCTGCGGCGGGATCATCAGGGCCGCGATGACGACGACGAACACGGTCCGCCGGAACGGCACGTCGAGGAACACCAGGGCGTACGCGCAGCACAGGCCGAGCGCGACCTTCAGGCCCGACCCGACGACGGTCAGGCCGACGCTGTTGGCGAAGAGCGTGCCCAGCGGGATGGTCTGCGCGGCCTGCGCGTAGTTGCCCAGGTCCAGGCTCGCGGGCAACCACTGCAGGGGCAGCGCGTAGAGCTCGGCGGGGGTCTTGAGGCTGGCGAGGACCATCCACAGCAGGGGGGCGCCGAGGACGAGGGTCGCGGCGGCCAGCGCCGCCAGGCCGGCCGCGTCGAGCGCGAGGGCACGTCGGGGGCGACGACGGGACGAGGGCGGGGGCGCCGGGACGACGGGCGTCGGGCGCGTCGCGGCGCTCACGCGTAGTGCACCTTGCGCTCGAGGAACCGCAGCTGGACCGCGGTCACCGCCAGCAGGATGAGGAACAGGATCGTCGCGCCCGCCGACGCGTACCCGGCGCGCCCGTTGACGAACCCCTCCTGGTAGATCTGGTACATCAGGGTCGTGGTCGAGCCCAGCGGCCCGCCCTGCGTCATCGACCGGATCACGTCGAACGACTGCAGCGACGCGAGCATCATCGTCACCAGCAGGAAGAACGTGGTCGGCGCGAGCAGCGGCAGCACGATCGACCGCAGCGTCCGCGCGGGCGTCGCCCCGTCGATGGCGGCCGCGTCGCGCAGGTCCTGCGGGACGCCCTGGAGCCCGGCCAGGTAGATGAGCGCGACGTACCCCAGGTGCTTCCACAGGTACACCACGATGATCATCACCAGCGGCCACGGCTCGGCCGTGTACCACTGCGGCGACGCGACCCCGAACCAGCCGAGGACCGCCGACAGCAGCCCGTACCGCGGGTCGAAGATGAACAGCCACAGGATGCCGACGGCGTACCCGGACAGCACGTACGGCGCGAACGCGACCGTCCGCGCGAGCCCGCGGCCCGGCAGCCGGCGGTCCAGCAGCAGCGCCAGGCCCAGCCCGAGGACGAGCGCCCCGCCGACCGTCGTGAGCGTGAACACCGCGGTCGTCGTCAGCACCTGCGCCGTCGAGTCGGCCGTGAACCACTCGACGTAGTTGCCCAGCCCCACGAACCGCGCGACCGGCGAGCCGAGGTTCCACTGCATGGTCGACAGGTAGAAGCTCTCGACGAGCGGCTTGTAGACGAACAGGACCAGCAGCAGGACGTTCGGGCCGGCGAGCAGCGCGAACCAGCCCAGCGCACGGCGGCGGCGGGTGCGTGCCGCGCTGCCGGGGCGCGACGGCGGTCCGGGCGGGCTGGTCGGGCCCGCGCCGGCCGGGGGGGCGAGGACGGCGGTCAAGGGGTCTCCGGGCGGTCGGGCGCATCGGGGGAACGCGCCGCGTCGGACGACGGGCCGGGTCACGGCCGTCGTCGTCGGCCCCGGGGGTGGGGCCGGACCGGACACGAAACTAGGCGCACCGAACCGGACGAATCACCCAGCGGCATCGCCGTTGCCGGACCGTTCCGCGAGTGTTCACGCAGGTCACCGGGCTGTCACCGGGCGTCCGTCGGGCACTGGTCGGCCATTCACGCTCCGTCGGCACGGGCGCTCGCGCTCCTCGACGCGCGCGGCGACGACGGGGCACCTAGCGTGGCCGGATCCCGTCGTCCAGGTCCCAGGGAAGCGTGCTCCCATGAATGCTCCGCGCCATCGCGTCGTCGTCGTCGGCGGCGGCAACGCCGGCATCTCGCTCGCGGCCAAGCTGCTGCGGGGTGGGTGTCCCGACGTGGCCCTCGTCGAGCCGAGCCACGTCCACCACTACCGGCCGATGCTGTCGTACGTCGCCGGCGGCGCCGCGACCCTCGACGACCTGCGCCGCCCGCAGGTCGAGGTCGTGCCCGACGGCGTGCACTGGTACCCCGACCGCGTCACGGCCGTCGACCCGCAGGCGTCGGTCGTGCACCTCGCGGGTGGGGAGCAGATCGCGTACGGGGACCTGGTCCTGTGCCCGGGCTCGCAGGTCGACTGGGACGCCGTGCCGGGCATGCGGGAGGCGTTCGCGACGCCGCACGCCTCGACCAGCTACCTGCCGGAGCACGCACCCGCGACGTGGCAGATGCTCTCGACGCTGACGTCGGGGCGCGCCGTGTTCGCGATCTCCGACCGGCACGTGCCGTGCTCGCCCGTCGGGCTCAAGCCCCTGTTCATGGCCGCGGACCACTGGCGCCAGGCCGGTCTGCTGGACGCGATCACGATCGACCTGCTGGTCGAGGGCTCGCGGCTCGTCGGCACGGCCCGCGCCGACCGGGAGCTGCGCGCGGTCGCGGACGACTACGGCGTGCGGGTGCGCACGGGCACCGCCGTCGAGCGGATCGACGCCGACGCCCGCACGCTGCACCTGCGCACGTCTGACGGCGCCGACACCCTCCCGTACGACGCCCTGTACGTCGCGCCGCCGCACCGCGCCCCGGAGTGGGTGGCCGCGAGCGGGCTCGCCACCGACGACTCGGACGGCTTCGTCGCGGTGGACCCGCAGACGCTGCAGCACCGGACGTACCCGCGCGTGTGGGCGCTCGGCGACGTCGCCACGGTCGACACGTCGCCGTCCGGCGGGGCGCTGCGCAAGCAGGTCCCGGTCGTCGCGCACAACATCCCCGCCGCCCTGCTGGGCATGACGTTGCGGGAGTACGACGGCTACACGATCGCGCCCGTCACGACGTCGCGCAGCGAGCTGCTGCTCGCCGAGCACGACCGCCACGGCCACGAGGAGCCCACGGTCCCGTTCCCGGACCTCGCACGCGCCCGCCGGTCGCTCTACCTGTTCGACCGCCACGGCGAGATCCAGGTCTACTGGCACCGCCTGCTCCGCGGCAAGGTCTCGTGAGCGCGACGGCGCGCAGCGTTCGGGACGCCTGACGTCCCCAACGCTGCACACGGGCTGGATCGCCCTCTCACGAGAGGTCGATCCAGCCCCGGCCGCCGGCACCTGGTGGAGGATGTCGCCATGGCACAGGACGTCGAGGTGTCCGCGCTCGCGATCAACGTGACGATCCCGCCGCACCTGCGGTGGACGGACGAGCGACGCGGGCAGGTCTTCGAGCTGCAGACGCTCAACGTCCGGCTCCTGCCCGACGGCAGCCTCGCCGCGAAGGCGTACGGCCGCCCGGTCGAGGGCGGTCGCGGGGCGTACGTGTCGTTCCGCGTGCCGGACCGTCCGGAGCTCGTCGCCCTCGTCGCGTCCGCTGCCGACCGGGCGTCCGCTCGCTGGGCGGCGCACACGGGCCTGGACGCCTAGGGCGGACCCGCGGGGTCTGACGTGCCGGGCCTGGACGCGCGCCGCACGGTCACGGGAGGCTGGGTGGCGCGTCCGGCGTCGACGCCGGGCGGCCGTCAACGAGGGGGCCCACGATGACCGCGTCCACGACCGTCGACACCATCCCCGTCGTCCCGGGTGCGCCCGTGATCGGCAGCGTCGCGGAGCTCGGACGCGACCCGGCTGCGTTCTTCGTGCGGTGCTACGCCGAGCACGGTCCGGTGTTCCGCGTGCGCGCGCTGCGGCGGACGCTCACGGTGCTCGCCGGGCCCGATCTCGCGCGGTGGATGGGGTCGCGCGAGGGGCGTGCGAGCCTGCGGTCCGCCGAGGTGTGGCAAGGGCTCGTCGACGAGTACGGCGCGACGCGCACCCTCACGGGTGTCGACGGTCCCGAGCACCGGCGACTGCGCGAGGTGATGCGCCGCGGGTACTCGCGCGAGGCGCTCGACGGCCGGCTCGACGAGCTCGTCGCGATCACCGACGAGTGCCTCGACCGCGCGTGGCGGCCCGGGACGTCCGTGCCCGTCCTCGAGGCGCTCCAGTTCCTCGTGACGAGCCAGCTCGGCACGATGCTCACCGGGACCGTGCCGACCGAGTACGTGCGCGACATCCGGACGACGATCCTCTACATCCTCAACGCGCTCGTCACGCGCCAACGCCCGGAGATCGTGCTGCGCAGCCCCGTGTACCGGCGCTCGCGGGCGCGGGTCCAGGAGCTCGGCGAGGAGATGATCCGCGCGCACCGGGCGCGCGAGCCGCGGCCCGACGGCCGGCGCACGCTCGTCGACGACATCATGGACGCCCACGACGCCGACCCCGGGCTCGTCGCGGAGAACGACCTGGTGCTGGCGCTCACCGGGCCGTACGTCGCGGGGCTCGACACGGTCGCGAACACGCTCGGGTGCCTCGTGCACGCCGTCCTCGCGCACCCCGACGTGCTCGCACGGATCCGCGCCGAGGCCGACGAGGTCTTCGGCTCCGGCCCGCTCACCGAGGCGTCGCTCGAGCGCCTGACCGCGACGAACGGCGCGGTCATGGAGACCATGCGCCTGTACCCGATCGCCGTCGCGCAGCCGCGGGTCGCGAACCGCGACTTCGAGTACGCCGGGCACCTGATCCGCGAGGGTGAGCCGGTCTACTGCGCGGTCACCGTGCCGCACTTCCTGCCCGAGCTCTTCCCCGACCCGCTGCGGTTCGACATCGACCGGTACTCACCCGAGCGCCGCGAGCACGTGACCCCGGGCGCGTACGCGCCGTTCGGCAAGGGGCCGCACACGTGCCTCGGCAAGGGCGTCGCTGACGTGCTCATGACGCTCACGGCGGCGCGCGTCTTCCACCGGCTCGACCTCGAGCTCGGGCCACGTGACGCGGTGCTGCGGCGGCGGGCCGCACCGACGCCGGGGCCGGTGGCGGGGTTCCGGGTGCAGGTCGTGGCGGAGCGGCGCGGACGCTACTTGCCGGATTGGAAAGTATGAGCCATACTTTCCAACATGGAAAACATCGGCGACTCCCCCACACCCGCTGAGGCCGCGGCTGCCCTGGCCGACGCCGAGGAGGCGCGCACGTCGCTGGCCCACCGCCTCGTCGTGCCGTCGTTCTTCTCCCTCTCGATCGGCACGGCCATCGCCGTGCAGATCGCCACGACCGCCCTCGGGGTGGCCGACGCCGGTCACAGCGGGGTGTGGCACCCGGCGGGCTGGCTGATGGCAAGCGGCCTGGTGGCGCTCGCCGCGGTGGCGACGGTCCAGCTGGTCCGGTTCCGACGGCTGAACGGCATGTGGCTCGGCGGCTTCGCCAGCCGGGTCGTCGGTGGGACCGCGGCGGCGGCGTCGATCTCCTACGTGCTGACGTTCGGCGCCGCGATCTGGGCGGCGTTCGCCGGAGAGTGGGGGTTGATGGCGCTGTGCTCGCTCGCCGGGGGCATCGCGTACGCGATGAGCGGTCGTCGCTGGGTGCGGATGTATCGCGGAGAGCCCGCGTCGCACGCCCGGGGCGAGTCGGCCGCGTGGCTGGCCGTCATGGTCGCGCTGGCTCTCACCGGCCTCGTGCTCCTGATCGTCGGCCGCTGATGCCCGACCTCGACGTGCACCTGCAAGCCCCGGCCAGGCTGCGACTGATGACGTCGCTCACCGCCGTGTCCGAGGCCGAGTTCTCGACGCTCCGCGACAACCTCGACGTCAGCGACTCGGTCCTGTCCAAGCACCTGTCGGCGCTCGGGGAGGTGCGCTACGTCAAGAGCCGCAAAGGCGTGCACCTGGGCCGGCGGACCACCTGGGTCTCGTTGACCTCGACGGGACGCCGCGCGCTCAGCGCGCACGCCGCCGTGCTCAGAGAGCTGATCGCCGGCGTGGAGTAGCGCGCACGCCGACGGCACACAGAGTGTGAAGGGTTGCTGCCGGTGGTCTCAACCGGTCATCGCAACGAGTTCCTGGTTGAGTCGTTCTGATGGTGTCATCCAGCCGAGGGTCTGGCGGGGTCGGGAGTTCAGGGAGTCGGCCGCGGCGCGCAGCGCCGCGGGGTCGTGCAGCGAGAGGTCGGTGCCCTTGGGGAAGTACTGGCGCAGCAAGCCGTTGGTGTTCTCGTTCGATCCCCGTTGCCAAGGGCTGTGCGGGTCGCAGAAGTAGACATCGATCCCGGTCTGGATGCTGAACGTGGCGTGCTGGCTCATCTCCACGCCCTGGTCCCAGGTGATCGAGCGCCGCAGCGCGACCGGCAGCTCGAGGATCGCGGCGGCCATGGCCTGGCGCACCGCGGCAGCCGTACGACCCTCGGGCAGGTGCAGCAGGATGACGAACCGGGTCGATCGTTCGACCAGGGTGCCGATCGCCGAGGCGCCGTTCTTGCCCAGGATCAGGTCCCCTTCCCAGTGCCCGGGCACCGCGCGGTCCTCGACCTCGGGGGGTCGCTCGCTGATCATCACCATGCCCGGGATCCGCCCACGCCCGTCGGTGCGCCCCCGGGTCCTGCGCACCGCTCGCCCGGTGCGCAGGCACGCTGCCAGCTCTTTGCGCAGGTCACCACGCCCTTGAACGAACAAGGACCGGTAGATCGTCTCGTGCGACACCCGCATCTCCGGATCGTCGGGGAACCCCGCACGCAGCCGAGCGGTGATCTGCTCAGGGGACCACAACCGCTCCAGGTCGGCGACGACCTGTGCGCGTAACCGGTGGTTAACGGCGAGCTTGGTGGGCTTAGGACGCAGGCTCTCGCGCTGCGCCCGGCGATGAGCGGCCACCGGCGCATACCGGCGCCGGCCGCCACCGGCGCGCACCTCACGGCAGATCGTCGAGGGGCTACGCCCCAACGAGGCCGCGATCGCCCGCAACGACGCACCTGTCTCCAGGCCGACCCTGATCTCGACCCGCTCGTCCAACGACAACCGCAACCCCGTCGGGGACCACCCGTCCTTGCGGATCACCCCGCCCAGAGGCCGCAGCACGTTGTAGACCGTGCCCATCGCCACATCCAGGTCCACCCGGATCTCCTCGACCGACAGCCCCTGAGCTGCCATCCGAATGATCTGATGCCGCACCGAGGCCGGCAACACCCGCCACCGCGCCTTGCTCATGACAACCTCCGAGATCGACCGTCCGGGCAACCAGACCACGAACGTTGCGACGACCCCTTGAGAACACCGCCGCTGAGCGGCAGCAACCCTTCACGCTTTCGGTCGCACAGGTCAGGCGAACGCCTCCGGGAGGGCCGCGCGGACCTTGCCGGGGGTGTCCTCCCAGCCCGTCACCGCGATGCAGGGGACGCCCGTCGAGATGACGGGGTAGTCGTTGCCGCCCTCGTCGAGGCGGTCACCGAAGAACACGGCCTGCGTCGGCTCCAGGCCCAGGCGCGCGAGCAGGCGGTTGACGCCGTACGCCTTGTCGATGCCCTTGCGGGTGATGTCCACGGACGTCGACCCGCCGGAGCGGACCTCGAGGTCGGGGAGCTGCTCGGCGACGGCCGCGCGCAGCCGCTCCTTCTTGGCGCCGTCCGGGTCCCACGCGGCCTTCGCGTCGACCGGGGCCTCCTGGCCGAGGGCGGAGAACGTCACCTGGCTGCCGCGCAGCTCGATGCGGTCGCCCCAGGTGCTCTCCTCCCACAGTCCGAGAGCGCGGGCGGACTCCTCGACGGCCGCGGCCGCACGGGCGGACTCGTCGTCCGTCAGGGGCTCGCTGTAGATCTCGGACCACTCGGCGCCGTCGTGCACCAGGTAGCGGGTGCCGCACGTCGGCAGGACGTGCAGGCGCGCCAGCGCCGCGGTGTCGTCGATCGACGACAGCAGCTGGGCGTCGAACTGCTCGAAGCGGCCGCCGGAGATGATGCCGACCTGCGCGACGCGCGTGAGCGCGACGATCAGGTCGACGATCTCGGGGTGCACCTTGCTCTTCGAGGGTGCGAGCGTGTCGTCCAGGTCGAAGAGCGCGAGCTCGTAGGTCATCGGTCCTCCGTGGTGCGGGCGGCGCCCACGCGTGTGGGCCTGCTCGGGACGGCCGCCGCGGGGTGACGCACGGCGCGGCCGGTGGCGGCGGGGCCGGGTGACCCCGCGACCGGTGTCACGGTACCGGGTGGCGCACGCCCGGCAGGGGGTGAACCCGGACCGGTCGTCTCGGGACGACGACAGGTCGCGTCGATGTCTCCGGTACGTTGTCGCACCGATCCCACCCGCGCCCCGGCGCCCGACGACCAGGAGGCGCGACGCCACCGTGCACCGCAACCACGTGTACGTGTTCGACGTCGCCGGGGCTCCCGCCGCCGCTCTCGACGACCTGGACGTCGTCCGCACCGCGCTGAGCGATCTCGTCGCCGACGCCGGGCTGCACCCCGTCGGGTCGGAGGCGGTCCACCGCTTCGCGCCGCAGGGGCTGAGCCTGGCGATCCTGCTCGCGGAGTCGCACGTCGCGGTCCACACGTGGCCCGAGCACGGCACGGCCTACGTGACGCTGACAACGTGCCGGCGCCCGGCCGACGGGTTCGTCGAGCGCACGCGCGCGGCCCTCGCCGACGCGCTGAGCGGCGAGGTCGTCGCCCGCACGGTCGCCGACGCGTGACGCGCCCCAAGGCCCGGATGCGTCTGGGCACGCACCTCATCGGCACGCCGCCGTGGCGGTCCCTGCCCCACGGCGTCGTCGTGTACGGCGAGTGGGACCCCGAGGACCGCACGACGTACTACTGGGAGGAGTGGGAGCTCCTCGGGTACGAGAACACGGACTTCTGGGTCGAGTACGACCACTACACGCGCAAGGTCACGCTCTACCGGCCCGTGGAGGTGAACGAGCACCTCGACCCGACGCAGCTGCGCGAGGGGCAGCAGCTCACCGTCACGCTGCGCGGCACGCCGCACCAGGTCGTCGTCGGCGAGGTCGGCGTCGGCACGATCCGGCACCTCGCGGGGGCGTTCACGTACGACCTGCAGATGGGCCAGGAGGTCGCGTACGCCGAGATCGAGGCCGCGGGGTTCGTCCTGTCGGTCGAGAAGTTCGACGACAGGGTGCTCGACGTCTACCAGGGCACCGTCCTGGACGCCGCGGGCCAGAAGGCGCACTTCGGCAAGCGGGTGGCGCCGCGGAGCTTCACCACGAAGGGCGTGCTGGGCCTCCTCGCGCTCGTCCTGGGCGTCGGGTGGTTCGCGGCGTCGTGCAGCCCGGGTACCGAGACCTGCACGCCGCGCACCGTGGTCGCCGCCGACGGCACCACGACGACCGAGCAGGACTGCGTGCGGCGGTCCGTGTTCGGCAGCGGGGGCCTGGGCAAGTGAGCACGTCCGCACACCCGTCCCGTACGACGACCAAGGAGAACCTCGCGTGATCATCGCCGACCTGCTCTCGACCATCCTCTACTCGGTCCTCGGCATCGTCCTGCTGCTCGTCACGCTCGTGGTGGTGAACAGGGTGTTCAAGCTGAACCTGCACCGCGAGCTCGTCGACGAGCACAACGTCGCCTTCGGCATCCTCATCGCGGGGGTCGCGGTGGCGATCGGCATCATCATCGCGGGCGTCATCGGGTCCTGACGGCCGGGCACGTGGACGTCGAGGAGCAGCCTGCGGGCCCGGGACCGGGACCCGTCGCGGGGGGACCGCTGCGGCTGGGCGGGCGGACGATGGACCGGCCCACGGTCTTCGCGGCGGCGCTGCTGGTCGCCGTCGGCGGCATCGTCTACGAGCTGATCCTCGGCACGGCCGCGTCGTACCTCGTCGGCGACTCCGTCGTCGCGTTCTCGGTGGCGACGGGCGTGACGCTGTTCGGCATGGGCCTGGGCTCGCTGCTCGCACCCCGCCTGCCGGGGCCGTCGGGCATCGCGTTCGTGCGCAACGAGCTCGCGCTGGGGCTCGTCGGCGGGGCGTCGGTGCTGGTGCTGTTCTGGGCGTACGGGTCGACTGACCTGTACTGGCCGGTGTTCGTGCTGCTCGCGCTGGCGATCGGCGTGGGCATCGGTGTGGAGATCCCGCTGCTGGTCGCGCTGCTCAAGGAGCACGGGCGGGACACGTCGGTCGGGCTGCTGTCGAAGGTGCTGGCGCTGGACTACCTGGGGGCGCTGCTCGCCTCCCTGCTGTTCCCGTTCGTGCTGCTGCCGACCCTCGGCCTGGTGCGCACGGCCCTGGCCGTCGCGATCCTCAACGTGGGCGTCGCCCTGTTCATGCTCGCGCGCATGGGCCACCAGCCCCGGTGGACGTGGTCGACGTCGGGCGCGCTGGTGCTGCTGCTGGCGGTGTTCGCCGTCTCGTCGGGGATCGAGGCGGCGCTCAGCACGCGGCTCTACGAGGACCCGGTGGTCGCCGCGACGACGTCGCGGTACCAGAAGCTCGTCGTCACCGACTTCCAGGGGGACGTGCGGCTGTACCTGGACGACCAGCTGCAGTTCTCCTCGGCCGACGAGGCGCGGTACCACGAGACGCTCGCGCACACGACGCTGACGTCGGTCGCGGCACCGGCGTCCGTGGCGATCCTGGGCGGCGGCGACGGCCTGCTCGCGCGCGAGGTGCTGCGGTACCCCTCGGTGCGTGAGGTCGTCGTGGTGGACCTGGACCCGGCCGTCACCGACCTGGCGCGGACCAACCGGCTGGTCCGGGACCTCAACGAGGGCTCGTTGGACGACCCGCGCGTCACGGTGGTCAACGCCGACGCGTTCGGCTGGGTCCGGGACACCGACGCGACGTTCGACGCGGTCCTGGTCGACCTGGTCGACCCGTCGAACGAGCGCGTCGCCAAGCTCTACTCGGTGGAGTTCTACTCGGCCGTCGCCGCGCACCTGCGGCCCGGGGGCGTGATGGCGACCCAGGCCACGTCGACGTACTTCACGCCGCACGCGTTCTGGCAGGTGGTCGCGACGGTCGAGGCCGGGGCACCGGGGCGCACGGTGGTGCCGCTGAGCATGAACGTGCCGTCGTTCGGCGAGTGGGGGTTCGCGCTCAGCCTGCCTGGTGCGGGGTCGTCGCTGCTGACCTCGACGCCCCTGCCCGACGGTCTGCGGTTCCACGACGCGAGGTCGCTGGGCGCCACGACGCGCCTGCCGGGCGACCTGCCCGCGCGCGACGCCGTGCCGTCGACGCTGCTGTCGCCCCGCATCCACACGACCTACCAGCAGGACATGGAGCACTGGCGGTACTAGCCGTCCTGCCCGACGTGCGGCGAGGGACCGTCGGCGCGGCGATCGCGCCCCAGGCCCCTCGCCGCCGACCCCGCCGCGGCGGGGTCCGGTGTCAGGCGCCCATGCTGCAGAGCCGACGCTCCTGCGAGACGTCGATGACGCCGCCCCAGGTGCGGACGCCGCTGACCGCTCCGACCCAGGGCGTCGCGCCGTCCTGCGCACCGCCGACGCGGAACGCACCCACCGCGGGCGCCCCGCCGTCGAGGAACCCGAGCGCGCCCGGCACGGGCACCTGGTCACCGGGCTCGTCGACGGTGCCGAAGCTGCACACGTCGAGCCGCACGAGGCCGGACGCCGCGTCCCGCCAACCGAACAGCGCGACCCACGCGCCCGGGACCACGGGGACGGACGACGTCACGGTGGTCGAGCCGATCCCGTCGGGGTCGTCACCGGCGACGCTGAACGCCCAGCAGGTGACGCCGGCGTCCTCGCACGCGGTCGTGCTCGTCCCCAGGCGGAACGCGCTGCCGCCGTCACCGTCCTGGCTGACGGCCGTGGCGGCGAGGTCGCCCGCGTCGGCGCGCACGAACGCCGCGACGGACCAGCTGCCGGTCGTGTCCACCACCGTGCCGCTCGTGGCGGCGCCGTCGGTCGCCTCGTCCAGCAGCAGGGCGGCGTCGGCGCGGCCCGCGAGCTCCGCGGTGAGCCCGTCCGTCCACGTGGTCGACGGCGTGAGGGTCAGCACGTTGCCGCCGTCGGTGGACAGCACGTCCGCGGACGTCGTCCCCGTTCCCTCGTCAAGGGTCCACCGCGCGTTGCCCGTCGGCGCGGACGCCGCGGACTCCACGACGAAGCGGTACGACCGCGTGGGTCCCACGTTCCCGGCGGCGTCGACGGCCTGCACGTCCAGGACGTGGGAGCCGGCCGTGTCGGGCGTCCACGTGACGGTCGCGCCCGTGTCGCCGTCCGCGACGTCGACCCGGGCCTGCCCGCCGTCGAACCCGTAGAGGAACGCGACGACGTCCGTCGCACCAGGGACCTCGAACCGGAAGCTCCCGGCGACGCCGACCCCGCCGGCGGTCGCGTCCTCCGCGTAGACGGCACCGGCGCCGTCGACGGGCGTCACGTCGGTCGCGCCCGGTGCGGTCACGTCGACGACGATGCGGCACCGCACGGTCGGGCTCGTCCGGCCCTTCGCGTCGCGCGCCTGGACGCGCCACTCGTACCCGCGCCCGTCGCGCAGCAGCCCCTCGGGCACCGCGACCGCGTGCTCCGAGCCGCTGGCCTGCGTCGTCGTCGCGCCCGACGTCCACACCTGCCGACCCGTCCGGACGTCGCGCACGGTGAAGGTGCCGCTCACGGCGTCCCCGTCACGGTCCGACAGGACCGCCCGCAGCGTCGGGGTCGTGGACCGCAGCGGTGCGGGTGGGCGGGTGGTGCACGTGGAGTCGGGCTGCGTCGTGCGGACATCGGCGGGACGGTCCGGCGCGTGGTTCACCACGCGCGGCGGGTGCTGGCCGTGCGCGTGCGCGGCCCCCGGGACGAGAGCGAGCGCGCCGGTGAGCGCGCCGACGACGAGCGCGCGGACGACGCCCGGACGGCGGACGGACGAGAGGACGTGCACCAGTACCCCCTGCATGGTCGGTGTCGCGCGCCCACACGGTGGCTCCGGTGGCGTCGCGACGCGACCGGAACCTATCGGACGGATCCGACACCCGGGGGTCGTCCGGTGGGATCAGGCGGTCGCGGCCATGGGGGCGACCAGGACGGCCGCGGCGCGCGGCTTCATGCCGAGGTTGAGGCGGACGATCTCGACGCCGCTCTCGCGGTGGGTGATCACGGCGCCCTGCACCAGGGTCCGGCGGATGCGGGCGTGCGCCTGGTCGTGGGGCAGGGACAGCAGCACCTGCTCGCCCAGCGGACCGCGCCCCTCGTGCTCGACGAGGAGCAGCCGGCGGTCGGTCGTCACGCACCACACGGGACGTGCGGTGTGGAGCACGCCGACGCCCAGGGCGCCGCCCGAGAGCGCGAGGCTCGCGACGGCGGTGACGGTGCTGGTCGCGATGGTCTTGGCGGCGTTGCCCGCGGGGCTCTTGACGATCTGGGCGACGACGGTCCCCCGCACCTCCTCGCCGGCGTCCAGGACCTGCGGGAGCTGGGCGAGGAGCGAGCGCCGGGACGTCATCGTGGTGCCCTTCGTGAGCGGGTGCCGACGGGTCGCGTGCCGCCGGGTCGAGGCTCGCCCATGATGGCGGGACCGGCCACCCGCCCGTGCGGGGATCGTGTGTGACGCAGGTCACTTGCACGCGCGGGGCCGCTGGTCAGGCGGCCGCGCGCCTCACACCTCCCCGACCGCCAGGGGCCGGTCCAGTCCGACGACGCCCAGCTCGACGCGCTCGATCCCGTCCATCCGCAGCGCCGAGGACGCCCCCAGCCCGGACGCCGTCCGCTCCCCCGTGCTCGTCCACGTCGCGACGACGGTCCGCTCCCCCGCGGCGTCGACGAGGACCAGCTCGTACACGCCCTCGGGCAGCTCGGCCGCCGCGTACGCGCACGTCCAGTCCAGGCGGGTGCCCCACCGGACGGGTGCGAGGGTGACGTCGGCCGTGACGCCCGACCCGCCGACGGCGGTCAGCGCGACCGCCCGCGCGTCGGCCGCGACCACGGGGGCCGGGGTCGTGGCCGCGGTCACCGCGGACCCGGCCACCCCGCCCAGCACGACGAGCGCGGCCGCGGCGCCCGCGAGCGCGAGCCGGCCACGCGCGCGGCGGCGACGGGCCGCGTCGGCGAGACGCGCCAGCGGGACCACGTCGGCCCCCGTCCCGCCCGTCCCGTCCGCCCCCGTCCCGGCCGCGGCGCCCACCCCACCCGCGCCGCCGGTCGCGTCGCCCGCCGGCACCATCGCCAGCAGCGCGGGCATGCCGGCCAGCTCGCCGACGGCCGCGCGGCAGGCGTCGCAGCCCGCCAGGTGCTCCTCGTACTCGCGCCGCTCCCCCGGCGCGAGGGCCCCCAGCACGTACGCCGCGTCCCACTGGCGGTACGGGTCGGCGGTCATGACGTCACTCCCCTCTCCTGCAGCGCGAGGCGCAGGGCACGCAGCGCGTAGTGCAGCCGCGACTTCACGGTGCCCGGCGGGATGCCGTGCTCGGCCGCGAGCTCGGCCACCGACCGGCCCCCGTAGTACGCGCCGACGACGACCGCGCGGTGCTCGGCGGACAGCGCGTCGAGCGCGTCGGCGACGAGCCAGCGGTCCAGGACGGCCTGCGTCCCGTCGCCCGTGACCGCGTCCGGCGGTGCGTCGGACGGCAGCTCGTGGCGGCGGTGGGCGCTGCGCGCGTCGTCGACGACGAGGTTCCGGGCGACCGTGAACAGCCACGCGCGCACCGACGCCTCGGGGCGTGTCAGCACGTCGGGGTGCCGCCACGCGCGCAGCAGCGTCTCCTGCACGACGTCGGGCGCGCGGGCCGGGTCGGTCAGACGCGTCACGTACCGGTGCAGCGCGTCGGCGTGCGCCGCGTGGGTGGCGCGCAGCAGCGCGTCGGCGTCGGCTGCCACGTCACCACCTCCGCGTCGTCGGGCCGGTCAGGACGCCGTGAGGCGCAGGTCGAACTCCACGGACCCGGTGTCCTCGACCGTCACGAACCCCAGGTCCGGCGCGTCGACGCCGTAGTCCGCGAACGTCACCGGCACCGATCCCACCACCTGCACGGTGTCACCCGAGGCGGCGACCTGCGCGTCGACGGTCACCTCGAGCGTGACGTCGCGGATCGTCAGGTCACCCGTGAGCTGGGCGGAGGTCGCGTCGTCGGCCAGCTCGACCGGCTCCGTCAGCGTGAACGTCGCCGTGGGGAACGTGCCGACCTGCATCGCCTGGTCCCGGAAGTACCCGTCGCGCGGCGGCTCGTCGGTCGCGATGCTCGCCATGTCGACCTCGATCTCGGCGGCCGTCAGGCTGCCGTCCTCGACGGTGACCGTGCCGGTCACCTGGTCGGTGCGGCCGGTGACGGTCACGTCCTCGCCACGCAGCACCTCCTGCAGCCGGTAGCCCGCGAACGAGCCCGCGCCCACGGTCCACGTGCCGTCCGTCGCCTCGACGGGTGCGGCCTGCGCGCTCGCCTCGAGCGTCGGCGCGGCCTCCGCGTTGCTGTTGGCCCAGTCCGCGTACAGGCCGGGGCCGACGACGACGGCCACCACCCCGAGCACGACGACACCGGCCCCGATCCCTGCCCACACCTTCGTCCGCTGCTGCATGGTCCTGCCTCTCTCGCCCCCGGCGACCCGATCGGGCCTTCATGGTGGAGACGAGACAGGGGGGCGGATGGTTCAGACGATGGTCGCAGGGTCGCGCGTGGCGACCCCTCTGCAGGGCAGGAAGCCGTCCAGATGCATGACAGGAAGCCGTCCGTTTGTGAGAGAGAAACCCGTCCGTTTGTTAGATAGGAGCCCGTCCAGATGTTAGTTTGACACTATGGAGTACCGGCGGCGGGTCATCGACGGCGTCCTTGACGACCTCTTCGGGGCCCTCGCCGCGATCGCTCTCGAGGGTGCGAAGGGCGTCGGCAAGACGGCGACGGCGACGCAGCGCGCCGCAACGGTGCTTACTCTCACCGACCCCCGTCAACGAGAGGTGGTCGAGGCGGACCCGGACCTCGTCGTCACCGCGCCTCCGCCGGTGCTGGTGGACGAGTGGCAGCTCGTCCCGCCCGTGTGGGACCGCATCCGCCACGCGGTCGACGACGACGCCACCGGTAGCCGGTACCTGCTCACCGGATCAGCAGGTCCGGCCCCCGGCATCCGCATCCACTCGGGAGCCGGCCGGATCGTCAGCCTGCCCATGCGCCCACTCGCGTGGAGCGAGCGCGGGATCACCGACCCGACCGTGTCCCTCCGGGTGCTGCTGGCGGGTGGCAGCGCCACCGTCGAAGGACCTTCCCCCGTCGACCTCGCGACCTACACCGACGAGATCCTCCGATCGGGCTTCCCCGGAATCCGTGACCTGCCACCGCGAGCTCGACAGGTCCAGCTCGACAGCTACGTCGCGCGCATCGTCGACCGGGAGCTGCCCGAGAGCGGGGTCGCCGTACGTCGGCCACGAGCGCTGCGCGCCTGGCTGAGTGCCTACGGGGCCGCCACGGCGACGGACGCGGCCTGGTCGACGATCCTCGATGCCGCGACCGCCGGGGACGACGACAAACCCGCGCGCCAGACGGTCGACACCTACCGCGAGCACCTCGAGCGCATCTTCGTGCTGGACCCGTTGCCGGCGTGGACCCCGACCTTCGCACCTCTGCGGCGGCTCACGCGGACGCCCAAGCACCACCTGGTCGACCCGGCGATCGCCGCCCGCCTCGTCGGCGTCGGCGCCGACGGGCTGCTGCGCGGCGACGGGACTCGGGTCGCGACGCAGACCGGAACATGGCTGGGGGCGCTCTTCGAGTCGCTCGTGACCCAGAGCGTCCGGGTGTACGCGACCGCCGCCGACGCACACGTGGGACACCTGCGCACCAAGGGCACCGACCACGAGGTGGACCTCGTCGTCGAGGGCGCCGACCGGCGGGTGGTGGCGATCGAGGTCAAGCTCGCGGCGACCGTCTCCGACAACGACGTCCGGCACCTGCACTGGTTGGGCGAGCAGCTGGGCGACCGGGTGGCCGATCGCGTCGTCGTGACGACCGGGCCGTACGCCTACCGGCGGCCCGACGGGATCGCGGTGGTGCCGCTCGCCCTGCTCGGCCCCTGATCCGGCAGGTCGCGTGGCGGCATGGGGCCTTAACCAAGGGTTAACGCTCCCACTTCGTTGGCTCAGGTCACCGGCCGCTGCACAGCACCACCTCGAACCCCGGGCGGTCGGTCTGCCCGACCGCCTCGAACCCCACGACCGGTAGACGTCGTCGAGGTGCGGGTTCGACGCGCGGTGGTCGACCACCAGCCCGTGGACGTGCGGCGCGGGCGGGTCGTCGTCGCCCCGTGCTCGGGGTCCGCGGCCACGACGCGTGCGGCGTCCGGTTTGTCCTACCGGGTGGCTAGCATGGCGCCCGTCGCTGTTCCCCCTCTGGAAGGAACCCCGTGAAGAAGCGTGCCCTGAGCACCCTGATCGCCGCCGCCCTGGTCGCCGGGGCTGGCCTGTTCGCCGCACCCGCCGCCCAGGCCGCCGGCTCGTGGCACCTGATCCAGTGCTCGCCCATGAGCTACTGCAAGGAGAAGCGGCAGTGGTGGCAGGCCCGGGGCTACTGGGTGTCGCAGATGCGGGAGCCGTACCCCGGCGTCGGCAACTTCGACGTCTTCTACTGACCGGGCCCGCCTGAGGGCTCACCTGCCGCGGGGCGCTGCATGAGCACCACCGCGAAGCCGGGGCGATCGGTGACGTCGACCGCCTCGAACCCCCACGACCGGTAGACGTCGTCGAGGTGCGGGTTCGACGCGCGGTGGTCGAGCCGCAGCCACGTCGCCCCGGCTGCGCGCGCACGCGCGCCGACCCACTCGACCAGCGCACGCCCCAGGCCCGTGCCCGACGCACGCCGGTCGACCATCAGCCCGTGCACGTACAGCGCGGGCGGGTCGTCGTCGCCCCAGTACTCGGGGTCGGTGGCCACGACGCGCGCGGTGCCGAGCAGGCCGTCGGCATCGCGCACCACCCACCACTGCCCGTCGGCGACCTGCGCGGCGACGCGCTCGACGGGCAACGAGCCGACGGGCCACTGGTCGATGCCGCGCGCCGCCATCCAGTCCTCCAGCGACCGCCGCAGCGCGTGGATGGCGGGCACGTCGGCGGCGGTGGCCTGCTCGGGTCGGACGTCCACGGCACCCGACGGTACCGGGCGTCCGGCGCGCCGCCGCCCCAGGTGCCGGCCACGGCACGGGCCGAAGGTCCTACGACGCCGGATTCGCCCTGCCTAGCCTTGGCGGGCCTGCAGGGGGCAGGTGACGCGCCAGACGAAGGAGCCGCCATGCTCTCGAACCGTTCCCGCCCGGTCGTCGAGGCCACGTTGCCCGTGGTCGGCGAGCACATCGACGAGATCGCCACGCGCTTCTACGACCACATGTTCACCGAGCGCCCGGAGCTGCTCGACGGCCTGTTCAACCGTGGCAACCAGGCGTCCGGCACGCAGCGCCTCGCGCTCGCCGGGTCGATCGCGCACTTCGCTCAGGCGCTCGTGGCGACGCCCGAGCAGCTCCCCGAGCGGCTGCTGTCGCGGGTCGCGCACAAGCACGCGTCGCTCGGCCTGCGCGCCGACCAGTACGGGATCGTCCACGAGCACCTGATGTGGGCGATCGTCGACGTGCTCGGCGACGCGGTGACCCCCGAGGTCGCCGAGGCGTGGGACGAGGTGTACTGGCTGATGGCGTACGCCCTGATCCACCAGGAGCGCGGCCTGTACAGCGCCCGCGGCGTGAGCCCCGAGACGGTGTGGCGGGACTGGGAGGTCGTCGAGCGGCGCGACGAGACGAGCGACGTCGTGACGTTCGTCGTGCGCCGGGCGGACCGCCGCTCGGTGCGCACGTCGCTACCCGGGCAGTACGTGTCCGTGCAGGTCACGATGCCGGACGGGACGCGCCAGCCGCGGCAGTACAGCCTGACGCGTGCCGACGACGGCGAGCACCGCCAGTTCTCCGTGAAGCGCGTGCGCGGCGGTGACGCGCCCGACGGCGAGGTGTCGAACCTGCTGTGCGACTCCGTGCGCGTCGGGGACCACCTCACGCTGTCGGTGCCGTTCGGTGACGTCGTGCTCGACGAGTCCGGCCGGCCCGTCGTGCTCGTCAGCGCCGGCATCGGCATCACGCCGATGGCCGGGATGCTGTCGCACCTGGTCGCGGCCGGGTCGGACCTGTCCGTCACGCTGCTGCACGCGGACGGCGACGAGCAGTCGTTCGCGTTGCGGCACCAGGTGCTCGCGGACGTGCGGGCCCTGCCGGGCGGGCGCGCCTACGCCTGGTACGAGCGCGGCGAGGGCGACGGAGTGGGCCTCGACGGCACGTTCTCCGGCTGGCTCGACGTCGACGACGTCGAGCTGACCCCGGGCGCGGCGTACCACCTGTGCGGCCCGATCCCGTTCCTGCGTGCGGTGCGCGAACAGCTGCTGGCCCGTGGCGTCCCCGCCCGCGACGTCCAGTACGAGGTCTTCGGGCCGGACCTGTGGCAGGCGGACGCCGTCACGGAGCCGTCGCCGGACGCCGGGCCCGCGTCCCCCGAGGGGCGTCACTCGACGGCGAGCACCCTCACGGGCTGACCGGGGGCGAGGAGCCCTCGACGACGTCACCCGCGGGGGATCAGTCGAAGGCGAGGGTCTCGACGGGCTGACCCGTCACCCTGGCGATCACCGCGAAGTCCTTGTCTCCAGCACGTCCCGCAGCCGCGCGAGGTCCGCACGCACCAGGCCCTCGTCGCGTGCGAGCTCGGCGTCCGACATGCCCGGCGCGCGGCGCAGCGTGAACACCACGTCGCACGCGTCGGGCCCGTCCGCGACGGCCCGCAGCGGTACGTGCACGACCGTGCCCGTCGGGGTCACGACCTCGTGGTCGAGGACCCCGAAGTCGTTGCGCGGCGCGAACGTCACACGCGCGCGACCCTCCGCCGTCACGACGAACCACTGCCCGTCGACCTCCTCGACCTGCGTCCCGAGGCCCGGCGCCCAGCGCGGCAGGTTCGCCGGGTCGGACGCGAACGCGTAGACGTCCGCGACGGGACGCGCGATCCGGACGCCGAGGTGCAGGGTGTCGATGCTCACGCGCCGGATGCTGCCACCCGGTGCCGACACCAGCCCGGCGGTCGCGGCGGCGGCCGCCGGTCATCCCGCGGACGGACCCACGGACCACCACGACGACCCCGGGGGCGGATCCGCCGGGCGCCCGCCCCGACCTACCGTCGGTGGGCCGGCGACCGTCGGCCCACCGGTGCACTCACCGGGGCTCGACCAGGGGCAGGTGCGGATGTCGGTGTGGCTCGAGGCGCTGTGGCGGCAGACCCCGTACCTCCCCGCCGGCATGGTCGTCACCTCCCTGGTGGTGGCCCTGATCGCGCTTCCCCTCGCGCGCCGCACGCGGCTCCCCGTGACCGGCGTCGTCGTGTGGCTCGTCGCCCTGGGCGTGGTCGCCTCCCTCACGCTGACGCCGCGGACGGCGCTGCGCCCGGTCACCGAACGCGTCTGCGCGCTCGACTCCTGGGCCCCGCTCGACCTGCACAGCGTCCTGGTGCTCGACCAGCGTGCCGCCAACGTCGCGCTGCTCGTCCCGCTCGCGCTGCTGTGCGCGCTGCCCCGCGACCGGCGGCTGCTGGGCGCCGCGCTCGGGTTCGCGGTCGCGCTGCCGTTCGTCGTCGAGGGCGTGCAGTACGCCCTGCCCGGGCTGGCGCGCGTGTGCGACTCGAACGACCTGGTGGACAACCTGCTCGGCGTCGCGTTGGGGGCGGCGACCGGGCTCGTCGTGCGGGCCGTGTCCCCACCGCGGCCGGGGTCGGGCCGGCGCGACGTGCCGCGCGAGGACCGACCGCGCCACGACGTCCCGCACGACCCGACCCCCGTCGGGCGCTGAGCCGAGCGCCGCTCAGCCGCCCGCGGCGTGCTCCGCGAGGAACGCGTCGACCGCGGCGTGGTACTCCAGCGGCCGGTCGCGCCGGACGCAGTGCCCCGCGCCGGCCACGACGACCGTCCGCACGAGCGGGTTGTCGAACCCGTCGGGTCGGGGTGCCATCGGGGCGTCCGGGGGCACGACGAGGAGCGTCGGGACCGCGAGCGCGTCGAACGCCTCCTCCCAGGCCGCGTCGCCGAGGAACAGGCCCTCGCGCAGGTACTCGGGGTCGACGAACGGCCGGCTGTCCGCCCACGCGTCGATCTCGGTGTGGCTCCACGGGGTCTCGCGGCGCATGCGCGCGACCTCCGCGTCACGGTCGGTGATCGCGGCCTGCGTCCCGCCGAGGAGCATCGCGGAGAACCCCGGCTCGGGTCGGCGCGCGCCCGTCGGCCTGGCGGGGTCCTCGACGACCAGCGCCCGGACCCGGTCCGGCCGCGCGAGTGCCGCCCGCAGGGCGAGCAGCCCGCCGAGGGAGTGCCCGATCAGCGCGACCGGCGCCGGCTGGGCGTCGAGCAGCGCGACGACGTCGGCGAGCATGACCTCCGGTGCGTCGGGCAGCTGGTCGGGGGTGAAGCGCGGGGAGGACCCGTGGCCGCGCAGGTCGGGCGCGAGGACGTCGTAGGTGCCGCCCCAGTGCGCGAGGAGGTCGGGCCACGTGGTGCCCGAGTCCGTGACGCCGTGCAGCAGCACGACCGTCGGGGACGCGGGGTTGCCGGAGCGGTGGACGGTCAGCGGCTCGACGGCCGCGGTCCCGGCCATCAGACGAGCACCAGGCTGATCGTCGTGTACGACCGCGCGGGCAGGTCGACCTCGAGGCCGAGGGGGTGCGGGCGGATCCCGTCGTGCGGGACGGGCGCGACCGCGTCGGGGTGCTCGGCGGTGTTGTGCGTCTGGATCGTCGGGGCGGTGAGGACCCGTCCCTCGAACCCGGACACGGCGCGTCCCCGCAGGTCCAGGACCAGCGAGGTCGGGGTGTCGGCGTCGAGGTTCGACAGGGACACCAGCGCGGTGCCGTCCTTGGTCGAGGCCGACATCGACAGCAGCGGCACGGCCGTCCCGTCCGTCTGGCGCGTCGGGATCTCGCCCTTGACGTGCACGGCGAGCGCGGACGCGTCGTGGTGGCCGGTGTTCATCTCGAACACGTGGTAGGTCGGCGTCAGGACGAGCGCACCGGACTCGGGGTCCGTGAGGATCATCGCCTGCAGCACGTTGACGGTCTGCGCGATGTTCGCCATCGAGACGCGCTGGGCGTACCGGTGGAAGATGTCGAAGTGCACGCTCGCGACGAGCGCGTCGCGCAGGGTGTTCTGCTGGTACAGGAACCCCGGGTTGGTGCCCTCCTCGACGGTCCACCACGTGCCCCACTCGTCGATGACGAGGCCGATGCGCTGCTCGGGGTCGTAGGCGTCCATGACGTTGGCGTGGCCGCGGAGGATCTCGCCCATGCGGTGAGCGCGTCGCATGGTGACGTACCAGTCGTCGACGTCGAAGTCCGTCGCGTGGCCCTTGACGCTCCAGTCGCCGGACATCGTGTAGTAGTGCATCGAGATGGCCTGGAAGAAGCCCCGCGGGTCGCACCCGCAGCCCAGCTTCTGCGACACCTTCATGAGCGCCTCGGTCCACGCGTAGTCGTCCGAGTTGGCGCCCGCGGCGATCTTGTAGAGGGTGTTGCCGCCGTGGTTGCGCACGTACGTCGCGTACTGGCGGGCCAGGTCCGCGTAGTGCTCGCCGGTCATGTTGCCGCCGCAGCCCCACGGCTCGTTGCCGAGGCCGAAGTACGGGAGCTTCCAGGGCTCGTCGCGCCCGTTGGCACGACGCAGCGCAGCCATCGGGGAGTCGTCGCCGCGCGTGACGTACTCGACCCACTCGCTCATCTCACGGACGGTCCCCGAGCCCACGTTGCCGGTGATGTACGGCTCGGTGCCGAGCATCTCGCACAGGTCCATGAACTCGTGGGTGCCGAAGGAGTTGTCCTCGACGACGTCGCCCCAGTGGGAGTTGACCATGCGGGGGCGCTGGTCGCGCGGGCCGATGCCGTCGCGCCAGTGGTAGTCGTCGGCGAAGCACCCGCCGGGCCAGCGCAGGTTCGGGATCTGCAGCGCCCGCAGCGCCTCGACGACGTCGGTGCGGATGCCCCGCACGTTCGGGACGGGTGAGTCCTCGCCCACCCAGAAGCCGCCGTAGATGCAGCGGCCCAGGTGCTCGGCGAAGTGGCCGTAGACGTGGCGGCTGATCGTCGGTCCGGGCAGGTCGAGGTCGATGACGGCGGTCAGGGAAGACACGCAGGTCCCTCCAGTGGTCGGTGCCCGGGCGTCGACGTCGGCGTCGGCGTCCTGGGCGAGCAGGCCGTGAGCGGTGGTCCGTCGTGCGACGACGGCCGTGCTGCCGCGGGCGGCGGGCGGTGGTCGGCAGACCGATCCACCGGACGAAACCTCTTCATCGAGTCCTCGTGTTTATCGTTACAAGCGGCGCAACCCGACCTTTGGCCACAGATACGCAGAAGTCAAGCCCCCCAAAGCAACGATTGCTTAACGCCGAGATCCGTAAGGTATCGGCCATGCCCACACTCAAGGACGTCGCCAGGGCATCGGGCGTCTCGGTCATGACCGTGTCCAACGTCGTCAACGGACGACCCCGCGTGAGCGAGGCGACGCGTCGCCGCGTCCTGGCCGCGGTCGACGAGCTGGGCTACCAGGTCAACCTCACCGCACGCAGCCTGCGGGCCGGCCGCAGCGGCACGATCGCGCTGTCCATCCCCCGCGCCGACCACCCGTACTTCGGTGAGCTCGCCGCCGCCGCTGCCGACGCCATGCGCCCCAGCGGCCGCCACCTCGTCGTCGAGCAGACCGGCGCCAGCCGCGAGGGCGAGCTCAGCGCACTGTCGCAGGCGCGCCTGCAGATGTACGACGGCGTCCTGCTGTCCGTCGTCGGCCTGCAGGACGCCGAGGTCGCGCGCCTGCAGAGCGACCTGCCCCTCGTGCTGCTCGGCGAGAAGCCCATGCCCACGCGCCTCGACCACGTCATCCTCGGCAACGTCGAGGGCGCCCGGCTCGCCACCGCGTACCTGATCGAGCGGGGCGCGCGGCGCATCGCGATCGCCGGCGGCACCGTCGACCCCACCGACCAGGGCATGGTCGGCATGCGCACCGCCGGGTGGCGGGCCGCGCACGTCGCAGCCGGGCTCGCGGTCGACGACCGCCTCGTCCTGCCGCCCGCCCACTTCGAGATGGCCGAGAGCCGCGAACGCGTCCGCGCCGCCGTCGCCGGCGGTCTGCAGCTCGACGGCGTCTTCGCGGTCACCGACCAGGTCGCCATCGGCGTCATGGCCGGCCTGCGCGACTGCGGGCTGCGGATCCCCGAGGACGTGCAGGTCGTCGGCTTCGACGACCTGGCCGTCAGCGCACACCTGTGGCCGGGCCTGACGACCGTCGACCCGCGCAAGGACCTCGTCGTCACCGAGGCGCTGCGCCTGCTGGAGCGCCGCATGTCCGGCGTCGAGGCCGAGGCGGAGCACCAGGTCATGCCGGTCCGCCTGAAGGTCCGCGGCACCACCCTCTAGGCGCGGTGCCCACCGCGAGCGCGGGGGAAACGGCTCGAGTGCGGGGGAAACGACCCCCGCACTCGTGACGGTTGCCCCGCACTCGTGAGGCTCAGGAGCAGTAGTCGCAGTGGCCCGTGCCGGGCAGGGTCATCGAGCACGTCGGGCAGAGCGGGGCGACGCGCTCCGGCTCTGCTGCACGGCGCGGGACGGCGGCGGTGGTGCGGCGGGCGCGGGGCGTCGTGGAGCGGGCAGCACGCGGGGCGGTGCGGGTCGTCGGGACGGGCGCGCCGACCTCGAAACCCCGCTTGCGCAGGATCGACGCGGCCGCCGGCAGGCTCCCGCCGAGGTCGTCGGCCGTCGCCAGCCGGCCCGTCGCGTAGCGGTGCGCGACGCCGACGACGGCCGGCAGGTCGTACTCGCGACCCTCGTGCTGCAGCGTCCACTCCACCGACGGGAGGAACCCGTACACGGCGAGGAAGTCGTGCCCGCCTCGGCGGTCGTACTCCTCGATCGCCTGGAGGACATGCTGACGCGTCACTGAGGAGAAGGTGGCCACAGTCACGAGTTTACGGCGCCCGGCAGGCGGCGGACGCGGGACGGGGTGACGGGTGCTCCCCGAGGGGCCCGAACGCCGGTGATGCGGACCCGCGCCCGGCGGTCGGCGGGCCGTACGATCCGGCGTCATGAGAGCAACGAGGCTCGTCCGCAGCGGGGCCGCGCTGAGCGCCGCCGCCGCGCTCGCCGTCGGCGGCTGCACGGCTGCCGCCGACCCGTCCCCCACGCCGACGCCCACCCCCGCCGCCACGCCCGACGTCGCGCTGCGCGACCTGCCCCGCGAGGGCCTGGCCGTCGGCGTCGCGGTCGCCGGCGGCGGGCACCACGCCGCGAGCGGCTACCCGGACCCGTTCGGCGAGGACGAGGCCTACCGCGACGTCATCGCCGAGCAGTTCTCCTCCGTGACCCACGAGAACCAGCTCAAGTGGGAGTTCCTGCGGCCCACGCGTGAGGAGTTCCGGTTCGAGGGCGCGGACGCGGTGATCGACTTCGCGGAGGCGAACGGTCAGCAGGTGCGCGGCCACACGCTGCTGTGGCACTCGCAGAACCCGCGCTGGCTCACGACCGGCACGTTCACGGACGACGAGCTGCGGGGGCTCCTGCAGGAGCACATCACGACGGTCGTCGGGCGGTACGAGGGCCGGATCGTGCACTGGGACGTCGCCAACGAGATCTTCGACGACAAGGGCGTGCTGCGCACCGAGGAGAACCCGTTCCTCGCGCGGTTCGGCACCGCGATCGTCGCCGACGCGCTGCGCTGGGCGCACGAGGCCGACCCCGACGCCGTCCTGTACCTCAACGACTTCAACGTCGAGTCCGTCGGCCCCAAGTCCGACGCGTACCTCGCGCTCGCGACCGAGCTGCTCGCGGCCGGGGCGCCCCTCCACGGGTTCGGCGTGCAGGGCCACCTGTCGACGCAGTACCCGTTCCCCGACGACCTCGAGACCAACCTGCGGCGCTTCACCGACCTGGGCCTGGAGGTCGCGATCACCGAGCTCGACGTCCGGGTCCCCGTCGACGCCGCGGGCCGCGCCGAGCCCGACGACGTCGAGAAGCAGGTCGACTACTACGGTCGCGCCGTCGACGCGTGCGTCGCCGTCGAGCGCTGCACGTCCCTCACGCTGTGGGGCGTGACGGACCGCTACTCGTGGGTCCCGGCCTGGTCCCCCGGCGAGGGTGCGGCCACCGTCCTGGACGAGGACCTGGCCGTCAAGCCCGCATTCACCGCCGTCGCCGACGCGCTGCGAGGCCCGTGACGGGGTGAGTCAGGCCTGCGACGCCCCGAGCTCGTCGTCCGCTCGCCGCGCCACCGCTGCCAGGCGACGGCCAGCAGCCTCGGTCCTCCGGACATGGGCGCGCGCGTGCCACGACGGTCGGCCCGGGCCGTGACGAGCAGCGTCACGGCCCCCACGACGACCAGGACCACGCCCCCCGGCAGCCCGCTCGCACCGTCCGGGTCGGTGTGCGCCGCACCGTGCGCGAGGACGACGTCGGACGCCGCCGTGAGCAGCCGCGCCGGGGGCGTCACAGCCGCAGCACCTGAGCGACGGCGGGCGCCTCCGCCAGGTGGATCGTGTGCGTCGTCGCGATGTGCATCCAGGCGTTGCCGGTGCGCAGCGTCGTGACGGCTTTGACGACGCCCCAGAAGGTCAGCTGCACGAACCAGGCGAGCGAGAGCGCGACCTGCGCGGGCGTGTCCCACGCGAGGAACGCCTCCGTGACGTTGAGCAGCGCGTAGACCAGACCTGTCAGGACGGCAGCGGCCGGCCAGCTCCGCGTCAGGACGGCGATCCGCGGCGCGACGATCGACTGCGTCGTCACCATGATGGGCAGGAACGACCCGAGCGTGAACAGGACGAGCGTCGCGAGGTGCGCCACGGCCGACGTCGTCCAGTACGCGGGCGTGACGACGGGCAGATAGCTCAGCAGACCGACGACCACGAAGTACGGCACCCACACCCGCGGGCGTCCGAAGCGCAGCAGCAGGCTGTCGGCGTCGTAACGCAGGACGTACCGGAACACGAGGTACGGGACGGCGCCGAGCAGCACGGCGTTGTAGGCGCACCAGGCGAGCGTCGACATCGCGGTCTGCTCGTCCCAGATCGCCTGCGCGCCGGGGCTCAGGCCGACGAACGCGAGGTGCGTGCTGATGCCGATCCGCGCCCCGACGACCAGGACCAGGCCGCACCACACCAGCATGCCGCCGAGCTCGAGGCCGGGCCGCCGGAACGTCGGGCCGTGGCGGTGGTCGACGACCGGCCGGTCGCGGGCGAGGTGGAAGAGGATCGCGAGGGCGACCACCGCCCAGAGCGCGCCGCTGAAGTACCACAGCGGCTCCTGCTCGCTCAGTGGCAGCACGGAGCGGTCGGTCTGCAGGATCCAGGCGGTGGCGGCGAGCCAGACGACGGCGAAGCCGAGCGTCCAGGGCGAGGTGAGGAGCTCGTGGGCGGGACCGGGGCGGTGAGCAGCGGCCGTGGGGTCGTGGCGCGGGTCGAGGGCGGTCGTCATGGGGAACCTCCTGAGGCGACGGGTGCACCGTATTGTTAGCACCGCTCGCACTGCGAGCACAAGACGCTCTTTCCTCCCAGGGCGACTCCCAGCGGTGCACTAGCCTCGGCTCCGGACGCGGAAGGGGACACGGGTGGCCGACGACGAGGGCCGACGCGCCCGCCTGCGGCGCGAGACGGTCACGAGCATCAAGGCCGCCGCGTGGACGCAGGTGCGCGAGCTCGGGGCGGCTGCCCTCTCGCTGCGTGCCGTCGCCCGGTCGGTCGGCCTGAGCTCGCCCGGCCTCTACCGCTACTACGCGAGCCGGGACGACCTGCTCACCGACCTGGTCGCCGACGCCTACGACGACCTCGCGCGTGCACTCGAACAGGCTCGCGACCAGGCCGGGGCCGCCCTGCGTGACCGCCTGCGCGCCGCGATGGTCGCCTACCGCGACTGGGCGGTCGACCACCCCGCCGAGTGGTCGCTCATCTTCGGCACCCCCGTCCCCGCGTACACGGCACCCGTCGAGGGACGCACCACGGCCGCCGCCCGCCGGTTCGGAGCGGTCCTGCTGACCCTGCTGCACGAGGCCACGTCACCGGCCGGGGACGTCCCCGCGCCCGGCACGACGCCCGACCCGCCCGACTTCCCGGACGACCTGTACCGGCAGGCCGCCCGGCTGTGGGCCCGCCTGCACGGCGTCCTCGCCCTTGGGCTGCACGGCCACTTCTTCCCCGCCGTCCGGTCGCCCGAGCAGGTCCGCGCCCTCTACCTCGCCGAGGTGGACGACGCCCTGCGCGACCTCCTCGGGCCGGGACGGTGACGGAGCCTGTGCCCGAGCACGACGCCACCTGGACGAGGCCGACCTGACGGTGGACCGGCTGCGGCTCGACCGACAGGCGGGTCCGCAGCCCATGACCGCCCGGCGGACGCCGTCAGCGCCGGGCCACCTCCCGCGCGGCCTGCTCGATGCGCTCCCGGTACGCCGCCCACTCCTGCGGGCTGCGGCTCGGCACGTTCGGGTCACCGGCGACCATCCCGGCCCGCCCGTCGAGCTGCTCGCGCAGGACGTCGGCGTGCCCGGCGTGGCGAGCGACCTCCGCCAGCAGGTGGACGAGCACCTGGTGCAGCGTCACGCGCCGGCGCTCACCCCACCACGGGACGTCGCCGACGGCGTCCAGGGGCAACGCGTCGACCGTCGCGTCGGCGTGCTCGGCCGAGTGCTGCCACAGGTCGAGGACCGACGCGCGGCTCTCGTCCGCCGGGACCCACAGGTCGGCGTCCGGCTCCGCGTCGTCGGCGTACCAGGGCAGGTCGCGCGGGCTCGGACGTCCGAAGACCTCGCCGAGGTAGCCGACCTGGACGGATCCGACGTGCTTGACGAGGCCCAGCAGGTTGGTGCCCGTCCCGGTGAGCGGACGGCGCGCGTCGTACTCGTCGAGCCCCTCGAGCTTGTCGAGGAGGCCCTCCCGCTGGCGCCGCAGGTACCGGTGCAGCGTGGCCTTCGCGTCCGTGTCCATGACGACCACCGTGCCACCGGGCACAGACCCCAGCAACGCTCAGCCGACGAGCCGGTCGAGCAGCTCGAACGTCTCGAACGGCTGGTCCCAGTCCCCGAAGTGCCCCTCGTCCCGCACGACGAGGGTGCCGCCGAGGCGGTCGAACATCGCCCGTCCCTGCGCGGCGTCGCACCCGTACGGGTCCGTCACGGAGTTGACGAGGACGAGGTCGCCCGCGTGCGCACGGATCCGGTCCCAGTCGTACGTGTCCTGCAGGACGGGCTCGGCGGAGTCGTTGGGCGGTGTGCAGTAGCCGGCGACGAGCACGGACCGGGCGACGGGCCCGTCGAGGTGCTCGAGCAGCGCCAGCAGCAGCGCCGCGCCTGCCGAGTGGCCGACCAGCACCGTGCGGGCGTCGAACGTGTGCGCGGCGAGCACGCGCGGCAGCATCGCGGCGACGGGCTCGTCGTTGATCGTCGGGTACGCGGGCCGCTCGACCGCGTAGCCGCGGGCCGTCAGCCGTCCGTCGAGCCACGGCAGCCACGCGACGTCCGGGGTCCCGCCCGTGCCGTGGAAGAGGATCGCGCGTCGCACGTCGGCCCCGCTGCTCGTCGTCATGGGGGAATCCTGTCGCACCCGTCCGACACGAGGAGCGGCGGGCTACGCCCACGCTGCCGCGACGCGCAGGCACGCGTCCTGGACGGCCGGGTCGACGAGGAGCACGAGCCGGTGGTCGTGGTCGCTGTCCTGGACGCGCAGGTTCCCACCCGCGGCCGCCCGGGGGCGTCTGCCGCGCGCCCCGAGGTGGTGGGCGGACGCGTCATGGGGGCATGCTGCCGAGGAGCGCCCGGCGCGGTCGGACCGGGGCCGTCGGGGGCAGCCGGGGCCGGCAGGAGGCAGACGATGGCGGACTGGCGGAAGGTCGAGCGCGCGGTGTTCGCACGGCACAGCAACCCGTGGAGCGCCTGGACGAGGTGGGCGACCGCACCGCTGCTCCTCGTCCCCGTGTGGCGCCGCAGCGGGCGCGACGCCGTGCTGGTCGGCGCCTGGATGGCGGTCAACCCGGTGGTGTTCGGCCCACCCGCGCACGACCGGGCGTGGGCGACCCGGGCCGTGCTCGGTGAGGAGCTGTGGATCGCCGAGCGACCCATGGACACCGCGATGGCCGTCGACGTCGCCGCGACAGCCGCGGGGCTCGTCGCGCTGCTCTCCGCCCACCGCCACCGCGCGGTGCCGACCGCGACAGCCACGGTGGTGGCGATGGGGCTGCTGATGGCCTACTGGGAGCTGATGGCCCGCTACTACGCCCGGAGCCGCGGACGCTGAGGAGCGCGCGGACGCGCTCGCGCTACCCCCGGGTGTCCGCGCCCGCGCGGGTCTGCCGGCGCGTCGAACCGCCGTGCCAGTCGAGGATCAGCAGCGCCGCGTCGTCCTTGATGGCGTCCCCGACGATGTCGAGGAACTCCCGCGAGAGCTCCTGGGAGACGTTCCGCGGGTGGTCGTCGGCGGTGGTGCGCAGGAACGCCGAGAGGTCGAGGCTCGCGGCGCTGCGCTCGAACATGCCGTCGGTCATGAGCAGCAGCCGGTCCCCGGGTCGCAGCTCGAGGTCCTGGCCCCCGTAGGTGCCCGAGCCGACGCCGAGGGGCGGCCCGTCCGCCGGCGCGACCGCCGTGACGTCACGGCCGCGCAGCAGCAGACCGCCCGGGTGACCGGCGTTGATCACGCGCATCCGGACGCTGCCCTCCGGGCCCGCCGACGGCTCGTCGGCCCGTGCGGCGGCCAGGTCGATCTCGAGCAGGATGCCCGTCACGAACTGGCCCGGGTCGGCGTAGCCGGTGAGCGCGTCGTGCGCGTGCTGCGCCTGCTCGGCCAGGCTCGCACCCCCTCGACGCGCGTTGCGCAGCGCGTTCACCGTGAGCGTCGCGAGCATCGCCGCGGTCAGGTCGTGCCCGACCGCGTCCGTCAGCGACGCGGTCAGCCGGTCGGTCGAGGCCACGTAGTCGAACGTGTCCCCGCCGGCGCTGGCGGACGGCTCGATCCACCCGGACAACGTGAACGACCCGCCCTCGCAGACGAACCCCGGGGGCAGCAGCCGGCGCTGCACCTCCCGCGTCAACGTGAAGTCGGTGGACCGCATGGCCGTCTCGTACACGTCGGTGTGACGCTGGCTCGCGATCAGCACGTACCCCAGCAGGTGCGCGACGGAACCGAGCAGGGCGCCGACCTCGTCGTCGAGGCGCCGGGCGCCGGCGTCGTCCGCGTCGGCGGGCTGCCAGTGCGTGTCCGACGGCAGGTCCACGGCCAGCACGCCGAGCGCGTCCCCACGCACCGTCACCGGCACGTACACGTGGGGGTCGTCCGTGACCATCTGCTGCTCGCGCCACGCCTGGCCCGGTCCGGTGCCCTGCAGCGCGACGCCGCTGTCGTCGTCCTCGATGTCGATCAGCCGGTTGCCCGCCGCGTCGGAGATGAAGAACCGCACCCCGCCGGCGTCGAGCATGCGGACGAGCTCGTCACCGACGGCCTCGACGGCGTGCGCGGGCGCCGCGTCCTCCGCGGCGGTCAGCAGGGCCCCCAGGTCCGTCCCGTGTCGGTGCTTCACGTCTTCAGCATGGCGGGCGCGCCCCGGTACAGCACGTCCAGCGGCGCACCCGGTCCGGGTCAGCCGCCGCAGGGCCGTCCCGCGACCGTCGCGCCGGTGACGTCGAACGGCTGCCCGGCTGCCAGCCGGCCGAGGAACCCGATCTGCACCGTGCCGCCCGGGGCGACGTGCGCGTTCCACGCGGTGCTGCGGAACGTCAGCCCACCGTCGCCGGCGAGCACCGTCGCGTTCCACGCCTGGCTCACGCTCTGCCCGGGACGTTCCGGGAGCACGAGCGTCCAGCCGTCCCAGGCGTCGGGCCCGGTGTTGCGCAGCGTGATGCTGCCCTGGAACCCGTCGGGCCACCGGTTGACGACGGTCGACTCGACGACGCACCCGGGGGTGGGCGTCGGTGTGGGTGTCGGTGTGGGTGTCGGTGTGGGTGTCGGTGTGGGCGTCACCTCCGGGGCGACGGCGTACCGGAAGTCGTCGACCGACAGCCCGACCACGTCGCTCCACACCTCGAAGCCGGCCTGGACGTTGGTGAGGTACCACTCCTCCTCCATGTAGCCGCGGGTGATCGCGTCGGACGTGAAGTCGGAGAAGACGAGGTCGACCGACCGCGTCGGCGTCGTCCGCACGTAGGAGATGACGTTCCAGCCGGAGGTGCCGAACCAGACGTCCCACGTCGCGCCCGCGAGCGCCACGGTGTCGACGCGCACGCCGACGGGCTGCACCCCGCCGACGTGCTCCAGCCAGATCATCAGCTCGGCACCGGTCTGCTGGCCGTCGGTGCGCGGCGTGGGGTCGAACCAGGCGTCGTAGGCGACGTTGTAGATGCCGAGGTCCTCGGGGACGGACACGTCGAGGCCGGTGGTGATGCTCGGGTAGCGGGGGTCGGTCATCGCCATCGGCAGGCCGCTGTCGCGCGTGCACCGCGCCCAGTGGCAGCCGGCGAAGATGTCGGGGTAGGCGGCCGGCGCGCCCGTGGGCGGCTTGTCGTGCGCCTCCGACTCGATCGTGAAGCCGCCGTCGCGGGCCGTCACGCACTGCGGGGTGTCGGCACCCCACACCTGGTTGGAGACGAGGAACCGGTCGTCCGAGACCATCGTGTACTCGTACTTGCCGCACAGCAGGGTCGGCGCTGCGGGGGCCGCCGCGGCGACGAGCGGCGCCCCGGCGACCGCGCCCGCCGCGAGCACGGCGGCCAGGAGCAGGGAGCGGGTGGGCTGGCGCACGAGGCTCTCCCGACGTCGAGGGCGGCAGGACGTCTGCCGATGCCAGGACATCGCGCCGCCGTCGAGCGGGCCAGGCGGTGAATCCCTTCGGTGCCCGTGCGGGCGTGTCCGGTGCTCGTGCGATCGTCGTCGGGCTTGACGCGCGGGCGTCGTGCCCCGACGTTGGTGCACGTGCCGTCCCCACGACGACCCGTGTTCGCCCGGGTCTACGACCGCATGGCGCCCTCGATGGACCGGCAGGGCGCCGCCGCTCACCGCCACCGGCTGCTCGCCGGCCTCGTCGGTGAGGTCGTGGAGGTCGGCGCGGGCGGGGGCGCGAACTTCGCCCACTACCCGGACGGGGTGGTCAGCGTCCTCGCCCTGGAGCCCGAGCCGTACCTGCGTGACCGCGCAGCGCAGCGAGCCGACGGCGCGCGGACGAGGGTCCGGGTCGTCGACGCGACCGCCGAGCAGATCCCGGTCGCCGACGGGTCGGCCGACTGCGTGGTCGCGTGCCTCGTGCTGTGCTCGGTCGCCGACCAGGCCACCGCCCTGCGCGAGATGTTCCGGGTGCTGCGGCCGGGCGGGCAGCTGCGGTTCTACGAGCACGTCGCGGCCACCGGCGGCCCGCTGCGGACGGTGCAACGCATCGTCGACGCCACGGTCTGGCCCCTCGTCGCCGGTGGCTGCCACACCGGACGCGACACCCTCGCGGCGATCCGGGCGGCGGGGTTCGTCGTCGGGGCGACGGACCGGTTCGACCTCCCCTCCAGGTACGCCTCACCGGCCGCGCCGCACGTCCTCGGCCACGCCGTTCGGCCCTGACCCGGACCGCCCGCAGGCGCACCCGCCCTCGCTCACCTACCGTCGAGCCGTGACCACATCGTCTGACCCCCACTCGGACGAGAACGCCACCCCCGACGCCGGGCTGCGGTCCGCGCACCCGCCCGAGCGCTTCGTCCTCGTCCGCCGCTGGGTGCTGGACACCGGCGGCGAGCTCAGCGGCCTGCGGCAGGAGCTGCGGGAGGAGATCAACACCCGCGACTCGGCACGCTCCGACCGGCTCCTGGACGGCGTCGCGCACGACCTGGTGCTCGTGGCCTCCGAGATCGCGACGAACGCCATCCGCCACGGCCGGCCGCCCACCATCGTCGAGCTGCTCCAGGACGACGACCGCTTCCTGCTGACGGTCGCCGACCACGACCTGGGCAGCGAGCCCCGCATCGTCGGCGACCGTCCCCCGGGCGAGGGCGGCTTCGGGCTCCAGATCGCCCGGCGGCTGTCCCGCGACGTCGGGTGGTACCGCACCGACACGGTGAAGGTGATCTGGGCCGAGATCGGCGGTTAGACCGCCGGGGTCAGAGCCAGCGTCGGTGCTTGAAGACGAGGTAGAGCCCGACCCCCATGGCGACCATGGCGCCGATGGCCATCGGGTAGCCCAGACGCCACCCGAGCTCGGGCATGTGGACGAAGTTCATCCCGTAGATCGTGCCGATCAGCGTCGGGGCGAACAGGATCGCCGCCCAGGACGAGATCTTCTTGACCTCCTCGTTCTGCGCCAGGCCGGTCTCGGACAGCCGCCGGGTCTCCTCGTTCTGGACCAGGCTGGCCTCGGACAGCCGCCGCATCTCCTCGTTCTGCGCCTGGGTCACCAGGGTCGAGTGCACGGTGAGGGCGTTCTCGAGCAGCACCTGGAACGAGTCCGCGCGGTCGCTGATGCGCAGCGCGTGGTCGAGGACGTCCCGCAGCGCGCGCTGCAGCTCGACGTCGACGTGGTACTTGTCGGCACCGCGCTGCAGGGCGTCCAGCATGTCGCGCAGCGGTCCGGTGGCCCGCTGGAAGGCGATGACCTCGCGCAGGAGCTCGTAGATGCGCCGGGACACCGCGGGGTCGCCCTCGAACAGCTGGTCCTGGATCTCGTCGATGTCGTTCTCGAGCCCGGCGACGACCGGGGCGTAGCCGTCGACGACCTCGTCGAAGACCGCGTAGAGGATCGCCTCCGGGCCCATGGCCAGCAGCTCGGGGCTGGCCTCGAGACGGCGGCGGACCGCACCGAGGTCGGGGTTCGCGGCGTGCCGGACCGTCACGACGAACTCCGGCCCGATGAACAGGTGGACCTCGCCGAACTCGACGCGCTCCTCCTCGTCGAGGTACCAGGCGGGACGCAGGACGACGAACAGGGTGTCGCCGAAGCGTTCGAGCTTCGCGCGCTGGTGGCCCTTGAGCGCGTCCTCGACCGCCAGCGGGTGCAGGTCGAACTCCGCGGCGACCGAGTGGACCTCGGCCGCGTCGGGCCGGAACAGCCCGATCCACGCCATCCCGCCGCACTCGCGGAGCAGCTCGTAGGTCTCCTCGAGGGTGCGGGGGGACTCCGTCCGGCGACCGCCGACGTAGATGCCGTTGTCCACGAGCGTCATCTGCTGCTCCGTTCCGTGCCGCCTGCCCGACCGTAGGCGCGTCCGCCCCCCGCCGCACACCGCGGCGACCGCGGGGCAACCTACCCCGAAGCCCGCCACCCCACTCACGGTCCCCCGCCCGCGCCCCCCATCCCCCGTCCCCCACCCCGCCGACCGGAACCCCGCTCCCGTTCTGCTCGCTCGGACGGTGACCGGTGTTCCGCTGGCGGACGGGTCCGTGCGCCGAGCGGAACACCGGTCATCTCGTGCTGGCGTGGCGGGGTCGTGAGACGGGAGCATGGGCAGGCGAGCGCTCGACGACCGGTGCCGACCGAGGCATGCCGCACGGCCGAACAGTGGTGATGGCGGCCACAAAACTCCCGCGCCGACCTGGCCGCGATCGACGTCCCCACCCTCGTCATCCACGGCGACGACGACCAGATCGTGCCGTTCGCGGTCGGCGGGAAGCGCTCGGCGGAGCTCGTCGCCGGGGCCACGTCGATCGTCTACCCGGGCTGCGGCCACGCCCTGCCCGACACCGACCGGCAGCGTCTGCACACGGACCTGCTCGCCTTCATCGACGCCTGAGGAGAACCGCCATGACGCAGACCGCCCCCGACACCGTCGTCCTCGTCCACGGCCTGTGGATGACGCCCCGCAGCTGGGAGGGCTGGATCTCCCACTACGAGGCCAAGGGGTTCCGGGTGCTCGCGCCCGCCTACCCGGGGTTCGAGATCGAGGTGGAGGCGCTCCGGGAGGACCCGGACGTCATCGCGCGGCTCACCGTCCCCGGGACGGTCGACCACCTCGCCGCCGTGGTCGAGTCCGTCGACACGCCGCCGATCATCATCGGGCACTCCTTCGGGGGCACGCTGACCCAGCTGCTGCTCGCCCGGGGTCTCGGCTCCGCCGGGGTGGTCGTCAACTCGGCGCCCACCGAGGGGGTGCGGGTCAACCCGGTGTCCCAGGCCCGCGCGCTGTTCCCGGCGCTGAAGAGCCCCGCCAACCGCAAGCGCGCCGTGGGCTTCACCCCGGAGGAGTTCCACTACGCGTTCACCAACACCCTGACCGCGGAGGAGTCGCTGCGCGTGTGGGAGCGGTACGCCATCGCGGCGCCGGGGCACTGGGTCTTCGAGTACGGCCTCATCGCCAACTTCAAGCCGGGCCACCAGGAGACCTGGGTGGACTACGACGCGGACCGGGCTCCCCTGCTGTTCCTCGCCGGCGAGGTGGACCACATCATGCCGCCGTCGGTCAACAGGTCGAACGCGCGCCACTACCACCGCTCGCCTGCCGTGACGGAGTTCCGCGAGCTCGAGGGGCGCGACCACTGGACGTGCGCCGCCCCGGGCTGGGAGCAGGTCGCGGACCTCGCCCTGGACTGGGCGCTGGACCACGCGCGGACGGACCGCCCGTGGACGACGGCGCGGAGCCAGCAGGAGGCGTGAAGCAGGAAGTGTGAAGCGTTGTTGCCGGATCCCGGCAACAACGCTTCACACTTTCGCCACGGGGGCGTGCGGTTACGTGCCCGTGCTGGCGTAGCGGTCGAGCTGGTGGCGCCACACCCGGTACGCGGCCGCGAAGCAGACCAGCCCGACGAGCGGCACGAGCCACGCCGCCGCCGACGTCACCGACAGCCCGCCGTCCCGGTCGAGGACCGCGTCGGCCGGGACGTACGCGATGAAGGCGATCGGCAGCACCCAGGTGAGCACCCACTGCAGCGCCCCGGAGAAGACGGACAGGGGGTAGGAGGCGAAGCTGAGGATGACGTTGTCGGCGAAGAACCGGGCCGGCCACACCTCCACGGTGCGGAAGCTCGCGGCGGTGATCGTCACCTGCACGGCGCCCTCGATGAGCGCGCCGCCGATGATCGCGAGCGTCACGTAGAGGACGGTCAGCGGCGTCCACGTGACCTCCGCGATGCTCGAGGCGTACGCGAAGACGGCCAGCGCGATGAGGGCGTCACCGAAGGAGTTCACCGTGACGCGGCTCGTCAGCAGCTGGAGGAACGGGTGCAGGGGCCGCAGCAGGAAGCGGTCGAACGACCCGTCGCGGATCATGTCCTCCTGGTACCAGAGCACCTGGAGCGGGATGTTGTAGAGGGCGTGCGCCATCAGGCGCAGGCCGTAGAGGAGGGCGACCTCGCGGAAGGTCCAGCCGCCGATCTCCGGGTACTGGCTCAGGACCACGGCGATGAACGCGAACCCGCTGCCCTGGTACGCCACCCCCATGACGACCATGAGCACCAGGTTGCCGCGGTACTGCGCGGCGCTGCGCCCCGCGGCCCCGAGCAGGGCGCGGCACACCCGGGCCGTCTCGACCACGCCCGTCCCCGTCATCGGCTCCTCACCCGCCCTGCACGACGACGCGCCGCCGCGCCCGCCGCCACACGAACGACGCCGTCGCACCGAGGACGACGATCCACAGCAGCTGCAGCCCGAGCGCGGCCAGGGCGTCGGTCCCCTCGACGCGGCCGAGGTACAGGGAGATCGGGACGGCCGCCGTCGCCGGGAACGGCGTCAGCAGGGCGAGCGTCCGCAGCGCGTCGGGGAAGGCCTCCACGGGTACGAAGACGCCCGAGAAGAACGACGCGACCAGCGAGTACAGCATCGCCATCCCGTTGACCTCGGTCGTCCAGAACGCGACGAGCGCGAGCAGGGCCGCGAGCAGCCCGGCCACGGTGAGCCCGAGCAGCAGCGAGACGACGAAGAGCAGACCGGCGTCCCACCCCGCCGGCGGGGTCAGCCGGCCGACGAGGGCGACGAGCGGCAGGGCGAGCACCACCATCGCCGACGCCGACGCGCACGCCCCGACCAGGTGGGCGCCCAGCTGCGGCACGTACCCGACGGGCCGCACCAGGTCGAACACGACCGACCCCTCGCGGACCCGCTCGCGCACCCAGCCGGACACGGTCTGGGTCGGGAAGCACCAGACGATGAGGTTCGCGAGCGTGATGGACACGAGGACCTCGTCGAGCGACAGCGGCAGGACGTCGGCGCGCGACCGGAACAGCGCCTCCCACACCTGACGGAGCACGAACACCTGCGTGACGGTGATCCCGAGCAGCCAGAGCATCGAGGCCCGGTAGGCGTAGGCCGTCGCGAACCGCAGGCGCACGACGTGCGCCAGCGCCGGCAGCTGGTCGGCGACGGCGGGGCGGGTCACGCGTCCCCCGCGGCGAGGGGGGTGGCCGCGACCTGCTCCCCGTGGCCCCGGTACAGCTCGCGGACGACGCCCTCGAGGTCGGGCTCCCGCAGGGACACGTCGGCCAGGCGGCGGCGCTGGGCGAGGCCGGCGATGAGGTCGGACGCCGCGACCCGGCCCGTCGGGAAGCGGACGAGCTGCGCGCCGGGCTCGTCGCGGACCCCGAGCGCGTCGGGCGCGAGCTCGGCACCCAGGCCGGCGAGGTCGGCGTCGACCAGCGGGGGCTCGCCCTCCGCGAGGCGCACGACGAGCCCGCGGTGCGGCGCGTACCGGGACTTCAGCGCCTCGACGTCACCGTCGTACAGGACGCGCCCGTGGTCGATGAGCACCACGCGCGGGCAGAGGCGCTCGACGTCGGCCAGGTCGTGCGTCGTGAGCACCACGGTCGTGCCGTGCTCCCGGTTGACGTCCGCGATGAACTCCCGCATGACCTCCTTGGCCACGACGTCGAGGCCGATCGTCGGCTCGTCGAGGTACAGCACGGCGGGACGGTAGATCATCGCGGCGGCCAGGTCGCCGCGCATGCGCTGCCCCAGGCTGAGCTGCCGGACGGGACGGCCGAGGAAGTCGCCCAGCTGGAGCAGGTCGGTGAAGCGGGCGAGCTCGCGACGGTAGTCCGCGGGTGCCATCCGGTACATCGTCGCGACGAGGTCGAGCGAGTCGCGCAGCGGGAGGTCCCACCACAGCTGGGTGCGCTGACCGAACACCACGCCGATCTGACGGGCGTTGCGCTCGCGCTCGCGCCACGGCACGACGCCGTTGACGCGGACCTCGCCGGAGGTCGGCACGAGGATGCCCGTCATCATCTTGATCGTCGTCGACTTGCCCGCGCCGTTCGGGCCGAGGTAGCCGACGACCTCCCCGCGTGCGACGTCGAGCGAGATGCCGTCGACGGCGACGGTGGTCTCCGTCTTCCGCGTCAGCAGGGTCCGCAGGCCCGCGAACCGGCCGTGCTGCGGCTGCGGGCGCGAGAAGGTCTTGCCGACGTCGCGCAGCTCGATCACGGGGCTCTCCGCGGGGCTCTCCACCGGGCGCACGCTAGTGGGGGGCGTGCGGCGACGGCGACCGCTTTGCGTCGGGCCCGCAGGCCCAGAGGGCGACGTCAGGCGCGCGACGCGGCCACGTCACCCGTGCGACGCTCGACCCTGACCGACGCCGCCGCGGCGCACACGTCGCGACGACGAGGAGCCCGACAGCAGGGGTGCGACCATGACGACGGACGAGCACCCGAGCGGTCCCGGCGGGCGGACCACGTGCGCGATCGTCGGCGGCGGCCCCGCCGGGCTGATGCTGGGCCTCCTCCTGGCGCGCGCGGGGGTCCACGTCACCGTGCTGGAGAGGCACGCCGACTTCCTGCGCGACTTCCGTGGCGACACCGTCCACCCGACGACCCTCGCGGCCCTGGAGGACCTCGGCCTCCTGGACCGGTTCCTCGCGCTGCCGCACTCACGGGTCGAGCAGGTCGCGACGCCGGACGCCGCAGGCCGACCGGTGGTCGTCAGCGACCTCACCCGCCTGCGCGTGCGGCACCCGTACATCGCGATGGTCCCGCAGTGGGACTTCCTCGATTTGCTCGCCGACGCCGCGCAGGCCGAGGGCACGTTCACGCTGCTCCGGGAGCACGAGGTGACGGGCGTGGTCCGCACGGGGGCCCGCGTGACGGGCGTCGCGTACGCCACACCCGACGGCGCGGGTGAGCTGCACGCCGACCTCGTCGTCGCGTGCGACGGGCGCTGGTCGGTGGTCCGGCGCGCGACCGGGCTGCGCAGCAGGCGGTTCCCCGTCCCGTTCGACGTGTGGTGGTTCAAGGTCCCGACGAGCCGGCCCGTCGGGGCGTCGCTCGTGCCGCGGATCGGCCACGGACGGGCCCTGATCACCATCCCGCGCGAGGGCTACCTCCAGATGGCCCTCCTGGGTCGCAAGGGCGAGGACGACGCGTTGCGCGCCCGCGGGATCGAGGCGCTCCGCGCGGAGGTGGCGACGATCATGCCGACGGTGGCCGACGACCTCGACCGGCTGGCGTCGATGGACGACGTCAAGCACCTCGACGTGCGGCTCGAGCGGCTGCGGCGCTGGTCCGCCCCGGGTGTGCTGTGCCTCGGTGACGCGGCCCACGCGATGTCGCCCGTCGGCGGCGTCGGCATCAACCTCGCCATCCAGGACGCGATCGCGGCCGCACGGCTGCTCGCGGTGCCGCTGCGTGACGGTCGGTTCCGTGGCCGCTTCCCGACGCGCCTCGTGGCGCGCGTGCAGGCCCGCCGCCGCCTCCCGACCGCGGTGCTCCAGAACCTGCAGCGCGTCATGCACGCCCGTGCGATCGTCCCGGCGCTGAACGGCGACGACCAGGGGATGCCGGACGGGGCCGCCCGGCTGTTCCGGCGGTTCCCCGCCCTGTCGGTGCTGCCCGCCCTGCTCATCGGGGTGGGGCCGCGCCCGGAGCGCATCCCCTCGTGGGCGGTCAGAGCCGGCGGCGGTGCGTGAGGACCGGGTAGCAGCCTGACGCCCGCGGTGTCCGACAGGTGTCCGACAGGTGGGACGGGTCGTGGTCGAGACCGGCCTGGGTCGGGATTTGAGGCCGGGACGACGACCCAGGCCGGTCTCGATGAGGCGGTGTCTCACGACGTGGGCAGAGGGCCTGCCCTCCGGCGTCGTCAGGGCTGCGTGCCGGGGCGGCGGCCGTGGAGCCGACGCGCGGCGCGTGCGAGCAGGCGGACGTAGACGCCCTGCCCGAGCGGCACGGCGGGCCCGAGGACGCCCACCCAGGCCGACGCCGGCCGGCTGTACGCCTCGACCTCGAGCCAGACGTCGCCGTCACGGCGGACCACGCGGAACGCCTCCTCACCCATGAAGGGGTGGCGCGGGAGCGTGCCGTAGCCGAACCCCTCCTCGTCCACCCACAGCACCCGGCAGGGCGCGTGCAGCGCGACCGGTCCCACCCCGAGCAGCGTCACGACGCGCCGCCCGGGGGACGCGGGGCCGTCGGCCCGCACGCGCACGCCGGCGGCGCGGTGCACCCGCCACGCACGGAGGTCGTCCGCCAGGGCGGCGCGGTCCGCCTCGTCGCCGCCCGCCACCACGCGGTGGCGGGCGCGCAGCACCCGGAAGCCGGGCGGCACCCCCGCTCGGGTCCACGCCGCACCGGCGCGCTCCCGTGTCGCGCCGACGGGCACGTACGTCAGGTCCTCCGGCGCCACGGTCCTCCACCTCCCCCTCGGGTCGGCCCGGCGAGCGCCGGGTCGGGTCCGGTCACGTCGGGTCCGGTCACGTTGGGTCCGGTCACGTCGGCAGCGGTCAGGTCGGCAGCGGTGACGTCGGGTGCGGCACCCGCACGCAGCCGGAGCGCGACGAGCGACCCGAGGACGACCGCGAGCGCGTTGACCGCGCCGTGGGTGGCGACCATCCACGACAGGTCCGGGTGGGCGATCCCGGTGACCTCGCCGACCGCCCACCACAGTGCCAGCGTCATCGCGACCACGCTCCCCAACCCGGCGACGGCGGCCCACGCGGCCGCCGCGGCGGGCCCACCACGCGCGGCGTCCGCGCGGGCGGCCTGCCACGCCGCGGCCGCCGCGCACCAGATCCCTGCCGTGAGCACGACGGTCCCGACCAGCTCCGCCTCGTCGGAGACGAGGTAGCCGACGAGGACGGCGACGACACCCAGGGTCACGCCCCCGGCCCCGGCGCGGGCGAGGACGCTCCCGCCGGCCGCCTCGGCGCGGACGGCCAGGCCGGCGGCGAGGCACGCCCCGAACCCGGCGAACAGCATGTGCGGCACGGTGAGCAGCAGGATGTCCCCGTCGAAGCCGAGCACGGCCGCACCCGCGCGGTCGGCGACGAGGGCGAGCGCCCCCACCGCCGTGACGGCGAGCGCGACCGTGACGGCGACGTCGGACGTCGACGGACGGCGCCTGCGCGGGACCGTCCACGCCTGCGCCGCCGTGGCGAGCAGCACGACGGTGAGCGCCGCGAACGGCACCGCGAGGGTCACGGCCCCGGGACCTCGGGGGAGCAGGAGCGCCAGGGTGGCCCCACCGCCGGCGAGCGGCCAGGCGAGCGAGCGCGGTCGGGGCACCCGGAGCGCACCCGCGGCGTCGAGCAGGCGCAGCCCGAGGGGCAGCACGACGACGGCCCCGAGGGCGACGGCCGCCTGGACGCCGACGAGGGCCGCGGGCGCGAGCTGCTCAGCCACGTCGCTCCGCCCTGCGCTCCGCCCTGCGACGCGGGGGGCGACGCGGGCGGCGGGACGGGTGCCGAGGTCGGGAGGGTCGAGGTGCGCACCGGAGGGTCACCACCCCAGTGAACACGTTCATCTGAACATGTTCAACAGCGTCCGAGACAGAACTGGGACACCCGGCACCGCACGGGTCAGACGGGCGTCTCGGCCGGGTCGCCGCCCGTGGCGCGCGCCAGGCGCTCACGTCGACGGTCCAGCGCACGCATCGCCGGCGTCGCGGCGGCCCCGTGGATCAGCACCGACCCGACGACCCCGAGCGCCACGATCCCCCACAGCCGGTCGGCATCCGCGAACTCGCCCTCCTGGACGGCGTACGCGACGTAGAACAGCGACCCGACCCCTCGCACGCCGAAGAACGCCACCACCGCGCGCTCCCCCGGCCCGGTCCGCGCACCCCGCAGCGCGATCCACCCCGCGACGGGACGCACCACCAGCAGGAACACCAGGACCAGACCCACCTCGGCCCAGCCGAAGCCGCTGAACGCCCCGCGCACCAGCGCCCCGCCCAGGAGCACGATCACGGCCACCGTGAGCAGCCGCTCGATCTGCTCGACGAACGCGTGCAGCACCTTGTGGTACTCGTGGTCACGCTCCGTGCCCCGCAGGGCCACCGCGCACACGAACACCGCGACGAACCCGTACCCCTCGGCCAGCTCGGCCACGCCGTACGCGAGGAACGTCGCCGCGAGCGCGACGAAGCCCTGGGTGTGCTCGGTGATCCGCAGCCGGTCGGCGAAGGAGGAGAAGAACAGGCGACCGAGCAGCCACCCCACGAGGAACCCGATCGCGACACCCACGCCCAGTCGCCACACGACGTCGAGCAGGAACCAGTGACCCAGCCACGCCCCCGGCGCCAGCCCCGAGAGGCTGACGGCGATCGCCGCGTAGGTGAAGGGGAACGCGAGGCCGTCGTTGAGGCCGGCCTCGGAGGTCAGGGCGAAGCGCGCCTCGTCGTCCTGCGTCCCGGGTTCGTCGACCGGCTCGCTCACCTGGACCTCGGTCGCGAGCACCGGGTCGGTCGGGGCGAGCGCCGCCGCCAGCAGGAGGGCGCTCGCGGCGCCGAGCCCGAGCGCCGCCCACCCGAGCACCCCGACCGCGATCATCGACAGCGGCATGGTGATCGCGAGCAGCCGCCAGGTCGTGCCCCACGTCCGCCACGCGAACGGGCGGTTGATCGCCAGGCCCGCGCCCATCAGGGACACGATCACGCAGACCTCGGTCAGGTGGAGCGCGATGTCGGGGTGCTCGGTGGGGCTGGGGTCCGGGAGCTGGGGAAGCAGCCAGAAGCCCAGCGCGCCCATCCCCAGGAACACGGCGGGCATGGACATCGGCGCGCGGCGCAGCAGACGCGGCAGCACGGCCGCGGCCAGGGTGGCTACGCCGACGGCGAGGAAGACCGAGGCTGGGCCGTCGACCGGGAGCACCTGCACACGGTAGAGGCACGAGGCGCGACCGGCCCGACGAGGGTCGGTGGCGGGCGGGCAGGCCTCCGCGACGGCCCCAGGTGTCGGGCGCTCCGTCGAAACATCAAACGTTTCGTGCGTTGACGGACATACCCCCGAGACCGAGAGTGGACCTCCGCCGACCGGCTCACTGCTGAGCCGGCGCTCGGCTGATCAAGGAGGAACGATGACCCCCCCATCCACGCTCCGACCCGGGCGCGCGCGCGCCGCCCGCGGCGCATCCGCCGTCGCCATCCTGGCGCTCGTGGTCTCCGCTGCTGCGGCGATCCCCGCCGCCGCGGCCGGCTCGACGCTCCAGGACGCCGCCGAGGACCGCAACCGCTACTTCGGCACGGCGATCGCCGCGAACCGGCTGAGCGACTCGACCTACTCGACCATCGCGAACCGTGAGTTCAACATGATCACGGCCGAGAACGAGATGAAGATGGACGCGACCGAGCCGAACCAGAACCAGTTCAGCTACGGCAACGGCGACCGCATCCTCACCTGGGCCCAGCAGAACGGCAAGCAGGTCCGTGGGCACGCGCTCGCGTGGTACTCGCAGCAGCCCGGCTGGATGCAGCGCATGGAGGGCTCGAGCCTGCGCCAGGCGATGCTCAACCACGTCACGCAGGTCGCGACGCACTACAAGGGCAAGATCTACGCCTGGGACGTCGTGAACGAGGCGTTCGCGGACGGCAGCTCCGGCGGCCGCCGCGACTCGAACCTCGAGCGCACCGGCAGCGACTGGATCGAGGCGGCCTTCCGCGCGGCTCGTGCGGCCGACCCGGGCGCCATCCTCTGCTACAACGACTACAACACCGACGACTGGACGCACGCCAAGACGCAGGGCGTCTACCGCATGGTCAGCGACTTCAAGTCCCGCGGGGTCCCGATCGACTGTGTCGGCCTGCAGTCGCACTTCAACCCGCAGAGCCCGGTGCCGGCCAACTACCAGACGACCATCGAGCGCTTCGCGGCCCTCGGCGTGGACGTCCAGATCACCGAGCTCGACATCGAGGGCTCCGGCCAGCAGCAGGCGGAGAACTTCCGCAAGGTCACCCAGGCGTGCCTCAACGTCCCCCGCTGCACCGGCATCACGGTGTGGGGCGTGCGTGACACCGACTCGTGGCGTGCCTCGGGCACCCCGCTGCTGTTCGACGGCTCGGGCAACAAGAAGGCCGCGTACACCGCGGTCCTCGACACGCTGAACAACGGGGTGGAGCCGACGCCGACGCCGACGCCCACGCGGACGTCCACCCCCACGCCGACGCCGACGCCGACGCAGTCGTCCACCCCGACGCCGACGCCGACGCAGTCGTCCACCCCGACGCCCACGCCGACGCAGACGTCGAACCCGGGCGGCGCCTGCTCCGCCGCACTGACCATCGCGAACGCGTGGCCGGGCGGCTACCAGGGCACCGTCACGGTGAGGGCCGGCTCCTCCGCGATCAACGGATGGCGCGTCACCCTGCCGGGCGGCGTCTCGACCAACAACGTCTGGAACGGCGTCATCTCCGGCAGCGTCGTGTCGAACGCGCCGTACAACGGCTCCATCGGCAGCGGCCAGTCGACGACCTTCGGGTTCATCGGCAACGGCAGCGCACCGGGCGCGAGCTCGCTGACCTGCAGCTGATCAGGTCCGCCTCACCGGCTCCGCGCCGGGCGTGACAGCGGCGCCGCACCTCCGGGTGCGGCGCCGCTGTCGTGCGCAGGCTCAGGGAGCGTCCGGCGCCCGACGCATCGGCACGTGGGGGATGCCGTCCTCGGCGAACGGGGCGCCGTCCACGACGAAGCCGAACCGGCCGTACCAGTCGGCGAGGTGCGCCTGGGCGTCGAGCACCACGGGCGCCCGCGGGTCGATCTCCGCGCACCGCGCGAGGGCGCGGCGCACGAGCTCCGAGGCGACGCCGTGCGAGCGAGCGCGTGCGGCCGTCGCCACGCGGCCCACCCGCAGCGCGCCGTCGGTGTCGCGCAGGACGCGGAGCGTCGCGAGGACGTCCGACCCGTCGGCGGCCCAGTGCTGCTCGGCACCCTCCTCGACGTCGCGGCCGTCGAGGTCCGGGTAGGCGGCGGCCTGCTCGACGACGAAGACGTCGACGCGCAGGCGGAGGATCCCGTAGAGCGTCCGGGGATCGAGCTGGGCCACGGCGCCCCGGTGGTAGGTCACGAGCACCCGACGACGGTAGCCGGACCGCCGACCCCGCCTCGTACCATCGACGCGTGCCACCCCGCTCCCCCCTCCCGGCACGCCACGGCCTGGCGGCCGCCCGCCTGCGCACCCCGGACCGCGTCCGCGCGGCCACGGACCCGTGGCCGACGATGGGCGCGTGGCTGCGTCACCGCCTCCCCGAGCACGTCGACGTGCCGGGGATGCTCGGGCAGGGGCGCTTCGTCGACGAGGACGGCCGCGCCCTGCGCGACGACGACCCGTACGCGCCCGCCCGGCACGTGTGGTTCCACCGGGACCTGCGCGACGAGCCGGTGGTGCCCGGTGAGATCCACGTGGTGCACCGCGACGAACGCCTCGTCGTCGTCGACAAGCCGCCGTTCCTGTCGACGATCCCGCGGGGCTCGCACGTCATGCAGAGCGTCGTGGTCCGGCTGCGCGCCGCGCTGGACCTGCCCGAGCTCTCGCCGCTGCACCGCCTCGACCGCGTGACGTCCGGCCTGCTCATGCTCGCGACCGAGCAGCGCTGGCGCGGCGCCTACCAGACGGCCTTCGAGCGCCGCGCGGTGGACAAGACGTACCGGGCGCTCGCGCCGCTGCGCGCCGACCTCGCGCTGCCGACGGTCGTGCGCGACCACATCCACAAGGAGCGTGGCACCTGGTGCGCCGAGGTGGTGCCCGGCGCCCCCGTCAACGCCGAGACGCACGTCGCGCTCGAGCGCGAGGTCGACGGCCGGGGCGTCTACCGGCTGACCCCGCGCACGGGCCGCACGCACCAGCTGCGCCTGCACCTGGCCGGGCTGGGCATCGCGATCGTCGGCGACCCCCTGTACCCGGTCGTGCGCGACGTCGCCGTCGACGACTTCCGCCACCCGCTCCAGCTCCTCGCCGCGGAGGTCGCGTTCACCGACCCCGTCGACGGGCAGCACCGGGAGTTCCGCAGCGTGCGGTCGCTGCCGCTGGTGGCGCAGGACGGCGGCGACCGGGCCGCGTCGGCAGGGCCGTAGCCGACCACGACGTCGCGCACGCCTCCGCACCCACCGACCTCATGAACCCGGTCGACCCCGCGGCCGCCGCCCGGGACGTCGCCGACCGCCGCGTCGCCGAGCACCCCGAGCTCCATCCGTCGATGCCAGGCGGGTCCGGCCACACGCCGACAGTCCCCGGCCACGACCCTTGGCAGACCGGCCCGGCAGTCGACAGAGTGGTGGCATGCCGACGGCCGGGCCTCTGCCCACCCTGTTCGAGGGCGACGTCCTGCTCCCCGGCTCGCCCGGGTACGACGTCGCGCGTGCCGTGTGGAACGGCGCCGTGGACCGCCGACCGGCGTACGTGGTCCGGTGCGCCGGCACCGACGACGTGCGCGCCGCGGTCCGGGTGGCGCGCGATCGCGGCCTGCCGCTGGGCGTGAAGGGCGGCGGGCACAGCGCGGCGGGGTGGGCGGTGCCCGACGGCGGTCTGCTGATCGACCTGTCCCGGATGCGGGGCGTCGTCGTCGACCCGGTCGCCCGCACCGCGCAGGTGCAGGGCGGTGCGCTGCTCGGGTCGCTCGACGCGGCCACGCAGCCGTACGGGCTCGCGACGACCGCGGGGATCGTGTCGCACACCGGCATCGGCGGGCTGGCCCTCGGTGGTGGCGTCGGCTGGCTGGCCCGGATGGTGGGCCTGACCTGCGACAACGCGCTCGGGTTCGAGGTCGTCACCGCCGGCGGCACGGTCGTCCACGCGACGCCCGAGGAGCACCCGGACCTGTTCTGGGGGCTGCGGGGCGGGGGCGGCAACTTCGGCGTCGTCACGCGTTTCGACCTCCGGCTGCACGACGTGGGCACGCAGGCGCTCACCGCCGAGGTGGACCTCGACCCCGCGTCCGGGCTCGACGCGCTCCGGACCTGGCTGGCGTCGGCGTACGACGCCCCGCGGCCCGCGACGCTCCTCGCTCAGGTGCGCGCGGGCGGCCCGCTCACGCTCGGGCTGGTCTGGGTCGGTGCGCCCGCCGCCGCCGCACCGCTGGTCGCGCTGCTCGACGGCCTCGGTACCCCCCTGGCCCGCCGGGTCGCGCCGCTGAGCTACCTCGACCTGCAGCGCCGGTCCGACGTCGGCGCGGCGCACGGCCACCGGCGCTACATCAAGAGCCACTACGTCGGGGACCTGCCCGACGCGGCGCTCGAGGCGTTCCTCGCCCATGCCGACGCCGACGTGGGGTCGGCGACCCTCCTGGGGTACGGCGGCGCCATCGCGGACGTCGAGGCGGGGGCGACGGCGTTCCCGCACCGCGAGGCGCGCTTCGAGTACGACGTCAGCGCCCGGTGGGACGACCCGGCCGATGACGAGCGTCACGTCGCCACGTGCCGGCGGCTCTCCGCGACGATCGCGCCGTGGAGCGTCGGCGTGTACGTCAACGCGCTCGGGGCCGAGGGGGGCGCGGCCGTGCACCGCGCGTACGGCGCGGCCACGTACGCGCGCCTCCAGCAGGTGAAGTCGGCGTGGGACCCGGACAACATCTTCCGGCTCAACCAGAACGTCCCGCCCGCCTGAGCGGTCGGCCCCGACGGGCGACGGCGTCGCCTGGTCGGCCGATCGTGCTCAGGCCTGACGCCGCCGACGGGCGAGGACCAGGAGGCCCGCACCGGCGAGGACCGCGGTCGCGGCGAGCGCGGCCAGGGGCGCGTCGGCGGACGAGCCCGTGGCGGCGAGCACGGCCGTGCGCCGGGCGGCCGGCGCGGGCTGCGCCGCGGGTGCGGCGGGTGCGGGTGCAGCGGGTGCGGGTGCGGGTGCGGCCGGGGCGGGCGCAGCAGGAGCAGGTGCGGCCGGGGCAGGTGCAGCCGGGGCGGGCACAGCGGGCACCGGCGCGGCCGGCGCAGGTGCGGCCGCCGCCTCCGCGTCGATCGCGCGTGCCACGAACTGCCCGTGGAGGATGAACTCGCGCAGCTCGGCGGGCGTGCCGTTCAGCGCCACCTGCGCCGCCGCGTCGAGCGCCGGACCGCTGTTGTCCGAGGCGCCGGTCAGCATCCTCGCGGCTGCTCGCCGGTCGTCCAGGAACTGCGCCCGGGGCAGGACGGTGGCCAGGAAGTCGGCCCACACCGCGGGGTCGTCGCTGTCCAGGGCCTGCTGGGCGGCTCCCCTGACGGCGGAACCGGTGGCGGCTGCGAGGACGCGCTCGATCTCCGCGCGGTCGTCGGCGGCCTGCGCCTGGGCCAGGCCGGTCGACAGGAAGTCGGACCATGCCTGGGGGCTGCCCTTCAGCGCCTCCTGCAGGCCGGCCTCGACCGCCGGACCGTGCGGCGCGTCGAGCAGGCGCGCCAACCGGATGCGCTCGTCGGTGTACCACGCGGACCAGAAGCCCCCGTCGACGAAGGCCCGCAGCTCCTCGATCGTGCCGGCCAACGCACGCGCCGCGGCCAGGGGCGTCGACGGGCCGTCGGTGGACGCCGCGAGGACCTCCGCCCAGGCGCGGTACTCCTCGTCCGTCGTCCCCTGGAACCCCGCCTGGACGAAGGCCCGGGTCTCGGCGGCGGGCGCCGCGGCCGTCGCGGAGACCGCGCCGACGCCCAGGCCCAGCATCGACAGCACCGCGACCAGGCCGAACACGCGCATGAGCTTGCGCACCAGGACACACTCCTCGTCGATCACACCATGGGGGGCGGCACGGCGTCCGCCAGGGACCGCCCGTGCCGCGCCAGACGCTACCGGGTTTGCGCCCTTTGCGAGGTCGGTTGCACAACCTTGACGCATTCCGATATCGGCATACGATGGCTCCATGGCACGAGCAGCGACGACGTCGGACGTCTTCAACGCGATCGCCGAACCGCAGCGCCGCCAGATCCTGGTCCTGCTGCGGGCGGGCGAGCGGCCCGTGACCGAGCTGGCCCGGGAGCTGGGCATGACCCAACCCGGGGCGTCCAAGCACCTGCGGGTGCTCCGGGAGGTCGGGCTGGTGCAGGACCGCAGGGCAGGCAAGCAGCGTCTGTACGGGCTCGACGCCCGCGGGCTGCGGCCGGTCCACGCGTGGACCGGCGGGTTCGAGCAGTTCTGGAACGAGAGCTTCGACCGGCTGGACGCGTACGTGCAGGACCTCGAGCAGGAACGGCAGGAGGAGTGAGGCGCATGGCAGCGACACGACGCGACACACCCGCGGCGACGACGGCGACGGTCGACCGCGAGATCGTGGTCTCCCGGCTCATCGGGGCCCCCCGGGACCGGGTGTTCGAGGCGTTCACCGAGGTCCGGCACCTGTCGCACTGGTGGGGGCCGGACGGGTTCACCACCACCACGCGGGCGTTCGAGTTCCGCGTCGGGGGCGAGTGGGACTTCGTCATGCACGGACCGGACGGGACGGACTACCCGGAGTGGATCCGCTGGACCGAGATCGCCCGGCCGGAGCGCATCGCGCTGCTGCACGGCGAGTCCGCCGACGACCCGAACGCCTTCGCGTCCACGCTCACGTTCACCATCGACGGCGCCGCGACCCTGCTCGAGATGCGCACGGTCTTCCCCACCCGGGAGGCGCGCGACGAGGCTGTCGAGAAGTACCACGCGGTCGAGGGTGGCCTGCAGACGCTGGGCAACCTGGCGGCCTACGTCACCGCGACGGGCCCGACGGGGGTGGCGGGCTGATGGCCGGCAAGGTGTTCTTCAGCGTGTCGATGTCGCTGGACGGCTACATCGCGCCGGAGTCCCTCGAGGACCTGATGGGCCCGCAGTGGCGCGAGCTGCAGCAGTGGGTCTTCCCGCAGCGGTTCTTCCGGGAGAACCTCGGGCTCGGCGAGGGCGGCGAGGAGGGGCGCGACAACGACATCCTGCGGGAGACGTTCGAGCGCACGGGCGCCAGCGTGATGGGCCGGCGCATGTTCGACGCGGGCGAGGAGGCGTGGCCGGACGAGGCGCCGTTCCACACCCCGGTCTTCGTCGTGACGCACGCGAGGCGCGACCCGTGGGAGCGCCCGGGCGGGACCACCTTCCACTTCGTCGACGACGGCATCGCGTCCGCGCTCGACCAGGCCCGCGAGGCCGCCGGCGACCGCGACGTGCGCATCGCGGGCGGGGCGGCGACGATCCTGCAGTACGTCAACGCGGGCCTGGTCGACGAGTTCTCGATCGCGCTCTCCCCCGTGCTGTTCGGCTCCGGGATCCACCTGTTCGAGGGCGTGGACGCGAGCCGCGTGTCCCTGGAGCCGGTGCGCGCCGAGCCGACGCAGCGCGTGACCCATCTGACGTACGCCGTCCGGACGCGCTGACGGCCCGCATCTCCCCCGTCGTCAGCGGCCGATGCCGTCCAGCTCGGCCACGTCCTCGTCGGACAGGACGAGGCCCGCGCCCGCGACGTTCTCGCGCAGGTGCGCCGCCGACGACGTGCCGGGGATGAGCAGGACGTTCGGCGAGCGCTGGAGCAGCCACGCCAGCGCGACGGACATCCGCGTGGCGCCGAGCCGGGCGGCGACGCCCGCGAGCGTCTCGGACTGCAGCGGCGTGAAGCCGCCGAGCGGGAAGAACGGCACGTAGGCGATGCCGTCGGCCGCGAGCGCGTCGACCAGGTCGTCGTCGTGGCGGTGGGCGAGGTTGTACAGGTTCTGCACGCACACGACGGTGCCGACGGCCCGCGCCTCGGCGACCTGCTCCGCCGTGACGTTGCTGAGGCCGAAGTGCCGGATCAGCCCCTGCTGCTGCAGCTCGACGAGGGTGGCGAACGCCTCGGCCGGCGAGCCGGGGCGGGGGCCCTCGGCGTCGCCCATGCGCAGGTTGACGAGGTCGAGCCGGTCGACGCCGAGCCCGTCGAGGTTCTCGTGCACCTGCCGGCGCAGGTCGTGGGCGCTCCGGGCCGTCGGCCACCCGCCCTGCCCGTCGCGGTCGGCCCCGACCTTGGTGGCGATCAGCAGGTCCTCGGGGTACGGGTGCAGCGCGGTGCGGATCAGCTCGTTCGTGACGTGGGGCCCGTAGGCGGCGCTGGTGTCGACGTGCGTGATGCCGAGCTCCACGGCCGCGCGGAGCACGGCGAGGGCGGCCTCGGGGTCGGCGGGCGGGCCCATCACCCAGGGACCGGCGAGCTGCATCGCGCCGTACCCGAACCGGGTGACCGTCAGGTCGCCGAGGGCCCACGTGCCGCCGGGGAGGGAGAGGGTGCTGGTGGTCATGTGTCTGCCTGTCGACGTCGTCGGTGGTGCCGATCGGCACCGGTGACTACCCTGAGTGCACCTGCTTCCTCTTGGGAAGTAGTTACCTGAAAGTGCGTAGGTATCCGATCGAGACGGGACGGGCCATGACGAAGACCGCTGCACAGCGCCGGGCGGACGCGAAGGTGGAGTACGACGCCTTCCTCGCGGTGTGCCCGAGCCAGCAGCTGCTCGCCCGCATCTCCGACAAGTGGGTGACCCTCGTCCTGTCCGCGCTCGGCAACGGGCACGACGGCGACGGCGGCCCCCGGCCGATGCGGTACTCGGAGCTCGCCCGGGTGCTCGCCGGGGTGAGCCCGAAGATGCTGGCCCAGACCCTGCGGACGCTCGAGAAGGACGGCCTGATCACCCGGACCGCGACGGCGACGGTCCCCGTGACGGTGACGTACGAGCTCACCGAGCTCGGGCTGTCCCTGCTGGGGACGGTGCGTGAGCTCAAGCGATGGGCCCAGGCCCACATGGACGAGGTCCTCACCCACCGCGCCCGCCACGAGGCCACCCCCTGACCACCGGCCCCAACCGCCATCCCAGAAGTGGTCGCACAACTGACCACTTCCGGGTTCCCGACGTCGGAATGTGACCACTCCCGATGCATTGTGGGCCGCCCGCGGGCCGCTCTATTGCGGAGGGTGGGGCGCAATTTTCGGTCCCTGTGCTCGCGACGTGCTAAATGTTTCGTCACTGGTTCTGCTGGTCCGGCCCCCTTACTTTTCAGCGCGGGAGCATCCGTTGTCATCGGGCAGCGGAATCGGCGAGGAGACCTCATGTTCACAGCGGGACACCCAGGGCGGGTCCGCAAGCGCTTCACCATCCTCGTCGGTGCGCTGGCAGCGCTGCTGGTGGGCAGCGGTCTGACGGCCGCGAGCGCCGACGCCGCTGCCGGGTGCCGCGTCGCCTACACGGCGCCGGCGCAGTGGCCGGGCGGCTTCACCGCCGACGTGAAGGTGACCAACCTCGGCGACGCGCTCAGCGGCTGGCGGGTGGCGTGGACGTTCCCGTCGGGCCAGCGGGTGACGCAGGCGTGGAACGCGACGACCACCGCGACGGGCAGCCAGGTCGTCGCCACCAACATGGGCTACAACGCGGCCGTGCCGACGGGCGCGACGATCTCCTTCGGCTTCAACGGCGCCTGGACCGGCACCAACGCCGCGCCCACGGCATTCACCCTCAACGGGGTGGCGTGCACCGGGCAGGTGGGCGAGACGCCGACGCCGACGGCCACCCCGACCCCGTCGCCGACGGCCACCGCGACACCGACGCCGACGCCCACGACGTCGCCGCGACCGACCCCGTCGCCCACGCCCACGCCGTCACCGACCCCCAGCCCCACCCCCACGTCGCCGCCGCTCGACGCGATGGCGACCGTCGCCGCGATGCAGCCCGGGTGGAACCTGGGCAACACCCTCGACGCGATCCCGGACGAGACCGCGTGGGGCAACCCGCTGACCACCCAGGCGCTGCTGCACCACGTGGCGTCGCAGGGCTACAACAGCATCCGCATCCCGGTGACGTGGAACGGTCACCACGGCCCGGCGCCCGACTACACGATCGACCCGGCGTGGCTGGCCCGCGTCGAGCAGATCGTCGACTGGTCCCTGGACGAGGACCTCTACGTGATGCTCAACCTGCACCACGACTCGTGGGAGTGGATCGACTCGTACCCGGCCGACCGGGCCGCCGTCCTGGCGCGTTACCAGGCGCTGTGGGACCAGCTCGCCACCACGTTCCGCGACCACTCGTCCCGGCTCGTGCTCGAGAGCATCAACGAGCCCCAGTTCGCGGACAGCACGGACGCGCAGGGTGACGTGTACACCCAGGAGCTCAACACCGACTTCGTCGAGCGCGTCCGCGCCACCGGCGGGGGGAACGCCACGCGTCTGCTCGTCCTGCCGACGCTGCACACCAGCAGCGAGCAGCCCCGGCTGGACGCGCTGGCGGCCACGATCGACGAGCTCGACGACCCGAACCTCGCCACGACCGTGCACTTCTACGGATGGTGGCCGTTCAGCGTGAACATCGCAGGCGGCACCCGCTACAGCGCCGACGTCGAGCAGGACCTCGTCGCCTCGTTCGACCGCGTGACCAGCACGTTCGTCGAGCGGGACATCCCCGTCATCATCGGGGAGTGGGCCCTGCTCGCCTGGGACCACACCCGGCCGGGCATCATCCAGCGCGGCGAGTTCCTCAAGTACCTCGAGGCCGTCGGGTACCACGCGCGCATCCGTGGCCTGACGACGATGGTCTGGGACGCCGGGCAGTTCCTGGAGCGCAGCACGCTGCGATGGCGGGACGCAGGCGTGCACGCCATGATGCGGTCGAGCTGGACGGACCGGTCCGGCACCGCGTCGTCGGACCAGGTGTACCTGCCGCCTACCGGCGCCGTCCCCTCCCGGTCGCTCACGCTGAACCTCAACGGCACGCGCTTCCAGGGGCTCCGGCACGGCGGGACGGTGCTGACCAACGGGACCGACTACACGGTCGACGGCGACCGGCTGACCCTGACCGCCGCGACCCTGTCACGGCTGGCCGGCGACCGCGCCTACGGCGTCAACGCGACCGTCCAGGCGTGGTTCTCGCAGGGCGTTCCGTGGGACATCGACATCATCACCGCGCAGACGCCGACGCTGGGCGCCGCGACCGGCACCACCGGCTCGTTCCTCATCCCCACGCAGTTCCACGGGGACACGCTGGCCACGATGGAGGCGAGGTACGACGACGGCTCGAACGCCGGCCCCGCCTCGTGGACGTCGTACAAGGAGTTCTGGAGCAACTTCCGGCCCGACGTCGCCGCCGGGACCATCCTGCTGACGCCGGACTTCTTCAACGAGGTCACCGACGGCCGCGTCACCCTCACGTTCCACTTCTGGAGCGGCGAGCAGGTGACGTACGTGATCACGCGAACGGGCACGACGATCGTCGGCGCCCCGGCCTGACCGGCGCGAGCAGAGTGTGAAGGGTTGTTGCCGCAGTCCGGCAACAACCCTTCACACTCTCGTCGACGACCCCCTCGGTACGATCAGCAGGTGCCAGCCCGGACGGCGGATCCTGCAGCGACGAAGGCCGCGATCCTCGCCGTCGCGCGGCGGCAGTTCGGGCAGCTCGGCATCGACCGCACCACGATCCGTTCCGTCGCGGGCGGTGCGGGTGTCGACCCGGCCCTCGTCATGCACTACTTCGGCAGCAAGGACGGGCTGTTCCGGGCCGCGTCACGCGTCGACCTCGAGATGCCCGACCTGACCGGGCTGGCACCGGAGGAGGTCGCAGGCGTCGTCGTCCCGTTGTTCGTGCAGATGTGGGGCCCCGACGGTCCCCTGCTGCCCCTGCTGCGCGCCGCGGCCTCCGACCCCAGCGCGGCCGCCGCGCTCGCCGAGATCTTCGCCCACCGTGTTGCGCCCCGCCTCGCGGCCCTCGCGGTCGACAGCCCCGAGGAGCGCGCCGCGCTCATCGGTGCGCACCTGGTGGGCGTCGCCGTGGCCCGGCACATCATCGGGGTCCCGTCGCTGGCGCAGATGGACGACGCGACCCTCGCCGCCTGGCTGGGGCCGGTGTTCGCGCACTACCTGACGGCGGTGCGCCCTGCCGCGCCCGGTGGTCCGTGACCGCGCGCCGGTGACCCGCGTCGAGAGCAGGCACCGGCGCGCGTGCACCTACGAGGTCGGCGGCGTGATCGTGAGGGCCAGCCCGTCCGTCACGACCGCCTCGAGGTTGGCGTAGACCCACGCCTCGTAGCTGACGGCGTCCCCGACGCCGATCACCGCGTTGCGTCCCGCCGTCCACGCGCCGGGCTCCACGTCGCGGTACGCGAACGTGTACCGGCCGTCGCGGTGCAGCGTCGCGCTGAACGACAGGCGTCCGCCCGGCGCACCGCCCGGCTGCAGGACGGCCACGTCGCGCCACTCGACGACGAACGTGTCCTCGGTCTGCGCGGTGTACACGCCCGCCTGCGCGTCGACGTCGAGCAGCGTGTGGAACGGGTACAGCGCCGTGTCCGGCTCGAACCGGGGCAGCGTCTCGCGCCACGACAGGTTGTGCATCTGGTCTGACCAGTCGGGGCGCGGCGCGGCGCCGAACCCGATGACGCCGTCGGTGGTGATCCACGCGCTGGCGAAGGTCTGCCCGTAGACCGTCACCGGGAACGGCAGGGGCACCTCCTGGGCTGCGCCCTGCTGCCCCGTGACCGGCACGAGCTGGTCGCCCGCGCGGTACTCCCCCGTGAGCGTGCACGTGTACCCGAACGGGTCGGTCCGCGGGTCGAGGGTGAGGTCGACGGTGGTGCGCGCGGCGACCTCGACGGTCCGGCGGGCCGGCAGCGAGCACCGGTCGGGCGTGGTGACGTCGAGCGCGGCCGTGCCTGTCGGGACCGTCAGGCGGTAGCGCCCGTCGGTACCCGTGCGGACGCTCGCCGGTGAGCCGACGACGGCGACGGTCGCACCCGCGACGGGCGCGCCGTCCGCACCCCGCACCACGCCCGTGACCTTGCCCGACGGCACCCGGTCGACGGTGAGCGTCACCGTGGGGGCGGGGCCCGCGGGCACGGTGACACGACCGGTGGCCGTCTCGTGCCCGAAGGTCGTGACCTCGAAGGCGTACTCGCCCGGCAGCATGCGGTCGAGCTGCGCGACGCCGTCGGCGCCCGTCGTGATCACCTTGTCGCGCGGGCCGGTGAGCACCACGGTGGCGTCGGCGAGCGGACGCCGCGTCCCCGCCTCGCGGACGACCGTCCGGACGCCCCCGAGCCCGGCGCGCGGTGCCGCCTGCACCGCCGCGTACACGTCGAGCAGCCCGTGACCGGCGACGTTGTTGAGCTCGGCCGTGCCACCGCAGTCGAGCAGCGTGAGCGGGTGCGCGGTGCCGTCCAGGACCGCGCGCGTCGCGGCGACGTCACCGTCGAGCTCCGGGGCCGCGGACCACAGCAGCGCGACGGCTCCGGCCACCGCCGGTGCGGCCATGGACGTGCCGGTCATCAGCTCGTACCCGCCGGTCCAGGAGGCCGAGAGGATGTCCGTGCCCGGCGCCGAGATGTCGGGCTTGATGCGGCCGTCCGACGTGGGCCCGCGGCTCGAGCTGGCGTTGATCGCGTCGGAGGAGTCCGTGTTGCCGACCGCGTAGGCGTCGGCCAGCGACGTCGGCCACGCGACGGTCTCGCAGGCGCGCGACGCCCCGTCGTTGCCGGCGCCGAACGTGGGGAAGATTCCGGCTGCGACCCAGGCGGCCAGCATGTCGGCGTAGAACTCGGGCTCGTTGTACCGCCAGGAGTTGTTCACGACGTCGGGGGCGAGGTCGGGACGCGGGTTGCGGCCTTCCTGGTCGGTCGGCGCGAGCATCCACTGCCCGGCCTCGAGCTTGTCCTCCATGGTGTCGGCGCGCGCGGCGATCCAGCGTGCGCCCGGCGCGACGCCCGTCTGGTACGCGCCGTCGGCCGTGGCGCCCACCTGGATGCCCATGACGTGGGTGCCGTGCCCGTTCTCGTCGCACGGCACGCCCGCAGGGCAGTCACCGCTGGCGTCGAACCAGCTGTAGTCATGGGTGACGTGGCCGCTGCTGTGGTGGCCGCGGTAGCTGCCGAGCAGCGCGGGGTGGTCGAACTCCACACCGGTGTCGATGTTCGCGATCACCACACCCTCGCCCCGCACGCCGAGCTCGTCCCACACCCGGTCGGCACCGATGCGCCGGACGTTCCACGTGACGCCGGGGCCGTCGGCCGCGGTCGGTGCGGGTGTCCCGGGCGCCGGGGGTGCCTCGGGGGCGGCGTCGGGCTCGAGGCGCACGACGTCCGGGCGGCGCGCGAGGTCGGCGACCAGGTCGCGGTCGCCCGTGACGTGGATGACGTTCGCGATCCAGAACGGTGTGAAGTCCGCGTCACGGTCGTGCAGGAACTCCCGGACGTCGTCCTGGGCGCGGTCGGTGTCGGCGATCAGGGTGCGCCGCACGTACGCGCCCTTGGCCGCCTTGGTGTCGAGCTCGTCGGCAGCGGACAGGTCGGCGTCACCGGCGACGGTGACCCAGAACGTGGTGGGTCCGCCGTCCGCGAGCTGCGCGTCCAGCGCGTCGGCGACCTTGTCGGACGCCGCGGCGGCGGGCACGGCGGCGGCGGGCACGGCGGTGCGCGGCGTACCGGCGACCGCCGCGCCCGGCGTGAGTGCCGCGAGACCGAGCGCAGCGAGCACGGCCAGGGCGGCCGGTCGGCGTCGGCGCGACGGGTGTCGTGTCGGGGTCATGGGGGTCGTCTCCTCCGTCAGGGCCGGCGCCGCGGGCGGGCCCGCGAGCGCCGCAGGCGGACCTGCGGGCGGCGCGGGGGTGCGCGCGACCGAGCGCCACCCCGGAACTGACGGGGCGAGCGTTGTTGCTCGGAGGCGGCCGGCGATCGATGGTTCCCGGTCGGGACCCGAGCTGTTCAACGCTCGTTGAATACGACATTACGGACGCCTCGGATGAGAGTCAACGGGCGCCGGACGACCAGGAGGTGGCGGACGTGTGGTGATCCGGTGGTCGCCGTCGGCACGTTCGTCGCGGGCGCGACGTCCGCCGCGCTGACCGTCAGCCCTGCGCGGGGGTGGTCTCGTCGGTCCACCGGGTGAGGGCGACGACGAACCCGCGGACGAGGCGGTCGAAGCTCCGGTCGACGTCGGCGCTCCAGGCGAACGCGCCCGCGGTCTCGTAGGAGATGAACCCGTGCAGGGTCGAGCGGAAGGCGCGGATCGCGTCGACCGCGTCGTCGCCCTCGAGCTGGTAGGCGGTCAGGACGTCGGCGATCACGCGGATCGCCGCGAGCGAGACGGCCTCGTCCTCGACGTCGCCCGGGGCGGGCATCAGGTTGGACGCCTCGTACCGGGCCGGGTGCTGCAGCGCCCAGGACCGGTAGGCGTGCGACATCGCGGAGATGGCGTCGGCGCCCGAGCGTCCCACCGAGGCGCGGGCGAGCACCTCTCCCAGGTCGCGCTTCGCGCGGACGGCGATGTCGCGGCGCAGGCCGCCCAGCGAGTCGATGTGCTTGTACAGCGAGGGCTGCCGCACCCCCAGCCGGACCGCGAGGGCGGCCAGCGTGAGCTTGCCGAGACCGACCTCGTCGGCCAGCACGGCCGCTTCGCCCGCGACACGGTCGCGGTTCAGTCCTGCCCTAGGCACGGGCCACGACCGGGGCGCTCCGGACGGGTGAGCTCCCTTGCTCTCGAGTGTCCATGCGGCTAGGTAACACCCCCTTGAAGGCTAGCGTCAATAGCCTCGGGAGCGGCACGGTCCCGAGCAACCCCGCCGCACGGCCGTCCACGCCGCCCCCGCCGGCCGCGCCGACGGAAGGTCGGAGTGTGAGGAGCTGCTGCCGCATCCCGGCAACAGCTCCTCACACTCTCGCCGACCGTGCGTCGACCGGCGTCCGCGCCCGCTCAGCCGCAGGTGGCGCCCGTGTGCCCGGCCTCGTACGTCGAGCGGGCGAGCTGCCAGCCGACGACGGTGACGCCCGTGACGCTCACGTGCCCGGCGGCCAGGCTCGCCGCCGGTGCGGTCCACGTCCGGTCGAACGACGCCCCGGGCAGCAGGACCCGTGCCGCGGTCGACCGCCACGGGGTCGTCGCGACGACGAGGATCGGCACGCGCTCGGCGTTGCGCACGTGCACGGTGAGCTGCGGCCGCCCGGCGACGCACCGCGCCTCCGCCGACACGCCGAGGGCGACCGCGCGCGGCGTCCCGGGCGGCGCCGACGGGGTCACCGGGGCCGAGGGTGCGGAGGGCTCCGAGTCGCCCGCGGCGTTCGTCGCGACGACCGTGAAGGTGTACGCCCGTCCGTTCGTCAGGCCGGGGACGACGCACGACGTCCCGTCGGTCGTGCACGTCGCGCCGCCCGGTGACGCGGTGACGGTCGACCCGGTGACCGGGCTGCCGCCGTCCTCGGCGGGCGCCGTCCACGCCACCGTCGCGGTACCGGAGCCGGCGGTGGCCTGCACGGTCGTCGGTGCCGACGGGGCGGTCGCCGGGGGCGGGACCTCACCGGGCCACGTCACGAGGACCTCGGCGCCCGTGGCGGAGACCTCCGCCACGGTGATCGCGTTGATCGAGAACGCGTTGCCCCCCGCACCGCCGCGGATCCCGATGTTGCCGATGAGCCCGTCGGCGGGCTGCGTCCCGTCGAGCGTGATCTCGGTGACCAGGTCGTAGCTGCCCATGTTGACCATGCCGCTGTTGAAGTACGCGGGGATGTGCGTGGCGACCTGGCCGGCGGAGTACTGGTGGGTGTTGATCGCCGCGCCGTCGGCGCTGGTGTAGCCGCCGTTGGTGTTGTCCCGCAGCCAGCGGACGCGGATCGCCGTCGTCCCCTTGGCGGTGTAGTTCACCGTCACGCGGTACGTCGCGCCGGGCTCGGGTCGCAGCACGACCTCGCCGTCGTCGGTCGTCGACCACGGCCACACGGACGCGTCGTCGCCGAGGACGATGTTGGCGCCGCTCCAGGAGTCGCCTTCCGAGGTGTCGAAGACGTGGACGCCCGGGACCGGCGGGCGCTCCTCGCCGCCCGAGGTGTCGATGTACTCGTGGGTGGCGAGGAACTCGGTCGGGTACAGGATGCCCAGGAGCGCGAGCTTCGCGTTGCCGTCGTAGTCGTACGGCATGGCGAACTCCCCGCCCTTCCAGCCGGTGACGACGTCCCGGACGCCCGCCAGCTTCACGGCGGTGATCACCTGCGGGTTGCCCGTCGTGTTGGCCGGGCCGGCGGCGTAGTCGCGGTAGATCGAGAACAGCTCGGCGTACTTCATGCCCTGGTTGTTCTCGTTCTCCGGCGTCAGCTCGCCGGGCGGCAGGGCGATGTCCATCTCCGTGACGTTGATCTCGACGTTCCCCAACGACGCGAAGAGCGCGATGTTGGCCTCGACGGCCGCGACGTCGGTCGCCAGGTTGTAGTGGCCCTGCATGCCGATCACCTCGATCAGCGGCTTGCCGTCCGGGCGCAGGTCCGCGTGGCGCTCGTTGATGTCCTTGACCATCTCGTAGACCACGCGGGCCTTCGCCGGGGAGTCCAGCCCGAAGTCGTTGTACGTGAGCTTGACGTCCCAGCCGTTGGCGTCGACCACCTCGGCCGCCTTGAGGAACGCGAGCTCGACCCACTCGGCGCCGAGCGCCTGGTACCAGCCCTCACCCTTGGCGAGCGAGGCCCGCCAGTCGGCGGGGTTCGCGGTGCCGACCGCCTCGTTCACCACGTCGACCGCCACCAGACGGCTGCCGAAGTGTCCGAGCACGGCCTCGATGTGGGTCTCGAGGTTGTCGAGCGCGACGGCGCGGTCGAACGTGCCCGGCTGGTCGAACCGGGCCGGGGACGCGTCCCACATCCACGTGGGCGTCTGGGAGTGCCACGCCAGGGTGTGGCCGTAGAGGTCGAGGTCGGGGTTGCGCGTCGTGTACCGCGCGATGGCCGCCTCCGCCGGGTCGAACGTGAACACGCCCTTGTCCCGCTGGGTGCTCTCGGGCTTCATCTCGTTGCCCGGGGTGTACGACGCGTAGTTGTAGATCAGGCCGTCGACCTCCCCGGCGCCGAAGATGCCGAAGGAGAAGTAGTCCTCGTAGGCGTCCTTCATGGGCGGGTAGTGCTCGAACGTCTGCCCGCTGGGCGGGAGCACCGGCACGGTGGCCGCGACCGCCGGGTGGCCGGGCCCCGTCGCGGCGAGCGTCATCAGTGCCGCGAGCAGCGTGGCGAGGGCGGGCCGGGTCGCCCTCCTCACCCGGCCGGCGTCGCGGGGGGAGCGTGCTCCCCCGGTGGTGGTGACGTCCGGTCGTGAACCCGACATGGGATCCCCTCCAGGGCTTCCCCCGGCGCGCCGATGCGCCGGGGATCAGGATGGCAAACGTTCTCTGCCGCGATGCCGTCGAACCTAGTGGGCGTGGCGCGGGAGCTGTCAAGGGGCGCGGTCAACCCGCGCGGACGATCACCAGCTCGTTGCCCTCGGGATCGGCGACCCGCCAGCGGTCCTCCGACGCGTCGAGGAGCCGGCCACCGGCCGCCAGGGCCGTGTCGAGGCGTGTCCGCGCGACGTCCGACGGCACGGCGAGCTCGACGTGGATGCGGTTGCGCTGCCGGCGCCGCTGCGTCTGCGAGGCGTCGAGCTCCTGGAAGACCAGCACCGGGTTCAGGCGCCGCGGATCGAGGATGTCGCTGACGCCGGCCCGCCGGTCGGGTGTGTAGCCCAGCGCGGCGAGCCAGAACGCGCGGACCGCGTCGACGTCGGCGGCGTCGAGGAAGAGCTGGACGAAGCGCGACCGCCCCGGGTCCGCGGTGGCCCCGAGGTCGCGGGCAGCGGTCTGGAGCCGCGCGGCGAGGTCGGTGAAGTCGACCCCGAGGCCGTGGGCCTCGTCCTCCCACTGGTCCTTGCCGCTGTCCAGGACCACGAGACCGGGGCGCAGGTCGACCAGCAGCGGGAAGCCGGCGTCGTCGGCCAGCGCCGCTGCCGCGGCGGCCAGGTCACGCTGCTGCGTGGGCGCGGTGGTGCGGTAGCAGGCCATCGCGCTGAACACCGCCTGCCAGTCGTCGACCCCGACCCCCTCGCCCAGCGCCGCGCCCGGCACCAGGTCGACCTCGTTGCCGTCGGGGTCGGCGTGACAGACCCCGTACGGTCCCGACGCCTCACCAGGACGCGCCTGCTCGACCGCCGCGGCCGGCCGCACAACGTCGAGGTGGATGCGGTTGCGCAGCGGCCGCTGCTCGGTCGACTCCCGGATCCGTAGCGCGGGGTCGCGCCGCGACGGATCGACCAGGCCGCGGCCCTCGCCGGGCACGTAGTCGAGCACCTGCTGCCAGAACGGCAGCACCTGCGACGGGCGCGTGGACTCGACCACGACGCTCAGGTGCTGCAGCACGGCAGGGTCCGCGACCAGGCCGAGATCGCGTACGGCCGCCGACACCGCCTCGGCGTGCTCGTCGGAGTCGAGGCGCACCCGGATCCCGGTCGCGCGCAGGTCGACCGCGATGTCGGCCGCCAGGGCGGTGATGCGCCCGGCCGACGCCGCCCCCTCGACCAGCGACGGCGCGTCGAACCACGCCGTCGCCACCCCGTCGACGACCCGCCAGTCCCCTGCGATCTGTGGCATGCGCGGCACTGTAGAGCCCATTGCGGACGATCCCCTTCCGGGTCGTGACGCCCCCGGCCGGGACGCCGCTGGGTGCGGGGGCACCTGTCACTTGATCGCGCCCCGGGTGACGCCGGAGATGACCCAGCGCTGCGCGATCACGTAGACGATCAGCAGGGGCGCCATCGCCATGAGGTAGGACGCGAAGGCCACGGTGTAGTTCGTCGTGAACTGCGCCTGGAACACGTACTGCACGAGGGGCAGCGTCGCCCCGCGCGGGTCGGACACGATGATCAGCGGGAGCAGGAAGTCGTTCCACACCCACAGGCACGTGAGGATCCCGACGGTCGCGTTCATCGGGGACAGCAGGGGGAAGATGATCCGCCAGAACACCGTCCACGTGGACGCACCGTCGACGATCGCCGCTTCCTCGAGCTCCCGCGGGATGGAGTTGATGTACGCGGTGAAGATGAAGATGTTGAACGACAGGCCGTACACCACGTACAGCAGGATCAGCCCGACCTGGTTGTCGAGGCCCAGCAGCGCCGTCTGCTTGGCGACGGGCAGCATGAGGATCGGGAACGGGATGAAGAGCGCCGAGATGAAGTAGAAGAACAGGCCCTTGAACAGCCGGCGGTGCATGTTCCGGGCGATCGCGTACGCGACCATCGAGTTCGTCAGCAGCGTCAGGGCCACCGCTCCGACCGTGATGAGGGTGCTGTTCAGGGCGGTCCGGGAGAAGTCGGTGAGCCGCCACGCCTCGGCGAAGTTGCCCCACGCGAACTCGGTCGGGAAGGCGAACCCGGTGCCACCGAGCTGGTCCTGGGTCTTGAGCGCGGTGACGACCGTGAAGTACAGCGGGACGAAGATCGTCAGGCTCAGGGCGACGAGCAGCGCGGTGAGCCACCAGTTGATGCGGTGGCCCTCGCTCGGGCTCCGGCGCGGGCGGTCGCGTCCGCCCGGCCGGCCGGGCAGGTCCGGGCCGTCGGGGTCGGAGCCGCGCGCGGGTCGGGGGGGTGCGGCCATCGTGTTCGCACCGCTGACGGGTGTGGTGCTCATCAGGCTGACACCTCTCTGCGCTGCAGGACACGGAGCTGGAAGGCCGCGAAGGCGATGATGACGATCATGAAGACGACCGCGTTGGCGAGCTGGTAGCCGTACTCCCCGCCCTGGAACCCGCCGCGGTAGATCAGGACGCCCACGGACTCCGTGGACGTGCCCGGCCCGCCGTTGGTCAGGGCGATGATGTGGTCGAAGACCTGCAGGAAGGTCTTGAGCGCGAGCACCATGTTGATCGTGAAGAAGCCGGCGATCATCGGGAACGTGATGCTGCGGAACTGCCGCCACGACGACGCGCCGTCGAGCGAGGACGCCTCGTAGAGCTCCACCGGGACGGTCTGGAGACCGGCGAGGTAGATGATGATGTTGAACGCCGTGGCCTGCCACACGGCCAGGATCAGGATCCCCACCCAGGCGAGCTGCGGGTCCGCGAGGATCGACGTCGAGAGCCGGTCGATCCCGAGCGCGGTCGCGATGGTGGGCACGGCACCGGAGAACAGGTACTGGAAGACGTACCCGATCACGAGGACCGAGAGCACGTTGGGGATGAAGTAGATCCCGCGGAGCGTGTTCTTGAACTTGATCCGCGCGTTGAGCCCGATCGCGACCGCGAGCGCGAACGCGTTGACCAGGATCGTCGCGAGGAACGCGAACCGGAACGTGAACCCGTACGCGGCGATGACGCGCGGGTCGGTGAACAGGGCGACGTAGTTGTCGACACCGACGAAGCTCCACTCGCCGTAGCCCGGGGAGTCCGTGAAGCTGAAGAAGACGCCCTGCAGCACCGGGATGGTGTGGAAGACGAGGAACAGCACGACGGCCGGCAGGACCATCCAGTAGAACGCGCGCGGCAGGCGTGTCCTGTCGGGGCGGATGCCGGGCGGTGGCGCCGACGGGGTCCGGGTGCCCGCGGTGCGGGGTGCGGTCGTGGCCATCAGGAGCTCACCGCCCCCAGCCCCCAGGTGCGGCGCTGCGCGACCCGGTCCCACGAGTCGTCGAGCCCGTCGAGGAAGGCGTCGGCGTCCTTGTCGATGAGGAGCCGCTGGAGCAGCGGCCCCAGCGGGATCGCGGGGATGAACTGGTGGTCGTCGAAGCCCACGAGACGCTCCTGCCGGATGTAGGGCTGGATCCCCGCGAGCGCGGGGTCGGGGTTGGTCGCGCCCGCGAGCGCGGGGATCGCGACCTGCTGCTCGGCGTAGTCCTGGACGGCGTCGGGCTCCAGGAGGAAGTCGATGAACCGGCGTGACTCCTCCGGGTGCGCGCCGCCCGCGCCGGCGGTGACGAGCACGTCGACCCCCGAGACGAGGCGGGTGTCCGCCGGGTCGTCGGTCGCGGGCAGCGCGAAGCTGCCGACGGTGAAGTCCGGCTCGAAGCTGCGGATCTGCGGGACCGCGTAGCTGCCCAGCAGGAGCATCGCCGACTCCCCGGCGGCGAACGCGACGGTGCCCTCCTGGTAGCCGAAGCCGGCGGGGTTCGGCTGCGTGTACTCGAAGAGCTCGAGCTCCTTCTCGGCGGCCTCGCGCCACCCCTCGGCGAAGGTCGCCTCACCGGCGAACCGGGCCTCGAAGAAGCCGTCGGGTGCCGTCTGGGCGGTGAGCGGCGCGAGCGGCGCCTGGGCCGTCCAGGCGTCGCCGAGCATCGCGTAGAACGGGGTGACGTCCGCCGCCTGGAAGGTCTGCGCCGCGCCGATCAGCTCGTCCCAGGTCTGCGGGATCTCGACCCCGTGCTGCTCGAAGAGCTCGACGTTGTACAGCACCCCGCTCGCGTTCGCGGCGAACGGGATGCCGTTGACCGCACCCTCGTCGCTCGCGCCGAGGTCCTGCAGGATCTTCACGTAGCCCTCGTTGAGGTCCTCCAGGACCGGGTCCCCGGCGTAGTCCACGAAGATCCCCGCCGAGGCGAGCTCCCCGAACGTCCCGTTGCCGTTGAGCGTCAGCACGTCGGGCACGTCGTCCTTGACCAGGCGTGCGCGCAGGGCGGTCTCCGGGTCGGGGACGTTGTCGACGACGATGTCGATGTCCGGGTTCTCCGCCTCGAACTGCGCGGCGCGCTGCTCGAAGTACTCGACGGCCTCGGGCTTGAACTGGAAGAAGGTGAGCGTCGTGCGGCCGTCGCCGCCTGAGCAGGCGACGAGCGTGGAGGCGGCGAGCCCGGCGACGAGCAGCCTCGCGACGGTGCGGGGTGGTGCCATGACTGATGCCCTTCGAGGAGGAGGTGGCGAGCTCAGTCGGCCGAGGGACCGCTGGGTGCCCGGCGCGCGTGCAGCAGCACGAGGCGCTCGGGGAGGAGCGACGGGGCCTGGACCCCGACCGCCGCGAGGGTGCGGCCGCTCAGCCGCGTGCCGTCCGCCCACCACGGGACGGGGTAGATCGCGTCGCCGCGCGCCGCCGCGTGCCCCGGGGGCAGCGGCCGCAGGTCGTAGGTGGTGTCGGGGTCGAGCCCGGGCAGCCGCAGCCGCCCGGGCGGGCTCGTGACCGACGTACCGAGGGTGACGACCGCGTAGATCGCCTCCGCGCGGTCCGGCGCGACGACGCCGTGCACCCACAGCGACGGGTCGGGGGTGTCCGCGTGCACGACCGTGCCGCCGTGCAGCAGCGCGCGGTGCTCCTGGTGCGCGGCGATCCACGTCGCCAGCGCGGCGAGGTCGGCGTCGGACGCGGACGTCAGGTCCCACTCGATCCCGAGGTGGGAGAAGAACGCGGTGCCCGCACGGAACCCGAGCACGTGCGTGCGCCCGGTCGTGTGCGCCGTCGGCGCCCCGATGTGCGAGCCCACCATCTCCGGTGGCAGGAGCAGCCCGATCCCGGCCTCGATGCCCTGCCGCTCGAGCGCGTCGATGGTGTCCGAGGCCCACACCCGCTCGGCGCGTTCCATGATCCCCAGGTCGGTGCGCCCGCCGCCCCCCGCGCACGACTCGATCTCCAGCCCCGGGTGCCGGGCGCGCAGCTCGTCCATCAGCCGGTAGGTCGCCAGGGTCTGCTCGTGCACCCCCGCCCGGCCGGTCGGCCACAGGCCCGCGTCGATCAGGTCGCGGTTGTGGTCCCACTTCACGTAGTCGATCGGGTGCGCGGACAGGATCGCGTCGATCCGCTCCAGGACGTGCGCGTACGCCTCCGGGTGCGCCAGGTTGAGGACCTGCTGGCGGCGAGCGGGCGGCCCGAGGCGGCCCCCGGTCTGCAGCAGCCACTCGGGGTGCGCGCGCGCGAGGTCGGAGTCCGGGTTCACCATCTCGGGCTCGAACCACAGCCCGAACTGCATCCCGAGGCGCCGCACGTGGTCCACGAGCGGGCCGAGCCCGTCGGGCCAGACGTCCTCGTCGACGTACCAGTCACCCAGGCCGGCGGAGTCGTCCCGGCGACCGCGGAACCAGCCGTCGTCGAGCACGTACCGCTCGACCCCGATCGCGGCGGCCCGGTCCGCCAGCCCCGCGAGCCGGTCGTGGTCGTGGTCGAAGTACACCGCCTCCCACACGTTGAGGATCACCGGCCGCGGGGTGCGCGGGTGCTGCGGCCGGGCGCGCAGGTGCGTGTGGAACCGACCGGCGAGCTCGTCGAGGCCCGCGCCGTAGGACGCGTAGACCCACGGGCTCGTGTACGTCTGGCCGTGCGCGAGGCGCACCTCCCCCATGAGCAGCAGCTCCCCGGCGCCCAGCAGACGCACGCCCGACGCCGTCCGCTCGGCGAGGGTGCGCGTGTTGCCGGACCACCCCACGTGCACGCCCCACACCTCGCCGGTGCGGTACCCGAAGCCGGACCGTCCCGCGAGCAGCAGGACCGTCGCGTCGTGCGCCCGCCCGCGACGGCTCTCGCGCAGCCGGGTGCCGACGTCGAACGGCGCCCGCTGCGGCGAGCGCTCCCTCAGGTGCCGGCCGGTGAAGTCGAGCACCTCCTGCGCCTCGGACGGGACGGGGAGCATCACGTCGAGCGACCCCAGCGTGTACGTCCCGGGCCCGGTGCTCGTCAGCGCGGCGCGGGTGCGCAGCAGGCCACCGGCGAGGAGCTCGAGCTCGAGGTCGAGGTCCAGGTCCGCGACGTCGTCGCGCGCGGTCACGCGCACGCCGTCCTCGACGCCGGGGCGGGGCCGGTGCTCGTGCGCCGTGCCGGTGGAGGTGAACGCGACCGAGAAGTCGGCGCCCTCGCGGTGCCCGGTGACGCCGGGTGTGCCGAGCCACCCCAGCGACTGCTCGGGGAGGAGCGAGACCGGCACGGGCGCGTCGGTGGAGCCCGGCGCCGGCGGCGGCACGCTCGCCGTCCGGAGCCGGCGGAGCTCGCCGTCCGGCACGTCACCGAGGTCGGCACCCCAGTGCAGGACGCGTGGCAGGCGGTCGCCCGCGACATCCAGCACCAGGCTGACACCGGCGGACCGCAGGTGCAGCAGGTCGGCGGACGACGTCGTCACGAGACCCCCTGATTCGACTGAACGGGTGATATTCAGTGTCACGCCGAAAGTTCCAGGACGTCAAGTCGAGACCTGCGCCACATCTTTCGCGCATGAGGGAGGCGCACGCTTCCGTGGCAGATGTATCGTCGCCCTATCCGTGTGCGGCAGGATGGTCGCGCCGGCCGGTGCGAAGGAGGAGGATGACGGACGTCGCCTCGTGGGCACCCTCCGGCGGTTCCACCCGGGACGTCGCGCTCGAGGTGCTGCTGCGCGGCCCGCTCTCGCGCACCGAGCTCGCACGCCGCCTGAACCTGTCGCAGGCCAGCCTCTCGCGCCTGACCAAGCCCCTGATCGAGGGCGGCACGCTCGTCGAGACGGAGCCCGCACGCGATCCGGCGACGGGGCGTCCCGCACGGCCGCTCGACGTCGTGCCCGCCACCCACCAGTTCGCCGGCGTCAAGGTCACGGGCGACGCCGCCCACGCCGTGCTGGTCGACCTGCGCGGCAACGTCCTCGCCGACGCGAGCGCCGCCCTCGTCGACCACGACCCGGGGCACGTCGTCGACGTGGTCGCCGCGCTCACGCACGAGCTGGCCGGGGAGGCGGACGTCACCGGTCTCGGCGTCGCGCTCGGGGGCCACTCCCCCGACCACCGCTCGGTGCACCGGGCACCGTTCCTCGGCTGGGACGACGTGGCCTTCGCCCAGCAGGTGGAGCAGGCGACCGGCCTGCCGACGGTCCTCGAGAACGACGTCGCCGCGCTCACCGCAGCCGAGCACTGGTTCGGTGCCGGTCGCGGGCTCGACAGCCTCGCCGTCATCACCGTCGGCGCCGGCGTCGGCTACGGGCTCGTCCAGCACGGCCGGCAGGTGACGCACCGTGACATGGGCCTCGGCCTCGTCGGCCACTACCCGCTCGACCCCAACGGCGCCGTCTGCTTCGACGGGCACCGCGGCTGCGCCACGGCGATGCTGACCATCCCGTCCCTCACCGCGCAGGCCGGCGTCGCCCTCGGTCGCCCGGTCGACTTCACCGAGCTCCTCGCGCTCGCCCGGGACTCGCAGCCCGTGGCTCGACGGCTCGTGCGGGAGGCCGTGACCGCACTCGGCCGCCTCGTCGCCGCCGTGGCGAACCTGACCATGCCCGAACGCATCGTGGTGACCGGCGAGGGGGTGGCGCTCGTCGACGCCCAGCCCGCCGCGCTGCGGCTCGCCATCGCTCGCGACCGCGACCCCCGCGCGTCACCGCTCGACCTCGTGACACGACCTGGAGACTTCACGCAGTGGGCGCGCGGCGCCGCCGTCGTCGCCATCCAGGACTTCGTCCTGCGCGCACCCTGAGGGTGCCGCGGCGACGGCACCGACCGAGAAGAGCGAGGAGCGAGCACCCGTGAGCGTCACCCTGATCCCGGCATGGTCGGACGAGGAGGGCACGCAGCGCGCTGCCGCGCTGTGGGCCGCGACGTTCGGGGGGCGTCCCGACGGGGTGTGGGCCGCACCCGGGCGGGTCAACATCATCGGTGAGCACGTGGACTACAACGGCGGACCGTGCCTGCCCGTCGCGCTGCCGCACCGGACGTTCGTCGCGATGACCCGCCGCGACGACCAGCAGGTCCGCCTGGTCTCCGACCTCGCGCCGCACGACGTGTGGTCGGGCGCCCTGGCGCAGATCGCACCGGGCGGGGTCCGGGGGTGGGTCGCCTACGCCGGCGGGCCGGCGTGGGCGCTGGCGCAGGCCGGGCACCCGGTGGGCGGCTTCGACGCCGCCATCGTGTCGTGCGTGCCGCTCGGTGCGGGCCTGTCGTCGTCCGCCGCGGTCGAGTGCGCCGTCGCCCTGGCCCTCGACGAGACGTTCGGGCTGGGCCTCGGCGCCGACGACGCGGGACGACGCGCCCTCGCGGACGCGTGCATCCGGACCGAGGCGCAGGTCGCGGGTGCGAACACCGGCGGCATGGACCAGTCCGTGTCGCTGCGCGCGCAGGCCGACCACGCCCTGCTGCTCGACTTCCGCGACGGCAGCGCCCAGCAGGTCCCCCTCGACCTCACGACGAGCGGTCTCGAGCTGCTGGTGATCGACACGCGGGCCCCGCACTCGCTCGACGACGGCCAGTACGCCGAGCGTCGGGCGACCTGCGAGCAGGCGGCGGCGCTCCTGGGGGTCGGCACCCTGCGCGAGGTCACCGACCTCGACGCTGCGCTCGCGCAGCTGCCGGACGCGGTGATGCGCCGTCGGGTCCGGCACGTCGTCACCGAGATCGCCCGGGTCGAGGTGTGCACCGGGCTCGTCCGCGACGGTCGCCTCCGGGACGTCGGCCCGCTGCTGGACGCCTCGCACGCGTCGCTGCGCACCGACTACGAGGTCACGTGCGTCGAGCTCGACGTCGCGGTCGAGGCCGCCCGGTCGGCCGGTGCGCTGGGTGCCCGGATGACCGGTGGCGGCTTCGGCGGATCGGCGATCGCCCTGGTCGAGGCCGGGACCGTCCCCGCGGTGTCGCTCGCGGTGCAGGAGGCGTTCGCCGTCCGGGGCCTCGCCGAGCCGGCCTTCCTCCTCGCCCACGCCGGCCCCGGCGGCGCACGCGTCCCGAGAAGGAGCGACGAGTCATGACGGACACGGCACTGAGCCAGGCACAGGCCAAGATGCGGGCGGCGGGCGTCGCCGACGCCGCGATCGAGGTCTTCACCCACTACGTCGGTCGGCTCCGCGCCGGGGCCACGGGCGTGATCCGCGAGGACACCATCGCCCCGCTCCTCGACCCGCCCCACCTGTCCGACGTGACCGTCGACCGCCGCACAGCGCAGCAGGCGCTCGCGCGGACGGCGATCCTCAAGCTCAACGGCGGGCTCGGGACGTCCATGGGGATGGACCGCGCCAAGTCGCTCCTCCCCGTCCGCGACGGACGCACCTTCCTCGACCTCATCGTGGCGCAGGTGCAGCACGTCAGGTCGTCGTACGACGTGCGGCTGCCGCTGACGTTCATGAACTCCTTCCGCACCGACGCCGACACGCGCGCCGCCCTGGCCCGGCACGAGGGCGTCGAGGTCGACGGGGTCCCCCTGACCTTCCTGCAGCACCAGGAGCCGAAGCTGCTCACCGCGGACCTCAGTCCGGTCAGCTGGCCCGCGGACCCCTCGCTGGAGTGGTGCCCCCCGGGCCACGGCGACCTCTACACCGCCCTGCTGACCTCCGGGACGCTGGACCGGCTCCTCGACGCGGGCTACCGCTACGCCAACGTCTCGAACTCCGACAACCTGGGTGCGGCGCCGAGCCCGACGATCGCCGGGTGGTTCGCCGGCTCGGGGGCGCCGTACGCAGCCGAGCTGTGCCGACGGACCGCCGCCGACCGCAAGGGCGGGCACCTCGCGATCCGCACGAGCGACCACCGGCTGATCCTGCGTGACACCGCGCAGACCGCACCGGAGGACATGGACTTCTTCACCCACGAGCACCGCCACCCGTTCTTCCACACCAACAACCTGTGGTTCGACCTCGAGCAGCTGGCTGCCGCGCTCGCCGCGCGCGGGCCGGTCCTCGGGCTGCCGCTGATCCGGAACGTGAAGACCGTCGACCCGACCGACCCGTCGTCGCCCGAGGTCGTCCAGATCGAGACGGCCATGGGTGCCGCCATCGAGGTCTTCGACGGCGCCACGGCGATCGTCGTCGGGCGGGAGCGGTTCCTGCCCGTGAAGACGACGAACGACCTCCTGCTCGTCCGCTCCGACGCCTACCGCCTCGGTGAGGACGCCACGCTGCGGCCCGTCGTGGAGCCGGCGCCGCTCGTCGACCTCGACCGGGAGCACTACACGACCGTCGCGAGGTTCGACGACCGGTTCCCCGGGGGCCCTCCCTCGCTGCGGGACGCGACGTCGCTCACCGTCCGGGGGGAGTGGACCTTCGAGGGGGGCGTCGCCGTCGTCGGCGCTGCGACGCTCGGCCCGCAGGGTGCGCCGGGGACCGTGCCGGCGGGCACCACGCTCGGCCCGGCAGGACCGAGCGCCCAGGAGCCGTCCGCGCCCTGACCGGGAGCCCGGCGCCTACGCGTCGGGGTCGCGGGCGTTCCAGCCGGGCTGGTCGACGCGGATCGCGTCGTCCCCGACGAACTGCCGGAGGGTGTCCTCGAGCGCCGCGACGGCGGCACGCCCCGCCTGCGTCTCCCACTGCTCGCGCAGCTCGGCGAAGACCGCCTCGCCCTCCTGCAGCAGGGTCAGCCCGCGCTCGGTGACGCGCAGGCCGATCCGGCGCCGGTCGGCGGGGTCGGGCTCACGTGCGACGTAGCCGCGCGCCTCGAGGACCGCGATGGTCTTGGCCGCCGCCTGCTTGGTGACCGACATCGCGCGTCCGAGCGCGGAGGCGCTGTCCGCGCCGCTCAGGATCGAGCGGAGGGCGAAGTCGTGCACGGGCCGGACGTCCTCGTAGCCACGCTCTGCCAGCTCGGCCCCGGCCTGGTCCGCCAGGGTGCGGAATCCGGCGAGCAGGAGCAGCGCCAGGTCGGCGCCCGATCGGGACATGCGGCGAGCCTAGCCCGCGGCTTGACGTCGACAACCTGGCTGTCTACTGTGATTGACAACTAGGTTGTCTATTGAGGAGCCTCCCATGCCCGTCATCACCCCCGCCGGCGCGACCGTCCCCGGCGTGACCCACCACCTCACCGACCTCAACGGCACGCAGCTGCACCACGTCACCGCCGGGACCACCGGCTCGCCGATCCTCCTGGTGCACGGGTGGCCGGAGACGTGGTGGGCGTTCCGCACGCTCATCCCCCTGCTCGCCCAGGACCACCGCGTCCACGCCCTCGACCTGCGCGGCTTCGGCGACTCCGGCAGCGACGGCGCCGACGGCGGTGAGCTCGTGGCCGCGGAGGACCTGCACCACCTGGTCCAGCACCTCGGCACCGGCCCCGTCCACCTCGTGTGCCAGGACATCAGCGGCGGCCTGGGCTTCCGGTTCGCGGCCACCCACCCCGAGGACGTCCTCAGCCTCACCGCCGTCGAGTCGACCCTCGCCGGGTACGGGCTCGAGATGCTCGCCGACGTGAACGGCTCCGGCTCGTGGCACGTCGGGTTCCTCGGCGCCCCCGGCATCGCGTCCATGCTGCTCCCGGGCCACGAGCGCGAGCTCCTGGCCGACTGGGCCTACCCGATGATGAACGGCACGCCGGGGGCCGTCACCGAGACCGACCTCGACGAGCTCGTCCGCACCTACTCGCGCCCGGGCGCCTGGCGCGGCACCGAGGGCCTCTACCGCTCGATCTTCACCGACGACGGTGCGACCCGCGCCCTGGCGGAGTCCCGGCCGATCGCCGTCCCGGTGCTCACCGTCGACGGCGTCAACCACCCGTTCACCGAGAACACGTTCCGCCAGGTGAGCGTCGGCGAGGTCACCGCCGTCCACATCGAGGGCGTCGGCCACCTCGTCGCGCAGGAGGCGCCCGAGGCGCTCGCGTCCGCGATCCTCGCCTTCGTCGCGCAGGTCGGCTGAGCCGCGGCGGCGGCTCGGCCCGCGGTCAGCTGCGCGGCGCGTACATGATGACGGCGACGCCGAGCAGGCAGATGCCGGCGCCGATGACGTCCCAGCGGTCGGGCTGGAACTTGTCGACGGCCATACCCCAGGCCAGCGACCCGGCGACGAAGATCCCGCCGTACGCAGCCAGGATGCGCCCGAAGTTCGCGTCCGGCTGCAGTGTCGCGACGAACCCGTAGGCACCGAGGGCGACGACGCCGGCACCGATCCACAGCACGCCGCGGTGCTCACGCACGCCCTGCCAGATCAGCCACGCGCCGCCGATCTCGGCAACGGCCGCGACGGCGAACAGGAGCAACGAGCGCAGCAGCGTCATGGGAGAAGTCTGTCGTGACGCCCTCCTCCTAATCGATTCCGCGGTGGCTCGGGGGCTCCGACCGGCCGGGTCCCGGACCTACGGTGATCGAACCGATACGACAGCCGCCGGACGCAGCGTCGGCGGCCGTGGGCGGGAGTCGCTCCGCCACGTCGTCCACCAGCCTGAGGACCGCCATGTCACCGATCACCCCACGACGCGCCCGGCGCCACGGCCGGGGCGCCACCCTCGCGGTCGTCACCGCTCGTATCGTCGCGGTCGCCACCGTCCTCACGGTCACGGCCGTCACCGCGCCCACGGCCGTCGCCGCCCCCGACCCCGGCTCCCCGGTCAAGGTCAACCAGGTCGCCTACGTGCCCGGCGTCGCCAAGGTCGCGACGCTCGTCAGCTCGTCCACCACCCCCGTGGCCTGGACGCTGCGCGACGCCGCGGGCCGCACCGTCGCCGAGGGCACGTCCACGGTCAAGGGCGCCGACGCACTGTCCGGCGACCGGACGCACCTCGTCGACTTCTCGTCCTACGACACCCCCGGCACGGGGTACGTCCTGTCCGCGGCGGGCGCGAGCAGCCACCCGTTCGACATCTCCGCCGACCCGCTGAAGAAGCTGCGGTACGACGCGCTCGCGTTCTTCTACCACCAGCGCTCGGGCATCGCGATCGAGGCGCAGCACGTCGGCAGCACCTACGCGCGCGCGGCCGGGCACCTGGGCGTCGCGCCCAACCAGGGCGACACGAGCGTGCCGTGCCGGCAGTCGTGCGGGTACAGCCTCGACGTGCGCGGCGGCTGGTACGACGCGGGCGACCAGGGCAAGTACGTCGTCAACGGCGGCATCGCGACGTGGCAGCTGCAGAACGCGTACGAGCGGACGCTGCACGTCGACGGCGCGGACCGCACGGCGCTCGGCGACGGGAAGCTGGCGATCCCCGAGCGCGCGAACGGCGTGCCGGACGTGCTCGACGAGGCCCGGTGGGAGGTCGACTTCCTGCTGCGGATGCAGGTCCCCGCGGGCCGCACCGACGCCGGCATGGTGCACCACAAGATGCACGACGAGAACTGGACGGCCATCCCGACGATCCCGTCGCAGGACTCCCAGCGCCGCGTCCTGTCACCCGTGAGCACGGCCGCGACGCTCAACATGGCAGCCGTCGCCGCGCAGGCGTCACGCCTGTGGGCGCCGTACGACGCCGCGTTCTCCGCCAAGGCCCTGACGGCCGCGCAGACCGCGTACGCGGCCGCCAAGGCGAACCCCAGCCGCATCGCGTCCAGCACCGACGGCACGGGCGGCGGCGCCTACGGCGACGCGTCCGTGACCGACGAGTTCTACTGGGCGGCGGCCGAGCTGTACGCGACGACGGGGTCCGCGTCCTACCGCGCCGACGTCACGGGGTCGTCGTTCTACAAGGGCACGAGCTTCGCGCAGCGCGGCTACGACTGGGGCTGGACCGGCGGGCTGGGCGACACGACGCTCGCGCTCGTCCCGACGGGCCTGCCCGCGGCCGACGTCACAGCGACACGTGCCGCGATCGTCTCGTTCGCCGATGCCGCGCTCGCGCGCCTCGCGAACCAGGCCTACCCGGCGCCCAACAACGCCGGCAGCGTCTACTACTGGGGATCGAACGGGCAGGTCGCGAACAACGCCAACGCGCTCGCCCTCGCGTACGACTTCACGGGTCAGGCGAAGTACCGGACGGCCGTGTACGGCGCGCTCGACTACGTCCAGGGCCGCAACCCGCTCAACCAGTCGTACATCGCGGGCTACGGCGAGAAGGCGGTGCGCAACGTGCACCACCGGTTCTGGGCGAACCAGAACGACGCGTCGTTGCCGATCGCGCCGCCCGGGTCGTTCTCCGGCGGCCCCAACAGCGAGCTGCAGGACCCGGTCGCGGCCGCCGAGCTCGCCGGCTGCGCGGCGCAGAAGTGCTTCGTCGACGACATCGAGGCGTACTCCGTCAACGAGGTCGCGATCAACTGGAACTCGGCGCTCGTGTGGCTCACGGCGTGGGCTGCGGAGCAGGCGGGTGGCACGACGCCGACGCCGACTCCCACGCCGACGCCGACGCCGACTCCCACGCCGACGGTCACTCCCACACCCACGCCGACTCCCACACCCACGCCCACACCCACGCCGACTCCCACACCCACGGTCACCCCCACGCCCACACCCACACCGACGCCCACCCCCACGGCCTCCGCGGCCTGCAAGGTCACGTACTCGGCGAACTCCTGGAACACCGGGTTCACCGCCGCGGTCACCGTGACCAACACCGGCTCGGCCCCGTGGTCGTCGTGGCAGCTCGCGTTCACGTTCCCGGGTGACCAGAGGGTCACCCAGGGCTGGAGCGCGACCTGGAGCCAGACGGGCACCACGGTCACCGCGACCAACGCCCCCTGGAACGGCTCGCTCGCCGCGGGCGGGTCGACGAGCATCGGGTTCAACGGCTCGTACAGCGGCACCAACGCCGCACCGTCCGGGTTCACGGTCAACGGGGCTGCCTGCTCCTGACGGACCCGCCCGGGGCGCTCCCCCGGGACGACGACGGCCGCCGGTCCTCGTGACCGGCGGCCGTCGGCGTGCGTGGCCTGCTGCCGGTGCGGGTGCCGTCAGTCGGCGGAGGAGGCGAGCCCCAGGTAGCGCGCGACCGCCTGCTCGACCTGAGAGGGGTCGTCACGGCTGAGACAGTCCACCGGCTCGCCGTGGACGTGGTCGAGTTCGATGGTGCGGATCTGGTCCACGAGCAGCCTGGTGTCCTCGTCCGCGATACGCAGCTCGGGCCGGAAGACCGCCGGTCGGGCGCTGGTCGACGTCGGCACGATGGGGGTGACGGACCACGGCATGTTCGTCGGGTACAGCACCAGCCCGAGGCGACGCCCGCCGTGCTCGTGACCTCGCGGCCGGCCGAGGTCGATCCGGTAGGCGGCTCCGCGGATCACCAGGCGTCCGGTGCGGCGTTCAGGTTCTCCTCACGAGCCTCGGCGGCGTCGGCGCGCGCTCGGTTCAGCCACAGCTCCTGGTCGTCGGCACGACATGATCGTCGCCGCGTGTAGAACATCCGTCTCACACCGGAGCGGGTGCCGGGTGTCCGGATGGGCCCGGCCTCGACATGTCGCGGTGGGTCATGCCGGCGTGCCCGCCTGGGTGTGGCGGTCCCGGCCGTGGTGGGCGTGCCAATCGAGGATCAGCAGCGTGGCGTCGTCCGTCAGGGCGTGACCGGTCGCGTCCAGGACGCGGTCGGTGAGGTCCCTCACCGCCTCGCGGGGGTGCAGGTGCGCGGTCGCGACGATCAGGGCGGGCAGGTCCAGGTCCTCGGCGTTGCGTTCGAGCATCCCGTCGGTCAGGAGCACGACACGGTCTCCCGGGCGCAGCTGCACGGTCGTGGCGGCGTAGGTCGTGCCGGGGAACAGGCCGAGTGGCACGCTCGCGATCAGGTCCACGTCCTGGATGACGCCGTCGCGCAGGAGGTAGGGCGGGGTGTGCCCGGCGTTGACGAGCTCGAGCGAGCCGGCCGCGAGGTCGAGGCGGCCCAGGAGCCCTGTCGAGAAGCCCTCGCTCGACTGTGAGGTCTGGTAGTCGCACAGGGCCGTGTTGGCTGCGGCGGCCTGTTCCAGGAACGTCAACCCCTGCCGACGGGCGTTGCGCAGCGCGCCGACGCACAGGGAGGCAGTCAGCGCGCTCGCAACGCCGTGGCCCATGGCGTCGGTCACCGACAGGTGCAGGTCGCCGCGGGCCAGGGTGTAGTCGTACGTGTCCCCGCCGACGCTGGCCGACGGTTCCAACCACGCCGAGAGGGTGAACGACCCGGCCTCGCACGTGTACCCGGCAGGCAGCAGACGGCGCTGGATCTCCGCGGACAGGTCGCCCGAGTAGTGGGTGCCACTCTCCCGTGCCGTTCTCCGTTCCGGTGAACGCGGCCGCCTGAGACGGGCGACCGGGTAGCGTCGGGACCATGACCGGGTTCTTGGCGCCAGGTTCACCGCTCTGGACTCTGCTGTCCGTTGCGCTCGGAGGCGTGATCGGCGCGGGGACTACGTACTGGACCGAGTGGCTGCGGGCCCGCCGAGAGGACCGCAGAGCCGACAAGGAGCTGCTGCGGGACGTTCTCCTACACGCCCTACGCTTCCGGCGGCTCGCGTACGAGGCGGGCCACCCGGGGACGCCAGAACAGCGCGCTGACCGCTTGGCTCTGCTGGCCGAGGCAGGCCACGCCCTGAGCGATCGGATCATCGAGGCGGAGGCGTTCGGCCCCATCGGGATCGGCAATATCGCCGGGCTCGCCTTCGAAGAGACCGAGCGATTGCACGCCGTCGTCCGCACCGGCGACCCGGACCAGATCAGCCCCGTGACGCTGGAGGTGCACCGGCGCACGCTATACCTGGTCGACGCCATCCGGCAGAAGTTGGAACTACCGCCCCGCTACCCCAAAGGAACGGTGAACCCTGACGCCCGGTCGCGCCCCTGATCGTTCATCGGACCGCGGCCCAGAACCAGCAGCCGGTTGGCGGTAGTGGACGCCCTGCACGCCCCATCACCCCCCAGGTGGAAAAGCCTGGAGCCGGAGACGGCCCTCGGCCCGGCGCCGCCGAACCGAGGGGCCGACCGCATCAGAGCCGCGCGTCCCCCAGGGCGCACCGTGTAGAGCACTACCCTGCTTCGCATGGCGTACAAGCCCAACCTGGCGATGAGGTCATGCGGACATTGTGGGCTCCGACGGGCTCAGTTCCAGACCGTCGGGACCGACGTCAAGATCCTGCGCTCCAACGGCAGCATCAGATGGTTCTCGATCCTCGCGTGCCCGGATTGCGCAGGCCTCACGGTGGTCGAGACCTACGACGAGACAATGACCGGCGTGATGCAGAGTTGGCCGGAACGGCCTGAGGCACGCGCCTCCGTAGACCACCTGCCTGCGGATGTGGCGCGCTACTACGCCGATGCTCAGCGCGTTCTCGACGTTGGCGTGCCCGATGCGGCAGCAGTACAACTGCGGCGGACCCTGGAAGCCGCAGCGGCCCACCATGACCAGGACCAGCGCGTGCTGGTGCAGCGCATCCAGGCACTCATCGACGCAGGACTGGTGACGAGGCCATTCGGTGAGGCCCTTGACCTCATCCGGAAGGTCGGCAACCAGGGCGCGCACGCCAGCGATGAGCACGTAGACCAGGCGTCTGCTGAGCGCGCCCTGCGCTTCACGACCCAGTTGCTGCGCAACCTGTTCGAAGTACCCGAGGAACTGCGCCTGGCCCGAGCGGAAGCCAACGCCGGAGACGGCGGTCCGCAGGATGGCGTGAGCACTACGTCTGGCGACGAATGACCTGGTGGCAGACGCTGATCGTGGCAGGCGTGTCGGGCGTCATCGCGCCAATATTCCTGTGGCTCCAGCAGAACGGGCAGAACCGCCGGGAGGCCGAGCGGCACCGCGCCGAACTAGAGGAACGGTCGCGCGCGACAGCCACCGCCGCGCTGGAGCGCGACAGGGAGCAGCGCCGTGAGGCGTATCTGGCTGCCCTGCGGACCGTGAGCCAGTTCCGAGCGACCGTCGCCGGGCGCATGACCAAGATCGCGCAGGCCGACCTCTCCGACCGCATCGACCTGACCACCAGAGACTTCTGGGGATCCGGACAGGCGCCGACTGTCCCCGCAGAGGCGTACGGGGCTGCGCTAGACGCCGTGACGGCCGCTGGCCTGAGCGCAGATTCCGACCAGATGCGTGCCGCCGTCGATTACCTGCGCGAGCAACTGGAACTCATGGCGACATCGATGACTGGGACCTCACAAGAGGTGACCTGGGCTGCTGCGAACTGGCACGACCTCCAGCGCGCCACGAAGCAGTTCGCGGAGGCTGCCCGCGTCGATCTAGATGCGCACCGAGACGCAGCGGTCTGACCCCATCGGCAGCGTCCGGCCGGATCGTCCGGGCGCGCCCGCCCCCCCGGCTAGTCCTGGGCCCGGCGGGACACCACGGGCCCCGCGTCGGACCTCAACCCCCTCAGGTGGAGAAATTCGGCCCTCGCCGCAAGCCTCGACCCCCCCCCCCCACTTCCACCCGACGGGCCCTGAGCCGCGCGGTGGCTCGGTGCATCGCCCTGGGGCTCGATGACGCCACGACGGCCGAGACGGTGGCACGCCTGCGCGCCGAGCACTTGGCTGCAGTCGAGCACCGCCAGACCGTCGCCGCGATCCGCCAGGAGACCACCCAGGCCCGGGAGCGCATGACCGCGGCCCAGCGCCTCGCGGGGGTCGCCAGGGATCGGCTGGCGCACACTGACGCCGCGCTGCGAGCCAAGGTGCTGGGGCTGCTCGATGTGCGCGCCCAGGTCGTCAGCCACGACGGCCAGGACCTGCACCTGCGGGTCACCGGCTCGGTCGCTCACGACCTGCTCATGACCGGGCTGGAGGACATGGCACCTGCCTCACTGGCTACAGGGAGTAGGGGTGCTGCGTTGGGCCCACTCGTACAGGTCGGTGTGACGCCGCGCCGCCACCACGACGAACCCGAGCAGGTGCGCCGTGCGGGCGATCTCGGCGACCTGCGCGTCGGTGGGCCGAACAGGCAGGACGAGCTCGAGCAGACCCAACGCCTCACCGCGCTCCGTCACCGGGGCCAGCACCGTCCAGCCGTCGACGCCCGAGGGGTCCGCCGACGTGGCGGTCCCCGCCGGGGCGATCTGGACCGACTGCGTGCGCAGGGCTCGTTCGCTCGTCTCACCCCGTTGCAGCGGCTCGCTGACCGCGCGCTCCTGGCCGTCGCGCCACGAACCGCGCTCCGCGGCCGGATCGGCGTCGACGTCCTCGCCCCCACCGGCCCTCCGCGGTCCGGGGGCATCGGTCCTCGAGAGCCGCACGAGCGCCCTGCCGGACAGGTCCGCGATCAGGAAGGACACCGACGACGCGCCGAGCGTCGCCCCGAGCGCACTGGTGGCGGCCTCGACCGCCTACCGGTGAGGCGTCCTCCACCGCATCGAGCACACCACGCAGCGCGGCCTGCAGATCGAGGTCGTCGCTCATCGCTGAAGGATAGAGGTGCCGCCTCGGGGCGTCTCCCGCCGACGTGAGGCCGAGGTCATGGCGGGCCGTCGTCTCTCGGGCGATGTCGTACGACGCCGCGTTCGCCGCCACTCGTGCCACGAGACCCGTCAGAGGCAGCCGCCGGAAGGCACCCGAGGAGCGACCGCCGCTACTCCATCCAGTCAGGCTCCGGGTCCACCGTGAACCGGACCGCCGCGATCCGGGTCTCCCCCGCGAGCCACGCACGGGCGACCCGGTGTCCGCCGTCCATGAGCCCACCGTCGGCGGACAGGATGATCGGGTGGTCCAGCCGCGCCTCCTGGATCCGGCGAGCGTGCTCGGCGACGGCGCGGCACGTCGGCGGGAGGTCGGGACCGAACCAGCAGTTCATGTCGAGCTCGGCGATCGAGTCGACGTCGACCTCCACCGGCTCGAGCCCGGTCGCCGCGGCCCACAGCGTCTCGGTCCACCAGAACGCCCGCCCGTCGGGGGTCGGCCGGGAGTGCGTCTCGCGCCGGACGGGTCCTCCGGGTCGCTCGGCTGCCAGGTCCGCCTGGAGCTGCCGGATCACGGTCGCGAGCACACCCGTCGCGAGCAGCCCCGACCCGAGCGGGCCGGCCCGGTCCTCGCCCAGCAGAGGCAGACGACGCAGGGCCGCGCGGATGGCGGGGGTCATCGCCTGGAGCTGCCGGCGGACCTCCTCGTCGACCGCGTCCGCGCGGCTGGGGACCACGAGGCCGACAGCCTTGGCGGCGTAGGCGGCCGCCCCCAGCGCGTGCGCACCCATGTGCGCGACGCCCGACGCCTGCGCCGCCGCCCTGGCTGCGGCGACCGCCGCAGGAGAGCTGACGTCGCCCGCTGCGCGGCCGGCGACGAAGCGGCGACGGATCTCGTCGGCGGCACGCAGCTCGCCGCGGCTGAACGCCCGGGCGCGGGCGATCGCGTCGCGCGGGCGGTCGTCGTCCGGCGCCTCGGCCTCGAACAGGGGCAGGACGCGCTCGGCGCAGTCGGCCGCCCATGCGGCGACCGTGCGCCGATCAGCCTCACTGAGGGCCTGGGGAGAGACCACACCGACCTCCATCTCGCGTCACAGCCTGTTCGCAACGCGACCATCGTCCACCTGTCCCGCAGGATCGACGCCTGCGCCGGCCGGCCCGTCGACGTCACCGACCGAACCGGACCCACCGCCCTTCGGAGACGACCTCGACGGCGCCGTCGACCACCGCGATCGCCGTCTGCTCGTCGATGGCGTAGGCCGGGCAGCCGATGCCGGCGGCCCACCGCTCGGCGTGGGCCAGGGTGTTCGACGGGAAGGCGTCGAGGTGCGGGAAGATCGCGAAGTCGACGATGCCGAGGGTGCGGTCGTCCGGGGCGGCCGGCCACTCGACGAACCACGACCCGATCCGCGGCGTCATCACCATGCTGCCGGCGCTCACGCCGACCCACACCGTGTCGGGCAGGGAGGGCAGCAGGCCGGCCAGTCCCGACTCCCGCATCCAGTGGGACAGGTAGGTCGCGTCGCCGCCGTCCACGAGCAGCACGTCGGCCTCCTGCACCCACGGCACCCAGCGCTCGGCGCCGATCGTCGGCAGGGCCGTGAGCTCGAGGACGCCGAGCGATGCCCACCCCAGGCCGGTGAGGAACCGGAAGTCGGGCTCCGCGGCGATCAGCCCCCGCACGCCTCCGGGACCGCACGACGGGTGCCCCCACTGCGCCGTCGGGATGCACAGGGCCCGGCTCTCGGCGACCGGCTTGCCGAGCATCCGCTCGAGCGCCGCGTGGATGCCGGCGTTGGTCACGCCGCCTGACGTCAGGAGGAGCTTCACGGTTCCTCGCCTTCGTGGGTGGACGACGGGTCGGAGTGATGACTCGGCTCCGAGCGCGATGTCATCGGGTCCGGCGCACGACGGCGGGCCGACGCTGCGGCGACGAAGCCCTGCGATCAGCAGGTCGAACGCTCGGGCGCGCCCGACCTCGGCAGGTGCTCAGGTCGACGCCGGTAACGTCCCCTCCACAGGCACCGAGCCCGGCCGGGTGCTGATGGTCTACACCGCCGAACCCGGCTCGTCCTCGGCCGAGCGCCTCCGCCTGCTCGCCTCCTGGGGCGCCGACGCCGCGCACGCCGACGCGTCGTCGACGGGCACAGGCACCACGCACCTCCTCTGACGACGGGACCAGCAGATGAACCTCCACGACTTCCTCGACCACGTGCGCACCGGAGCGGTCATCGAGGGCGGCTCGGCGCACCACGCCTTCCTCGTCGAGGCGGCCCAGGACGCGATGCGGATCACGGCCGAGCTCAACGGCGGCTACCGCACGCCCGACGAGGTCAGGGACCTGCTGTCGCAGCTGACGGGCCGCACCGTGCCGCAGTCCGTGACGCTCTTCCCGCCGTTCCACTGCGAGTTCGGCAAGAACCTCACGCTCGGCGACGACGTCTTCATCAACATGGGCTGCACGTTCCAGGACGCCGGCGGCATCACCATCGGCGACGGCACGCTCATCGGCCACGGCAGCACCGTGGTCACCCTGAACCACGCGGTCGACCCCGCCCGACGTGCCGACACGATCCCCGCACCCGTCGTCATCGGCCGCAAGGTCTGGCTCGGTGCGGGCGTCACCGTCGTCCCCGGCGTCACCATCGGCGACGGCGCGATCGTCGGCGCCGGTGCGGTCGTCACCAAGGACGTACCGGCCGACGCGATCGTGGCGGGCGTCCCCGCCCGGCTGATCCGGATGACGGGAGCATCATGAGAGTCACGACGCACCACGGCGCTCTCGGCCTCGCCCTGACGCCCTCCCGACCCGCACGCACCCCCATCACCAGAGGAGGACGACCACGATGAGGCTCACGAGGAGTGGCGGCCAGACCGCCGCCGGACGCCAGGACTGGTTCACCGGCACCGTCCACATCGACGGCATCCGCGAGCCCGACGACCGGTCCGCCGTCGGCAGCGCCCACGTGCGTTTCGCCCCCGGCGCCCGCACCGCCTGGCACAGCCATCCACACGGGCAGACGCTCTACGTCACCGACGGCATCGGCTACGTCGCCACCCGCGGTGGCGAGGTCCACGAGATCCGCCCCGGCGACGTCGTTCACATCGAGCCCGGTGAGGAGCACTGGCACGGGGCCACGCCCACCCGCTTCATGGCACACATCGCGATCCACGAGGCCGACGACCAGGGCCAGGTCGCCACGTGGCTCGAGCACGTCCTCGACAGCGAGTACGACCAGGGCGCCGACCCGCGCCCGTCGTGAGCCTGCGGCGCGGCGAGCTCGGACAGTGCTGGCCCGGCCCCGTGCGCGGGAGGCGGTTCAGGACACCGTGACGGCCTTGCTGTCGCTCATCGGGGTGCCCCCCTCGCCGTCCGACGGGTCCGACTCGCTGATGACGACGGTGTACTCACCCGGCTCCAGCTCGAGCACGAACTCGTACGGCGCGAAGGTCTGGCCCTCGGCCGTCGTCGTGAAGCCCGTGAGCACCTCGGCACCTGCGACGTCGAGCACCGACCAGAGCAGGTTCGCCTCGAACACCGCAGCATCCCCGCTGACCGTCACGGGCGAGGTCACGGTCGCACCGTCCTGCGGGTCGTCGATCTGCACCAGCAGACGCACGTCGAGCGGGTCCGCGCGGGTGACCGGCTCGTCCCACATCATCGCTCCCCACAGCTCCCCGGCCGGCTCACCCTCGATCGTCAGCATCACCGCCAGGGACTCGTCACCGGCGGCGTCGGTCGCGGTGTACACCAGCTGCTGGATCATCAGCGCCGCGCCCGGCGAGCCGATGTTCGCGGTGCGGGCGTCCTCGCTGAGGTCGACCGTCAGGGTGCCCTCGTCGATGTCGACGCCGAGCACGGTGGTGGACGGGTCCCACGACGTGGAGTAGTCGGGGTCGCTCGGCCCGGCGATCATCTGCTCCACCGCGAGCCGGACGGCGTCCTCCCCGCCGGCGTCGGCCGCCTCCCGGGCCAGCCGGAGTCCGGCGCGCGTGTCGAGCACGTAGTAGACCCCAGCGTCCGACGGCGCCGCGGGCGGATCCGGGTCCGGCGTCGGCTCGACCGTCGGCGCGGTGGTCGCCGGCCCCGTCGGTCCGGACGTCGGCTCGTCCCCCGGACCGCCCGTGCACGCGGTGAGCAGGACGAGCAGGACGAGAAGAGCTCCGGTGCGGCGCATCTCAGGGCCTCCCCCTCTGGACCACAGCCTCCTGCGATCGTCGCACCACAGGTGCGGCGGCGCTACCGAGCGGGCCACGCCCCGGCGGCGTGGTCGAGACTGTGCGGGTGAACCCGGTCCGAGTCGACGAGATCCTCGACGTGTTCCTGCTGTCCGGGGCGCTGTCGTCGGTCGTCGTCGTCTGCTGGGTCGTCTCGTGGTTCCTGCGCCCGTCCTCGCCGAGGCGGTCGGACCGGCCGGCATGGGTCGCCGTCGGAGGGTTCGCAGCGAGCCTGGTCGCCGGCGTGATCGCCTTCGTGTTCTTCACGGGGGGCTCCGCCGAGATGGGCTCGCTGCGTTCGTCGACGTTCTTCGTGCTGACGTTCAACGCCGTCGTGACGGCCGGTGTCAGCTGCGCGCTCCTCCTCGTCACCTATGTCGTCGATCTGGTGCAGTGGGCGTGGGGGCGCAGGGCCGCAGGGCGGGCTGCGGGCACCGGCCCCACCCCCCGTTCCCGGTCCGACGTTTCCCGCATGTCGGAGCCGCCTGCCGTCTAGGGTGGCGAGCGCTCGGCCGGACGTCGCGTCCGGCCCCGGGACACGGTCGGCGTGCCTCGACACCCCCGAGCTCCCCGGAGGACCGATGACGCCGCGCACGAGCACCACCGGCTCCTCGCGCCGCACGGCTGCCCTCGGGGTCGTCGCGGTGACCTTCACGGTCGGGGTGGCCGGGGTCGGTTGCGCGTCCGCGAGCGCCGACCGACCGGCCGCTGGTGTCACGGCGGGTGACGCCGCGCCTCCGGCACCCGGCGACGACGCGGTCCCGACGACGGACGCCCCGCCGGTGGCCGACGGCCTCGCGGGGGCGGACGAGTACACGCAGGAGCGGTCCGACGCGTTCTGGGGTGCGGGCTACTACATGGAGGACGCGTTCGTGCTGGCCGAGCTGTGGGACGTCCCCCTCCTCGAGGCGAAGGGGCGGGCGGGGCAGCTGCTGCTCGACGAGCAGCCGGTGCCGGTCGCGCCGGGCTCGTCGCTCGACCTGACGGATCCCGAGACCATCGAGATGCTCGGGATGGAGAAGTACTGGGACGGGGGCTACACGCACGAGGACGGCGCCTCACTCGCCGCGCTGTGGGACATGGACGTCTACGAGGCCAAGGCCACCGCCGGCCGGATGCTCTACGACGGGCAGCCGCTCCCGATCCCCCCGAGCGGCACCCCGGAGTCCTGACCTCGCGAGTGTGGTCGTGACGGATGCCGACCACGCGTCTCCGGGGTTCAGGGTCCCGAGGCGGAGTGCCGTCGGCTCCAGGCGGGCTGACGGTCTGGAGTGGGTGACGCCGACTTCTCGACGTCCAACGCAAGCTTCAGCCGCTCGATGCCGTCCGCACCGCCGTCGACTGCCCGCCACGACGTGTCGTGGCTGACGTTGCCGAGCATGTTGGCGATCCGGGCCCGGTCCGACCTCGTCGCGGCGGCGATGTCGTCGCTGGGGCGAATCAGCGTCGCCAGCGTCACGAAGTCCAGCACATGCCGCCGGCGCCCTTCGTCGATGACGATCTCCAAGGCTGCCGCCTTTGGCGACGAGCGCGCCGAGCAGGCTCGGCCGTCGCACCAACCCGTCTCGACCCATCACCGCGACCCCGACGTCCTCAGCGCGGTCGACGGCCTGCTGCAAGCCGGGTGACTCGAGCGTCGTCGCTCCGGTGACCGTGCGTCGTGCCGGACTGCCCGGGGCGAGCCCGCGCGGGATCAGCACGTCGAGGGTGGCGTCGTCCTCGCGCCAACGGTGCTGGTGACCCTGCCAGGTCGTGCCGTCCGGCTCGAACCCCAACACCTGGAGTGCGGCCGTGAAGTCGTTGAGCGAGCGTGGGTGCGCGCGCACGTCCATCCCGTCACGCATCGCAGGAAGGTGAACTGTCACGGACGACCTCTCACGACAGTGCGAATCAAGTCTCGAGCTCTCGTGCGTTCGCGTGGTCCGCCGTGCTCGGCAAGGTCAGCCGCCACTTGCAGCCGCGACGGCGAGGCTGGCACCAACGGCGACGAGTGCAGCCAGACGTTCGCGTGAGCATCGGAGGCCTCGACCAGCAGGTGCCTTCGGACAACCTTGCGCACGTCATCCTCGTGGACGTACGCCTCGACGTCTGACCCGGCGGACATCCCGGCACGCGCGTCGCTCACTCCGGACAGCACGAGCTCGTCGTCACGAAGGAGCGCGTCCGGCTGCGGCGCCCTGTACGAGTGGCGCGCCGCTCTGTTCCGCACGAGCGCCTGCAACAGCGACTCGGGTTCAGGGTCGGATGCGAGCCGCGCCAGGTGCTTCTTCAGGCGGTACAGGTCGCCGGGCGAGACCCACTCTGGTCGCTGGTCGTCGGCCAGCAGCAGCAGCCCCCAGGCCATACGCGGTGCCATGGGACGTCCCGCCCGGCGCGGCATTGCCAGCAGCGCATTCGGATCGAGGATCACGTGCTGGTTGCCGACCTTGCGTGAGGGCACCCGACCCGATCTCACGAGTGCGCCGACACGAGCGTGGCTGAGCTTGGCTGCGCGCGCGGCCTCGGACACGCTCATCTCCACACCTCGCCACCCATCAGCCATGCGCACAACCATAGCAAGATGACAATAGTTGTGCGCATGCTTGGTCGCACCGACGATCTCATCTGCTCGTGGCGGTCATCGAGGCTGCGGTCTCGCGACGACCCGATCACGGCTCACGAGGGACACGCCGCTGGGGTGATGTCGTCGGTGCGGTACAACGTTCGCCCCACGTCGTTCGTCAAGGGGCGAGGACAACGCGACAGCGATGCCCGTCGGACAGGAGAAGACGTGAGAGACACCGCGAGGGACATCGCGTTGACGGGCCTGGTCCGTGACCGGGGTGCCGAGCTGACTCGCTACGCCTACGCGTTCACCGGCGAGCTGACCGCGGCGCAGGACCTGCTCCAGGAGGCGCTGGTGAAGGTCTTCGTCCGCACGCGTGCCGGGCTGGATGCCGAGGTGCTGGAGGCGTACGTGCGACGTGCGATCGCGACGACCTACATCGACGGCTATCGCCGTGCGCGGACCTTCGAGGCGAAGCGTCACCTCAGCGCCCGGCCCGACTCGACGGCCGGGCCCGAGGTCCATGCGCCGGAGCGGCTCGACCTTCACGCTGCGCTCGCGACCCTCGGTCGTCAGGAGCGCGCGGCCGTCGTCCTGCGCTACTTGACGACCTCACCGTCGCCCAGATCGCGGAGGTCATGCACCTGGCCGAAGGCTCGGTGAAGCGCTACCTGTCCAACGCGGTCCGTCGGCTCGAGGACCGCCTCGGGCCGCTCGATCCCCCGTCTTCCCACGACGACCACGTCGCCGTGGTCCGTCGCGCACAGGACAGGAGCGCCTGACATGGGCTACGACCTTCGCACCGCGCTGCACCAGTACACCCACGACCCGGACCCCGCGGCGCTCGCCGTCGACCCGGCACCGGTCGGCGCCCGCGTGCGCCGGGGTCGGATGGTGCGGACCGCCACGACGGGCACGATCAGCGCGGCCGCTGCCGTCGTCCTGGTGGCGGCGGCCTACGGCCTGACGACGCTGCCGACGACGGACCGCACTCCCGTCGCACCGGCGTCCCCGTCGGACTCGGCCGTCCAGCCGAGCGCCACGCCGACGCCGAGCGCCACGACCCCCACCTCCGAGCCCGGGCCGACCACGACGCCCCTCCCCGGCGACCCCGGCGCAGCGCAGGTACCCGTGTTCCGGTCCGGTGCCCGGGTGTCCGACTTCCCGGCGAACGCCCCGGAGGCGGCCGTCGTCGCCTACCTGACCGAGCGCCTCGGCGTCGAGCCGGAGACGGAGGCCGAGGCGGCCTGCCCCACGAGCGGACTGCCCGGGCGCATCCTCGGGTGGCCGGGTACCGGTGTGGGGGTGCGGGTCCGCACCACGGACGACGCCGGCGGCACCGTCGACCCCTACATCGCGACGTGGACCCTGATGGAGCCGTCCGCGACGCTCGGGCTGGCGACCGAGGCCGGGCTCACCGCGGGGGCCCCTCGTGAGCGGGTGCTCGAGGTGTATCCCGATGCGACGTACGGCGAGGACGAGCTCAGCAGCGGTGGGGACTGGTGGTTCGAGGCCACCGACGCGGGCGGGAGCATCCTCGTCATCGGCGCGGGCGAGAACCCGATCTACCGCATCGAGAGCGGGCACGGCTGCGGGGAGTGAGCAACCGCGCTGCTGGGCGGCTCGCGCGCACGACGCCGGCGCTCGACCCGGCATCCCTGACCCCACCGTGATGGGATGTCGGGATGACGCAGCCGTCGACGCACCCGGTCCTGCCGCCGTCGCACGTGGGGCTCGACGCATGAGCCGCGTCGTGGTGACCGGCGGGAGCGGCAAGCTCGGGCGCGCGGTCGTCGAGCACCTGGCGACGCACGGGTACGACGTGGTCAACGTCGACACCGCGCTCCCGCCACAGGGCCAGCAGGCGGTGTTCAGCCGGGTCGACCTCACCGACCTGGGCCAGGTGACCGAGGCGTTCACGGGCATCGACGACCGGTACGACGGTGTCGACGCGGTGGTCCACCTCGCGGCCATCCCCGCGCCGGGCCTGCGCCCGAGCGGTGCGACGTTCGCGAACAACGTCGTCGCCACCCACCACGTGTTCAGCGCCGCCCGCCGCGCCGGCATCAGGAACGTCGTCTGGGCCTCCAGCGAGACCGTCCTCGGCCTGCCCTTCGACACGCCGCCGCCGTACGTCCCGGTCGACGAGGAGTACGCCGTCCGCCCGGAGAGCACTTACTCGCTCGGCAAGGCGGTCGAGGAGGAGATGGCCCGGCACTTCACACGCTGGGACCCGGACCTCAAGCTGATCGGCCTGCGGTTCTCCAACGTGATGGACGTCGGCGACTACGCCGCGTTCCCGGGCTTCGCGGCCGACCCGCGCAGCCGGATCTGGAACCTGTGGGGCTACATCGACGCCCGCGACGGCGCCCTCGCGGTGCGGCTGGCGCTCGAGAGCGACCTGCGCGGGTTCGAGGCGTTCGTCATCGCGTCACCCGACACGGTGCTGGAGCGGCCGTCGGCGGAGCTCATCGCCGAGTACTTCCCGGACGTCCCCGTGACCCGCCCGATCGAGGGCCGCGAGACGCTCCTGTCCATCGACAAGGCCCGTCGCCTGCTGGGGTACGACCCGCAGCACACGTGGCGCGACGAGGTCTGAGGCGCTGCTACGCGACGTCAGGCCGTTCTCAGCCCGGCGAGCAGGAGCTCCACAGCGGCGCGCGACTCCGATGCCCAGTGCGGCCGGTCGGTCGCCGATCCGATGCCGTGCAGCACGATCATGACCGCCCCGACGGCCACGTCGTCGCGGACCGCGCCGTCGCCGGCCGCGCGAGCCAGGAGGTCGGCGACCGTGCGCTCCAGCTCCATCCCGCCGTCGGCCTGCACCACCGGGTCCACGACGGCGGCGAGTGCACGCGCGAGGCCGGCGTGCGCCACCAGGTACTCGACGAACCCGCGCAGGAAGGCGTCGAGGTTCTCGACGGCGGTCCGCGTCGGGTCGCGGGCCTGGTCGCAGAGCGCGGCCACCTCGCCCTCGTACACGGCCGCGGCCAGCGCCTCGCGTGTGGGGAAGTGCCGGTAGAGCGTCCCCACCCCCACGCCGGCACGCGCCGCGAAGTCGTCGAAGCGCACGTGCTCGTCCTGGTCGAACACGTCCCGCGCGGCCGCCACGATCGCGTCCCGGTTGCGTCGCGCATCCGCTCGCAGGGCGCGGACCTCGGCCACGATGAGCCCTCTCGTTGACAACTGGAGACTGCCTCCATATCGTCGTAAGTGGAGACAGGCTCCATCTTACGGAGAGGGTCCGTCATGCGCATCCTGATGTTCGGTCGTGGGGTGATCGCGACGATCTACGGTCGCGTGCTGCACGCCGCCGGGCACGACGTCGAGTTCTACGTGCGTCCGGGTCGCGCTGCGCAGTACGGGGACGAGGTGCAGCTGGACTGGATCGACGGGCGCCGCAAGCCGTTCGGCCGGCGGGTGCGTGAGTCGTTCCGGACCCCGTTGCGGGAGTCCCTCGACCCGGGCCACGGCTTCGATCTGATCGTCCTCAGCGTCGGGCACCATCGTCTCGCCGAGGCAGCCGCGTTCCTCGCTCCCCGACTGGGCACGGCGACGGTGCTCGTGTTCGGCAACCTCTGGGAGGAGCCGCTCACCGCCGCCGCACCGATCCCCGCCGACCAGCTCGTGTTCGGGTTCCCGCAAGGGGGCGGCGGTCTCGGCGACGACGGCGTGCTGTCGGGCGCGATCCTGCCCGCCGTCCTCATCGGCACGACGGACGCTCCGCCGACTCGGCGGGAGCAGGAGGTGATCGCCGCCTTCCGCCAGGCAGGCCTCGCCGTCCGGCAGGAGAAGGACATGCGCGGGTGGCTGTGGCTCCACTTCATCGCCGACGCCGGCATGTTCGACCAGGCGATACGCAGCGGGTCGCTGGCGCACATGATCGGAGACCGTCGGGCGTTCCGCGACGCGTTCGTGACGACTCGCGAGCTGCTGCCCGTCATCGAGGCTCGGGGCGTCGACCTGCGCCGGCACCGCGGCGCGACGACGCCGTTCCGGCTGCCCGGCCTGGTCGCCGCGGCGTCCGGGTGGGCGACCTCCCTGATCCCGCTGGCTCGCAGGAGCCTCGCGGCGCACACGGATCCGCACACCACGGAGGCGCGCGCCGTCCTGGCGGACACGCTGCGCGAAGCGCGCCGGCTCGGCATCCCCACCCCGCGCCTCGAGCGGTGAGCTCAGCTTCCTCGGTGCCGACGGCGACCTCCGCCGCGGGCGGCGCGATCAGCCCCGGCCTCGTGGGTGCGCGAGCGATCGATCGACACGGGCATCACCCCTGGTCCGCGAGGCCGTAGTGGCGCCGGGCGGCAGCCCAGACGCGCGCCCGCACCGTCCGGTCGTGGGAGACCGGCGGGGTGGTGGCGCGCCGGTCGCGGTCGAAGTACGCGCCCGTCGTCCCGGCGAGCGCGGGGTCGGTCGCGAGGCGCAGCGCGGCCCGCGCACCGTCGGCCGGGGTGAGCATGGTGCGCCGGATCAGGCCGCCGAGCGGCGTGAGCCAGCGGGGCACGAGGTCGTCGATGATGTCGGTCGCCACGATGCCGGGGTGGGCCGCGTTGACGGTGACGCCGCGGTCCGCGAGCCGGTCGGCGAGCTCGTACCCGGCGATCACGGCCAGCAGCTTCGCGCGGGCGTAGGCCTCGAACGGGACGAAGCCTGCGGCGGGGTTGAGCGCCCGCACGTCGTCGAGCTGGGACGGGTCCAGGGCGGCGGGCCGCGCGCGTCCCCCGAGCTTGATCTGCCGGGTGTCGTTGAGGGAGTCCGACGCGACGCCGACGACGCGGCCGCCGCCGCGGACCAACGGCTCAGTCAGCAGCGCGCTGAGGCCGAAAGCCGCGAGATGGTGGAGCGCCACGTGCCGCTCGACGCCGTCCACCGACAGGGCGTGCTGCGCGAAGTGCGCCCCCGCGTTGTTGACCAGCAGGTGCAGCACCGGGTGCTCGGCGGCGATGCGCTCGGCCGCGGCGACGACGTCGGCGCGGCGCGTGAGGTCGCCCTCGACGACGCGGAACCGGCCGGGTCCCGCCACCCGCGCGACCTCCTCGGCGACGTCCGCGGCGCGGCGCGCGTCCCGGGCGACGGTGACGACCGTCGCACCCCGGCGGGCGAGCTCGACGGCGATGACGCGGCCCATCCCGCCGGTCGCGCCGGTGACCAGCGCGACCCTGTCGGTGAGGTCCACCGGGGCGACGTCGGCGCTCATCGCGCGATCCGGGGAAGGCCGCGCAGGAACGCCGGGGTCTCGACCTCACGCACCAGGAAGTCGGCGAGGTCGGCGCGGGCGATGCGCGACCACAGCCGGATCGGCAGCCGCTCGCCGGTGCGGTAGCCGCGCGTCGCGGGCCCGTCGGCGAGCGCCGGGGGGCGCACGAGCGTCCAGTCCAGGCCGGACGCGGTGACGAGCTGCTCCATCGCCTCCTTGTCGCGCATCCGGTCGGCGACGCCCGCCCAGACCGCGCGCACGTACAGCGACCGGTCGCGGCTCTCGGCGACGCCGTGCGCGCTGACGACGACGAGACGGCGGACGTCGGCCGCGCGCATGGCGGGGACGACGGTGCGCAGGGCGTCCGTGCACACGGTCGTGGGCCCCTTCGGTGCGCCGCCCAGCGCGCTGACGACGGCGTCGGCACCGCGCAGCGCCGGGACGAGGCTTCGGGTGTCGGCGACGTCGGTCCACACCGCCTTGGTCATGCCCTCCCGCGCGGGCAGTGCGCCGTGGCGACGCACGACGGCGACGACGCGGTGCCCTCGGTCGAGGGCCGCCCCGACCACCCGGCCGCCGGTGGCGCCGCTCGCCCCCAGCACGACGATCCGCATCTGCGATACATTCTGTCCCATAGGGTGAGTGTGGGCTCTGGCGGGTTCTGAGTCAATCCGTCTCACAGATGGGGTGGTGCCGGTGGCGTCAACCGACCCGCGGTCCGTACGCAGCCGCGAGGCCATCCTCGACGCAGCCCGGGGCCTCCTCGTCGAGCACGGGCCGGCCGCCGTGACGCACGTCCAGGTCGCCGACCGCGCCGGTGTCGGCCGCGCCACGGTCTACCGGCACTGGCCCCAGGCGCACGATCTGCTGTCCGAGGCGATGTCCCAGGTCCCGTTCCCGTTCTTCGACGAGCCGACGACACCGGTCCGCGCATGGCTGAAGCGCAACCTCGAGGCGATCGCCGCGCAGCTCCGGCTCGTGGAGGTCCGCGCCGTGGCGACGACCCTCGCCAACGGCGCGATCTGGGACGCGGGCCTCGACGCCCGGCGGCAGGCGTTCGCCGACGCCGTCGAGGGCCGCATCGCGGCGGCCCTCACGCAGGCCGCGGCCGACGGCGAGGTCACGCTCCGCGTCGACCCGGCGTCGGCCGCCGCGATCCTGCTCGGCCCGGCGTTCTACCGCGCCACGTTCGAGGTGGCCGACGTGACGCCCGACCTCATCGAGGCGTCGCTCGACGCCGTCGGCACGTGGACGCCGGGGTGTGCCGCTCACTGAGCGGACGTGATCGCAGTGATCAGCAGGCGCTCAGCTCTACGTCGGCAGCGTCGCCCCGATAGACCCGACCGTCGACGTCGTCATGCGAGCACCCACCGGCCGACCAGGTCGAGCAGGGCCGGGCGACGGGCCGCGAGGTCTGCCGGCGCCACGGTGACCGTCCCGCGGTCCGCGGTGATCCACTCGACGAGGTCGTCGGCGGCGAACGTGAACGTCTCGGCGTCCTGCCGTACCTTCACGCCCCGGTGCAGGATCAGCTGGACCCGGTCCGTCGGGCGCAGGTTGAACGTCACACGGTCCACGCCACCGTAGGTGAAGCTCGGCGCGTTCCACTTGACCTGCTCCGCCACCCCGACGGGCAGCGACAGGATCGCCAGCCGCAGGGAGCGCACGTCGTCAGCGAGCGGGTGGTCGAGCTCATCGAGAAACGCGTCCACTGCGGGGTTGCGGTTGGTCATGTCAGCCTCTCGTCAGGAACGTCGCCTGGCCGAGGCGACCGGGAGTCTCGGGCGTCCGTGGCGGCACGCTAGGAACGCGCCGCGTCGACCGCGGCCGCGAGGGTCCGCTCCGCCTGGTCGCCGAGGTCGTGCTCGTCGAGCAGCGCGCGCGCCGCGTCGAGGTCGGGGGTCGCGTCCGCTCCGCTGCGGACGCTGAGCTCAGCGCGGTAGAGCCGCGCCTCGAACACCTCGACCGGCGGGGCGTCGGCGAACCGGATGAGCCCCGCGTCGAGCACAGCGATCGCCTGGACCTCGTCACCGCGCGCGTCACCCTGCCGTGCGGCGACGTCGATCACCCGGCCGAGGCCGTGCCGGCGCTCCGTCGGGTCGTCCTCGGACGCACCCGCGCGGTAGAAGCGGAGCCAGTTGCCGCCGACGTCCACGACCGAGAAGCCGGTCGCCGTGCCGGCCTTGCGGCGCGGCGGCAGGAGGCGCGGGATGCCCTTGATCGGCACCTTGCCGTACCGCTCCCGCAGCCCGGCCTTGAACGCGTCGTGCCGTTCACCGGGCTCGGCGACGGTGATGACGGTGCTGCCGTACGAGGCGGCCGGGTCGAATCCGTCGATGGTGAACAGGTGGATCGCGATGTCGTCCAGCTCCACGACCGCGCAGGGGTTGGGGCGGCGCTGCTCGAAGGTGACCCTGAACCCGAGCGCACGGTAGAACACGAGCGCCTCGTCCAGGTCCGCGCACGGCAGCATCGGGTAGGTACGTTCGCCGGCCATCAGGTCCCCCTCGGCGAGGCGCGAGCAGCCCGGACGGCGCACCCTCGCCCACAGGAACGGATCGGGTGGTCAGACTATCCACGCCGTTCCGGCGAGCGCACATGGCACGGGGGTCCGCGGCCGGGGCGTCCACCTCGTGTCCGCGCCGGATTCTCAGAGGATTCTGTAACTCGACGAGCACAGTAGGTAGTGCAAAGTTCCACTATCTCTACGGATCGACGTCACCGCCGACGTCATCAGGTGTCGGCGCGACCGTCCGATCTCCCTCGTGAGAAGGAGCCCGACGATGGTGCGGAAGATCATCTCGACCCTGGCGGCATCCGCCCTGCTGGCCCTGAGCCTGTTCGGCGCGGCGCAGCCGGCACAGGCCGCCGCGTCCGGCAGCCAGCTTCGCAACAAGGACACCGGACTGTGCGTCGACCGTCGGGAGCACCCCGAGCGGCCGGTGGCGGCGTTCACCACCAAGTGCAACGGCTCGGCCACGCAGCGCTGGGTCTACTCGGCGGCGGACCAGACCATTCGCACCCCGGACGGCCGGTGCCTGGCCACCGGGAGCTCCTCCGGAATCTTCGTCACGGCCTGTGACAGCGGCCTGCTGGTGCGTTGGGGACAGACCAGCGACGGCCGTATCCACCAGCTCGACTGGGGCATCGGCTGCATCGAGGACTTCCGCACGGCCACGCTCACCTGGGGCGCCTGCACCAACAGCCCCAACGAGGTCTGGTCGCCGCTGGCGACCGTCTGACCCTGTCGGGTGCGGCCGGCCCCGCGCCGATGTCGAGATGCGGGGCAGATCGACTGCCCGAGGGGGGTCCGGGGCCTCAGGCGCACGGCGGTGGCTCGACCCTCTGCTACGGCGCGCGGACCTCGAGGACGTCGTCGAGGCCCGTGAAGTCACCGACGTTCCTCGTGACCAGCACGGCGCCGTGAGCGTGGGCCGTCGCCGCGATCAGCAGGTCGAACGCCCGGGCACGCGGCTGCCGCCCGGCCGCGATCGCCTTCGTCGCCAGCAGGGCGTAGGACGACGCGACCGTGTCGTCGATCGGCAGGGCGGCCAGCGCGCTCTCGGCACTCGACAGGACCCGCATCCGCGCGCCGCCCTGCTCTCGGGTGTGCGCGCGATCAGGACCCCGAAGCGCAGCTCGGCCAGCGTCGCCATGCTGATCGCGGCTTCATCGCCCGTGGTGGTCGGCACCAGCCCGTCGATCAGGATGTTCGTGTCGAGGATCAGCCTCACCGGTGGGTGCCGCGCTCGAACGGATCGGTCGCGGCGCCGTCGACCAGCGCCATGTCCTCGTTCCAGTGAGGCCAGCGCTGGGGTCGACCACCGGGTTTCGCGGGCCGCTAGCCTCGGACGGTGGTCAGCGCCGAGGAGATCGTCCGCCATCACCCTGACGACCCCGACGGCGCCGAGTGGCTCGTGCCGTCCCCGCCGGCCGACGTCGTCATCGTCGAGTACGACACCCGCTGGCCCGCCGCGTACGAGGCGCTCGCCGACCTCGTCCGGGAGGCGCTCGGCGACGCGGTGCTCGCGCTCGAGCACGTCGGGTCCACGTCGGTCCCCGGCCTGGCGGCGAAGTCGATCGTCGACCTCGACCTGACCGTCGCCGACTCGACCGACGAGCCGAGCTACGTGCCGGCGCTGGAAACCGCAGGCTTCACGCTCGTCCTGCGCGAGCGCGGCTGGCACGAGCACCGCCTCCTCGTCTCGGACACCCCGCAGGCCAACCTGCACGTGTGGAGCCCGGACAGCCCCGAGGCCGTCCGCCACGTGCTCCTGCGCGACTGGCTGCGGGAGCACCCGGAGGATCGTGAGGCCTACGCAGCTGCCAAGCGCTCGGCCGCTGACCGCCTGCGCATGGCAGGGGGTGGTCGGACGGCGGACTACAACGAGCTGAAGGCCCCGGCGATCCGCGAGATCCTGGACCGGCTCTTCCACGCGCACGCCCTGCTCTGACCCGGCGGGCGAGGTACACGACAGCTCAGCCGGCGCCGCGCTCGCTGTTCGAGGTCGGGCGGCAGACCAGCACCGGGCAGGGCGCGGAGTGCTGCACGCGCGAGGCGGTGCTGCCGAGCAGGATCGTCCTGGTCAGTCCCCGGCTGCCCGAGGCCAGGGAGATCAGGTCGGCGTCGACGTCCTCCGCTGCCCGGATGATCTCCTGCGCGGGCGAGCCGCTGCGGATCTCCTTGTGGACGGTGGGCCCCCACCCGTCGAACTCCGCGGCGACGATGTCGACGGCGGTGCGGGCCTCCTGCGTGAAGCTGAGCCCGGCGAGCTCGGTCGGCTGCTCGGCGCCCAGCTCGTTGGCGAAGGGGACGGCCGCGTAGGGGCTGACCACGGCGACGACCGTCAGGTCGGTGATCTCGCGGGAGTCGGCGATCCACTTGAACTGCCGGGCCGCGACCAGCGAAGCCCGCGAGCCGTCGGTGGCGACGATGACGTGCATGGTCAGGGCTCCTTGTGCGCAGCGGATGGTCCGGGAGCAGCGACGTCGTCGGGCTCGGCTTCCGGTGGGCGTCGGGGCGTCGTGCCGCGGAACTTCTCGAGCAGGTAGAGCACGAGGCCGACGGCCAGCAGGCCGCCCACCCACAGGAGCGCCGCCGGGTCGTCGATCAGCGTGTACACCAGCACGGCGACGTTGCCGACGATGCCGGCGAACAGCAGCGGCGTGCTCGCCCGGTAGGTGTCCGCCGTCTCGTCGTTGCCCCGCAGCTTCAGGCAGGCGACGATCACGAGCGCGTAGATGAAGAGCAGGAACACCACGGTGATCGTCGCGAGGCGGTCGACGACGTCGAGCCGGTCGTCCACGGGCAGCCCGGCCTGGCTCGCGCGGATCGCCGCCCCGATCACTAGCAGGGCACCGACGACGGCGGCGCCGAAGAGCAGCGCGACGTACGGGCTGCGGCGCGTCGGGTGGATCTTGGCGAAGACCGAGGGCACGACGTCCTCGCGAGCCATCCCGTACAGGATCCGGGACTGCGCGACGACGGTGACCAGGGCGGTGTTGCTGATCGCGATCATGGCGACCAGCCCGAAGACGACCAGCATGATCGCGGCCGGGACGAAGAAGAGGTCGGCGCGGATGACCTCGAGCAGGGTCTCGCCGGCGAGCGTCTCGATCGGGACCGCGAGGGCCGCCGAGACGGAGACGAGCACGTAGACCACGCCCGCGGTCAGCATCCCGCCGATCAGCGCCCGCGGGAAGGCGCGCGAGGGGTCGACGGTCTCCTCGGCGACGTTGGCGGCGTTCTCGAAGCCGGTCATGGCGAAGAAGGCCAGCGAGACGCCCGCGAGCACCGCCAGGACGGGCGAGCCCTCCGCGCTGAACTCCAGCAGCACGCCCGGGTCGTTGACGCCGTTCACCAGCGCGATCACGCCGATCGCCACGACGACGACCAGGCCGCTGAGCTCGATGAACGTCATGACGACGTTCGCCACCACGGACTCGGTGATCCCGATCAGGTTGATGACCGTGATGAGCGCCACGAAGAGCAGCGCGACGCCGGTGCCTATCCAGATCGACTCCTCCGACAGCCCGACGAGGTCGCTGAAGTAGCGCACGAACCCCGAGGCCAGCGACCCGACCGCGGCCATGTTGGCCGAGAGCATGCAGATCGTGATGAAGAACGTCAGCAAGGGCTTGCGGAAGGCCTTGTGCACGTAGAGCGAAGCGCCGGCCGCCTTCGGGTACTTGGTCACCAGCTCGGCGTACGCGAGGCCGGTGACGGCGGCGATCGCGACGCCGGCCAGGAAGGCCATCCAGAAGGCGCCGCCGACGGCCGCGGCGACCAGGCCGACGAGCACGTAGATGCCCGAGCCGAGGACGTCGCCGACCACGTAGAAGTACAGCTGCCGGGCGGTGATCGAGCGCTTGAGCTCGCTGCGCCCCGTGAGGTCCTCGGTCGCGGGAGTGGCCATGCGATCGACCGTACTGTGATGTGTGTTACACGCGCGTTCCAACTTCTCGCACGGCGGTCAGGCTCCGGGTACTCGACGTGGAGGCCGCGCCCGGGGGCTGCCGTCGAGCGACCCGCCTGAGTCCCTCGCGCCCTCGGAGCCCGTCTCCGGTCGCGGGCGTCGTGGCCGTGCGCCATGATCCGGTTGCTCCCGATTCACCCGAAACGTCGGATCCTCCGGCAGGCCGCCGGACCCCTCCCCCTTGGAGTTCTCATGCTCGCGCTCGTCGCTGCCGCGATCTTCGCCCTCGCCCTGCTCCTCGACCTCGTCGAGGCGAACGTCGGGGACGCTCTGACCCCACAGACGCTGATGTTCGTCGGTCTGTTCTTCCTCGCGCTGCACCTGGGAGGACTTGGCGGCGCGTCGCCGGTGAACGGCGGCTGGCGGGGGCGTGGGGGGACGTCCCGCCGGCGGTAGGGGCTCGTACCACCCGCTCCCGTCATCACGCCGGAACGCACCAAGAGGTCACGACGCGCTCGGCGCGTTCGTGGCCTCTTGGTGCATCCGGGAGGAGCAGCACGGGCGGCTCATTCCTGCCTCGGTCAAATCAATCTTGCATTTCGACATCTCGACATCAACTGTCGAGATGCGGCGCACATTGACCGCTGACGTGCGGGCTACCTTGAACCGTGGAGCGCTCAGCGCAGAGCTCGGTCCAAGTACGAACGGCCGCCGCACGGTCGCTCGCTGCTGACGATCGCGATCCGGCAGGTATCCGGGTGACTCCGGCGGCCACTTTCGGCAACGATGAGGACGTGGACGGGCGGAAGCGGGTGGCGGCGATCATCGTCCGCGACGGGTCGGTGCTGATGGTCCGGGAACGTGGGCGAGGGCCGCAGGGGCGACACGACGGCCCGGAGTACTGGACCCTGCCGGGGGGCGGGGTTCACGACGGTGAGGATCTGACCGTGGCGGTGAAACGTGAGGTCCTCGAGGAGACCGACCTGACCTGCACGTCGGTCCGTGCCGTGTTCGAGTTCCCGTACCCCTCAGGGTGGACGACTGTCTTCCGGGTGGAGGTCGACCCCGCGAGCGAGCCGGTGCTCGGCACCGATCACGACCTCGAGTGCGACTGCCCGAGGATGGTCGGCCTCGACTGGATCCCGCTGACCCAGGACCTCGGCGACGACGCAGGACTCGCCGTCCCGGTGATGCTCATGCGTTCGCCGTGAAGAGCTACATCCTCTTCGACCACGACGGCGTCCTCGTCGACACCGAGCACTGGTACTGGACGGCGGGCGAGCGAGCCTTGGCCGACGTCGGGGTGGTCCTGGACAAGGCGCAGTACCTGAGCGACATGACCCGGGGGCTGGGAACGTGGGCCCAGGCCAGGGCGGCGGGTGTCGACGAGCCGACCATCGACCGACTCCGCGTCGCGCGCGACGGCTACTACCAGGAGTACCTGCGCACGCAGCCCATCGAGATCGACGGAGTTGTCGACGTGCTCGCCGAGCTGTCGCGGCATGCGCGTCTGGCCGTCGTGACGACTTCCAAGCGCGCGGACTTCGACCTCATCCACGAGAGACGGCAGATCCGCGCGTTCATGGACTTCGTCCTCGTCCGTGAGGACTACCAGCGCGCCAAGCCCGACCCGGAGCCGTACCTTGCCGGACTGCGGCGCTTCGGCGCCGCACGATCGGACACCCTGGTCGTGGAGGACTCGGCCCGTGGGTTGAGGTCCGCGGTGGCGGCCGGCATCGACTGCGCAGTCGTGGACAACCGCTTCACACGTGACAGTGACTTCTCGGGGGCGCGGTACCGCATCGATACGCTGAGAGAGCTCGGCGACATCGTCCGAGGAGATGCCGGCTGACGACCTTCGAGCCAGGTGCGCGACCGGTCCGGCTCTCCGGGCTCCTCGTCGAGCCAGGGTGGCCCGTCATGGCCGACGGTCCCGACGCCACGTCCGCTGCCCGTCCCCCGTACAGACAGCATGCCGCGGGCTGCCGATTAGTTCGCGCGCCGTACCTAATAAACCTGTCGCGGATTTTCAAAGTAGGCGGGATCTCGCCCGATTCTCAAAGTCTCTTGCTGTCGAGATGCAGGACAGATTGACCGGGGCTGGGCGTCGCACTTTGACCGGTCACCGGTCTCGACCGGTCACCAGTCAATGTGTGCAGTCTGCTCAGTGGGTGCCCGGCTCGGCGGAGGTGCGGGCTGCTGTCCCGCCACGATCGTCGGCGTGGGCCAGCAGCGAGGACGGGCGTCAGCGGGACCGACGCGTGACGAGGGCGACCAGCTCCCGGCTGCAGCCCAGCACCTCCGCGATCTCGGAGTAGCTCCACCGCGCGGCGTCCTCGCCGCGGAGCTGGAGGATGAGGCGGTCGCGCTCCAGGCGGTACCGCGCGGCCACCTCGTCCGCCTCGGCAGCCTTGCGATGGAGCTCGCGCGCCCGGGCGGCCCGAGGATCCGAGGCGCCCCGACGGGACGGCCGCAGGGGTGTGTCCGAAGGCGCGGGCGCCGACCGTGGGGGCGCCGACCGTGGGGCGGCCCCGTGGTCGGTGCCGCCCCCGGCCGGCGCGTCGGGCCCGTGCGAGGCCCTAGAGGCCACGCGCGAACTCCGTGATGAGCGAGGGCACCGCGCCGTCGAAGCCGACGACGTCGAGCATCCCCGCGTCCGACGGGTCGGCGATCGAGAAGCCCGTCGCCGTCATGCCGACGACCACGAGCCGCGCGTCGATCCCCGAGCGCCGCCGGTACTCGGCGAGGGCCTGGTGCGGGTGCACCTTGCCCGCCCAGGTCTCGTTGTCCGTGTAGACCACGAACGTGTCGACCTCGGCGCCCTGCTCGGTCGCCCACACCATCGGCAGCGAGCAGTCGGTCCCGGCCATCGGCATCGCGTCGACGACGCGCAGGGCGTCGTCGAGCCGCTGCCGCGGCGAGATCGCGAGCGACTGCAGTGCGCTGTCGTGCCAGCCGCTGCCGCCCTGCCGCGTGGTGAACCCGACGGCGGAGGCCGACGGCTCCGTCGCGAGCTGCACCAGGGCCAGCGCGGCGGACGCCTCGCGGGCCGTGATCGGCATGCCCGAGATCGGCACGCCCATCGACCCCGAGACGTCGACCGCGAGCAGCGTGCGCTTCCCGGAGGGCTCGACGGCCCCGAACGCCGCGTAGAACGCGGCATCAAGGGCATCGGTCACCTTCCGGCTCGGCGACCACTCGCCGGCGCCGCGGGCCGACCGCCCGGAGGCGTACGTCCGCTGCGCCACGAGCACGCTGACCGGGTGGACGCGCGCCGACCGCAGCCGGCCGGGGTCGACCAGCTGCGCGACGACCTCGTCAGTCCGGCCCCCGAGGTCCGGGAGCATGCCAAGCCGCGTGAGCCGGGGCAGCTGGCGCATCAGGGCCGTCTGCGGCACGCCGACGTCGAGCAGCGCGTCCCAGACGGCCACCTCGCCCAGCGCCGCGTCGGGGAGCATCTCCCACGACAGCCGGTGCCGCCGGACGAGGTCGACCCACACCGCGGTCTCCGTGGCGGCCTGCGCCGCCACGAAACCCTCGACGAGCGTCGGCGTCGCGTCGCCGACCGAGCCCCGGACGATCCAGTCGAACGTCGCCCGCAGCTCCGGCGAGGCCGTCGTCGGGTGGGCCAGACGCAGCAGGTCGCGGTGCGACCAGCCCTCACGCTGGCGGTACTTGACCGCCTGGTACGCGAGGGCGTCGGCGTCCTTGGACGTGTACCAGCCGCCGACGGCGCGCCGCAGGCCCCGACCCCAGCCGCGGAACTGCTCGACGTAGCCCGCGAACAGGAACAGGTGCGTCCCGGTCCGGGCCACGGCCGGCAGCGCCGCGAGCGCGAGCTGTGCCGACTCCGGCACCGACGCGGCGTACGCCAGGGCGAACAGCGCGGGGTTCTGGCGCGGGGCGGCGCCACGGACGGACACGTCGACGATGGTCCTGACCAGCGTCTCGGGGTCCTCGTGGGCCATCCGCCCGACGACCTCGGCGTTCTCCCGGGCCAGCTCGCGCGGCGCGGCGTAGTACGTGCCGCCGTCCACGCCGAGGGTCAGGAAGCGCCGCAGCCGGGCGACGTCGTCGAGCGCGAACGCGTAGCCACCGGCGGCGTTCAGCTCCTGGCGGGTGTCGGCGCGCTCGCTCTGCGGCGTGCGCCGCAGTCCGAGCGTGCGCAGCACGTCCATCGGTCGTTCCTCTCGGTCGGTCGTCGTGGCGGTGGCGGGCGTGGTGCGCGCACCGGGTGGACCCGGCGAACCGGGCTGCCCTCCTCCGAGGGCGTCCTGAGTGAGAGGAGAACCGATCCGCTCCGGCCCGCCACCGCTCCGACAGGGGTGGAGCGGGCGTGTGGTCGCGTCTCCGGTACGGCGGCTGGTGCCGCCGGGCAGTACCCCGAGGGGTCGGGAGTCGAACCCGCACTGCCATCACCAGGTAACCGAAGACGCTCCGGCCCGCTCCGGGGAGGCTCGGGTGGGCGTGTGATGACGCCGGAGTCCTGCTCTGCCATCTGAGCTACGTCACCGAGGTGACGGCGGGACTCGAACCCGCGACCTGGCCATGAGGAGTGGTAACCGACAGTCTCCGGCCCACCCGATTCTCCCCGTGTGCTGTTGTCGTCGAGGACTGTAGGGGTCTACACAGGGCGGCTGGTAGCGCTTTTCTCCGGTGTCACCCGGGCGGGGTCAGCGAGCCGCGTGCACGAGGGCCCGGGCGGGCGTGGTGTGGCCTCCGGAGAGCGACGGCCCCTGACGGGACGGTGCGCAGTCCGCTGCTCTGACCACTGAGCTACGACGTCGAGACGCCGGAGGGACTCGAACCCTCGACCCGCGGAACCAGGTAACCGATGACCTTCGGCCCGCCCGGGCCGGGGCGTCAGTATGCCGTCCACGGGGCGTGCGGCGCGCGCGCATCGACGCCCGGACGGAAGGCGGGGGTCGGGCGCCGACCGCGTGAGACGGCCGTGCCCGGTGACGGTCGACGTCCTACCGTGACGACGCATGAGCGCCCCGGAAGGATCGACCATGACCGGCGGGCCTGCGGCGGTCGGCGGCACTCGCTCGCTCCGGCGCGCGCTGCCGCGCATCACACTCATCACCGTGGTCGCCGCAGGTCTCGTCCTGTGGCTGGGCCTCGCGACGTCGGTGCTCGGCTCGCTCGCCGCGGAGGTCTTCGAAAGCTCGGTGCCGTCCCTCGGGGAGGGCCCGTCTCTACCCGACGACGTGAACGTCGTGTCCACCGAGGAGGTGTGCGCCTCGGGCGGCTGCTGGGTCGAGCTGACGCTGCGCGGAGCCGCCGGGGAGTCACCTACCGAGCTCGCCTCGCGCCTGGACCTCACCGAGCGCGAGGCGTGCCACCGGTCCCCGCGGGTGTGGGTGTGGGACGTGTGCACCCTCGCCGTCCCGCGGTCCGGCACGCTCCTCGTCGTCCTGCAGTACGACCCCTCGGACTGACGGCCCCGGGCCCAACGGCTCGGCACCGCCCAGACGGTCAGCGATGCCCGCATCCGCAAGAAGCTCAGTCCGTAGCCGGCCCTACCGAGCGTCCTGTGCCTCGATCAGGTCGAGGTCGCGGACGCAGAAGCGGTGGTGCTCGAAGGTCTCGTTGAGCACCGTGCCGAGGCACTGCCGCACCGAGCGGCCCCGGGCATACGGCGGCCAGGCATCGTCGTCGGGCACCGGCGCTCGCGCTGCGAGCTGCACAGCGGTGACCTCGTCGAGCCAGGCCTCGAGCTCGGCTGCCTGTGCGTCACGCACGCTCACGATCTCGTCGAGGGCCGGATCGACCGAGAGGTCAAGCCCGTGCGCTCCACGGTAGGGCTCGACGGTCGGCCCGATGCCCATCGGCGTGAACGGCTCCGCCGAGCCCAGGCAGCAGCGGCGGAACCACGAGTCATGGACGAAGACCAGGTGGCGCATCGTCTGCACCGCCGACCACTCGTCGTTCACGCTGCGGCGCTCGATGCCGGGCGTACGGCGGATTCGCTCGATCGTGGCGGCCCAGCCGGCATGGAGCTGACGCGATGCCTCGCGCAGATCGGCAGGGTCCTCGGAGCGGATCAGCACCCGCACCGGATGACGCCGGTCGAGCTCTGCCTCGACGTACTCGGTGACCTCGACTCCGTTCACCACGAGGTTGGTGATGAGCCCGTCGATCACGGCATCCTGCATGACGACGCCGATCAGGCGTGCCCCGGTCAGATCGCACTCGCGGAACTCCGCACCGTGCAGATCCTCGTCGATATACCGCGTCATGCTCCGCATGCTAAATCCGAGCACTGACAAGCCAGCCACAACAGGGGCCGCGGGAGGACGAGCAACACGAGGACGACGGCGACGACGTCGAGATGCGGGTGGTCAGTGGTCCCGGGCAGGGGCCACGACTGCCCCTCGGCACGATCCTGGCGCGGATGAGCGGCGAGCTGCAGCTGTCGGACTGGCTGTACTTAAAGTATCCCGGCCGTGTTTTCAAACTATCTTGCGTCTCGACAACTATCCGACATCTCGACATCAAACTACCGAAGTCACATCTGCATGTCCACGAACCGCGAGTAGTGCCCCTGGAACGCGACGGTGATGGTGTCCGTCGGGCCGTTACGGTGCTTCGCCACGATCAGGTCAGCCTCGCCCGCACGGGGCGATTCCTTCTCATAGGCATCTTCACGATGCAAAAGAATAACCATGTCCGCATCTTGCTCGATGCTGCCCGATTCGCGAAGGTCGCTCATCTGCGGCTTCTTGTCCGTGCGCTGCTCGGGACCACGGTTCAGCTGCGAGATCGCGATCACGGGGACCTCGATCTCCTTCGCGAGCAGCTTGAGGGCTCGCGAGAACTCCGATACCTCCTGCTGGCGGGACTCGACGCGCTTGCCGGACGTCATGAGCTGCAGGTAGTCGATGACGACCAGCTTGAGGTCGTGGCGCTGCTTGAGGCGCCGGCACTTGGCGCGGATCTCCATGAGCGACATGTTGGGCGAGTCGTCGATGAACAGCGGGGCCTCGCTGATGCGGCCCATGGTCGCGGCGATCTTCGCCCAGTCGTCCTCGGCCATGGCACCCGTGCGCAGCTTCTGCAGGTGCACGCGCGCCTCGGCGGACAGCAGACGCATCGTGATCTCGTTGCGGCTCATCTCGAGCGAGAAGACGACGGCCGCCATGTTGTGCTTGATGGCCGACGACCGCACGATGTCGATGCCGAGCGTGGAGTTGTGTGTGGGGATCATCGACGGGCCCGCGAGGTACAGGTGCGAGGCGTGGTCGATCTCGACGCAACGCACCGGGACCGACGCCACCGGCTCGACCGACACGACGAAGCGCTGGTGCAGTCGCTGCGTGGACGGACGGCGCCGCTCCTTGTGCACGAGCTTCTTGCGCTCGAGCGCGAACACGTCGTCGTCCGTCGTGAACGTGATCGTGAAGCACGTCGACGACGCGGCCGAGCGCCCCCGCACCTGCTTGACGGACCACCCCGTCCGGTATCCGAGCGAGTGCACCAGCTCGCGGACGTCGCGTGCCAGTCGCTCGTCCGTGACGGCGAACTGCACCGACCCGGTCGGGTTCACCGTCCCGCTGGTGTCGAGCAGGCCTGCGAGCAGGTCACGACGCTGCGCTTCGCTCCCCCGCAGGTAGTCGACCGGGATGTGCCGGCGAACCAGGACACCGATCGCCTCGAACCCGGCCTTCGCCTGCGACGGCTCGTACCCCCGCCCCTCGATCCGCATCGCGATCTCAGGGTCCGCGCTCGTGAACCGCGCCGACGAGGAGTGCCCGTCGCCCAGCCACACCCCCAGCAGGTACGGGTCGACCAGCAGGTCCCGCTCGGGCAGCGACAGCGGCGCGGCCGTCGCGACAGCGTGGTTGGCCCGCCCGTCCGATGTCGCGCACCGCACCGTCGCAGCCAGCTGCTCGGTCGTCCTGACCCCAAAGTCGGCGCCCACCCGACGCTCCGCCCGCGTCCGCGTCACCCACTGGTGCTGCGCGTCCGCGACGACCGTCGAGCCGTCGTCGAAGGTCACGCGGTAGCAGGGGCGGTCGACCATGACGTCGGTGGTACGGACGACGCGCGTGATGGTGCCGTCCGCGGCGATCAGCCGGTCCCCGGCCCGCACCTCGCCCATCGTCGTCCACCCCGTGGGCGTGGGCAGCGGGGTGTCGAGCGCGAGCGCCTTGCCGATAGCCGGACGCGCCGCCAGCACGATCATCTGCCCCGGGTGGAGCCCGTTCGTCAGCCGGTCGAGATCAGCGAAGCCCGTCGGCACGCCGATCATGCCCTCCCCGCGGTGGCCGGCGCGCTCGATCTCGTCGACGGTCCCGCCGATGACCTCGGACAGCGGCAGGTAGTCCTCAGACGCTCGACGCTCGGTGACCGCGTACACCTCGGCCTGCGCGTTGTTGACCAGCTCGTCGACGTCGCCGCCGTCGGTCGCGTAGCCGAGCTGCACGATGCGCGTGCCCGCCTCGACGAGCTTGCGCAGGATCGAGCGCTCGCGCACGATCCGCGCGTAGAAGCCCGCGTTGGCGGCGGTCGGCACACCCGCGATGAGCGTGTGCAGGTACGACGGGCCGCCGATGCGGGTGATCTCGCCGCGCTTGGTCAGCTCGTCGGAGACGGTGATGGCGTCGGCGGGCTCGCCGCGCCCGTACAGGTCGAGGACCGCGTCGTAGATGACCTCGTGCGCGGGGCGGTAGAAATCGGTGCCCTTGATCTGCTCGATGACGTCGGCGATGGCGTCCTTGCTGATCATCATGCCGCCGAGCACGGACCGCTCGGCCTCGAGGTCCTGCGGCGGGGTGCGGTCGAAACCGCTGCCGCTGCTGCGCCCGCTGTCCGGCGGCGCGCCGTACTCGAGGTCCTCGATGGTCACCTGTCACCCACTCCTGCTTGTCCCCACCCGTTGAACACGTGTTCTACCGGGACCCTCTGACAGCCGCCCTCCAGCGCTCCCCTGCCGGACGACGACACCCCCGGGGACCTGCCCTCGCGAGGCTAGGCCCGGAACCCCCGGGACCCAAACGGGTGTGTGCACGACCCGGTGGACGACCTGTGGACAAGCCCTCTGGCCCTGTGTGCACAGGTTGGGGATAGGCCTGTGGACAACCCGGGTGAGAGCGCCATACACGCGCTCCCACCGGCGCATACGCTGTGCACGTGCTGTGGAACAAGGAAGATTCGCCCGGAGTTCACCAGGTGGACATCTGAGCCGCCCCCCGGACGCCCCCGGCCCGGTTCCCCCCGACCCTCCACCCCCCGCTGGGCCACCCGGGGGACGGACAGACCACCCCGAATCCGGCCCGGTCGACGACGACGCACCCCCCGCTGTCCACAGGCCCCACCCACCGGGTGTGGATCGCCAGATCCTCGCCCTCGCGGTCCCCGCCCTCGGCGCCCTCGTCGCCGAGCCCCTGTTCGTCCTCGTCGACTCCGCGATGGTCGGCCACCTCGGCACCGACTCCCTCGCCGGGCTCGCCCTGGCCTCCACCGTCCTGGTGACCGTGATCGGTCTGTGCGTCTTCCTCGCCTACGCGACCACCGCGGCCGTCGCGCGGCGGCTCGGCGCCGGCGACACCCGCGGCGCGATGCAGACCGGCGTCGACGGCATGTGGCTCGGCCTCGGCCTGGGTGCCCTCCTCGCGCTCGCGACGTGGGCAGCCGCACCCTGGCTCGTCGCGACGCTCGGCGCCGACGGCGCGGTCGCGCAGCAGGCCGTGACCTACCTGCGCTGGTCCGTGCCGGGCCTGCCCGGCATGCTGCTCGTCCTGGCGGCCACCGGCGCGCTGCGCGGCCTGCAGGACACCCGCACGCCCCTCGTCGTCGCCGCGTGCGGTGCGGTCGCCAACGCGGTCCTCAACGCCGTCCTCATCTACGGCCTCGGGATGGGCATCGCGGGCTCCGGCCTCGGGACGGCCCTCGCGCAGCTCGGCATGGCCGCGTGGCTCGTCGTCGTGGTCGTCCGCGGCGCCCGACGTGCGGGCGCACGACTCACCCCGGCCGCCGGCGGCATCTGGGCCAACGCGCGCGCCGGCACGCCGCTGCTCGTCCGCACCGCGACGCTGCGCCTGGCCATCCTCCTGACGGTCGCCATCGCGACCGGCCTCGGCCCGACGGCCCTCGCCGGGCACCAGGTCGTCAACGCCGTCTGGGCGCTGGCCGCGTTCGCACTCGACGCCCTCGCCATCGCCGCGCAGGCCCTCGTCGGCCACGCCCTGGGCTCCCGCGACGTCGCCCGCACCCGCGCCGTCCTGCGCCGCACCCTGCAGTGGGGGGTCGGCGCGGGGGCCGTCCTGGGCGTCGTCCTCGGCGCGGGCGCCCCGCTGTACGTGCGCATCTTCTCCCCCGACGCCGACGTGCAGCGCGCCGCCGTCGTCGGCCTCGTCGTCGCCGCCGTGGCGCTGCCCATGGCCGGCTGGGTGTTCGTCCTCGACGGCGTCCTCATCGGCGCCGGCGACGGGCCGTTCCTCGCCTGGGCGGGCGTCGCGACCCTCGTCGCCTACGTCCCCGCGGCGCTGGCCGTCCGCGCGTGGGCGCCGCCGGGTGCGGCGGGGCTCGCGTGGCTGTGGATCGCGTTCGCCGTCGTCTTCATGGCCGCACGCGCCCTCACGACGGGCCTGCGGGCGCGCGGCACGACGTGGATGGTCGTCGGCGGCTGAGGCGCGCGCCCGTATCCGTCGCGACCGCCACACCCACCCGCCCGTCGTCTGACCCGCGACCTCCGGGCCCACGACCCGGCCACGACCTGGCCGACCCCAGGTCGCGCCACTCGAGCGACATCAGTCGCCGCCACCCCCGCCACCGCCGTCCCCGCCGCCACCCGAGGCGCCTCCCGACGAGTCCGCGCCGTCGCCGTCCGAGCCGTGCCGTCCGTCCCCACCACCGCCACCCGCGGTCCCCGACGAGCCGTCCGCCCCACGCCCCGCGCGCTGCTTGCCCCCGGACGACGTCGCCCAGCTCGCGGACATCGCCATGAACACGATCCCCAGGACGAAGAACGCGGTGCCGCTCCCCGAGCCGTTGTTGCCCATCTGCGCGAGCCCGATGACGAAGAACGCCGCGCCGATGGCGACGAACGCCCCGGCCTGCTCCGGCTTCTTCCGGGTGCCGTCGTCCTCGGTCTCGTCCGGCTGCGGCTGCTCGCTCATCCGTGCTCCTCCTGGTGACGTGTTGCCTGCCGCCACGCTACGACGCCAGGACCCGACTTCCCCACCGACCCGAGACCGATCTTCCGCTCCGCCCGGGGACGGAGGTGACCACCTGGGGCCGGACGTGACGAAGCCCCGCACCGGGCGACCGGTACGGGGCTTCGTCGAGCTCGCGCGTGCGCGAGTCAGGTCAGATCGCGACGACCTTGACGGTCACCGCGGCCGAGACCTCGGGGTGCAGACGGACGTGCACCGTGTAGTCACCGGTCGACTTGATCGCCTGGGCGACCTCGATCTTGCGCTTGTCGACGGCCGGGGCACCGGCGGCCTTGATCGCCGCGGCGATCTCGGCCGTGGTGACGGCGCCGAACAGCCGGCCGGACTCGCCGGCCTTGGCCGAGACCGTGACGGGGTTGGCCTGCAGGGAGTCCCGCACGGCCTTCGCGTCGTCGAGCGTGGCGATCTCGCGCGTCTTGCGTGCGCGACGGATCGCGGAGACGTTCTTCTCGGCACCCTTGGTCCACGGCGTGGCCAGGCTGCGCGGGACGAGGTAGTTACGGGCGTACCCGTCCTTCACCTCGACGATGTCTCCAGGGGCACCGAGACCGGTGACCTCGTGGGTCAGGATGATCTTCGCCATGGGTCAGTCCTTTCTCAGCGAGCCGACGACGAGTACGGCAGGAGTGCCATCTCGCGCGCGTTCTTGACGGCACGGGCGATCTGGCGCTGCTCCTGCACGGAGACACCGGTCACGCGACGCGCACGGATCTTCCCGCGGTCGGAGATGAACTTGCGGAGCAGAGCCGTGTCCTTGTAGTCCACCGTGTCGATCTTGGCGGCCTTGAGGGGGTTCTGCTTCTTCTTGGGCTTGCGGACGACGGGCTTGGCCATCGCGGTGCTCCTTCGGATGTGGAGCCCCGAGCGTTGCCGTGCTCGGGGATGCGTTGTTCAGGGGTGCGAGGCGCCGATCAGAACGGAGGCTCGTCGGAGTAGCCGCCGCCGGACCCACCACCCGTGGGCGTGGCCCACGGGTCGTCGGTCTGGCCGCCACCGCCACCGGACGAGCTGCCGCCGCTGAAACCGCCGCCGCCGCCGTTGTTGCCGCCGCCACCGCCACCGCCGCCACCGAAGCTGCCGCCACCGGACCGCTGGGTCCGGGTGACCTTCGCTGTCGCGTACCGCAGCGACGGGCCGACCTCGTCGACCTGCAGCTCGTACACGGTGCGCTTCTCGCCCTCGCGGGTCTCGTACGAGCGCTGCGCGAGGCGGCCCTGCACGATGACGCGGGTGCCCTTGGTGAGGGACTCGGCGACGGACTCGGCCGCCTCCCGCCAGATCGAGCAGCGGAGGAACAGCGTCTCGCCGTCCTTCCACTCGTTGGACTGGCGGTCGAACGTGCGGGGCGTGGACGCGACCGTGAAGTTCGCGACCGCGGCACCGGACGGGGTGAAGCGCAGCTCCGGGTCCCCGGTCAGGTTCCCGATCACCGTGATGGTGGTCTCGCCGGCCATGACGGCCTCCTCGCTCGTTCGTACGGATCGGCTGCGGCGTGACGCCGCGGATGCTGGAGCCCGACGCTAGCGGCGGGCACCGACACGAAGGTCAGACGCCGCGGCGCAGGACCTTGGTGCGCAGGACGACCTCGTTGAGGCCGAGCTGACGGTCCAGCTCCTTGGCCGTGGCGGGCGACGCGGTGAAGTCGACGACGGCGTAGATGCCCTCGGGCTTCTTCTGGATGTCGTACGCAAGGCGACGACGGCCCCAGACGTCCACCTTGTCGACGGTGCCACCCTCGGTCTTGACGACCGTCAGGTACTTGTCGAGCGACGGGGCGACGGTGCGCTCCTCGATCTCGGGGTCGAGGATGATCATGATCTCGTACTGACGCAGGCTCATACCCACCTCCTCTGGTCTTCGCGGTCACGGTCGGTCCGTGACAGGAGGGTCTTCAAGCGTCTCGACGCACCCGTCCCCGACGAGTGTCAGGGAGGTGGGCACGACGAACCGTCCCGTGAAGGACGGCGGTCGCCCATGCTACCGGCTGTCGCGCCGGTAGCCGAATCGACGTCCGGGCCGATCAGCCGCCGTCCGCCCCGCCCTCGCCCTCCCCGCCGGCGTCCGGCGGTTGCACGGGCGGAGCCGTGGGCGACGGCGACGGGCTGGGGCTCGGCGGGGGTGCCGCCGTGGGCGCCGGCGGTGGCCCGCTCGAGACCACGAGCGTGACGGTCGCGCCGGTCGTGACCGTCGCGCCCTCGCCCGGCTCGACCCGGATGACCCGGCCCGAGGGGACGGACGTGGACCGCTCCGAGACGACGTTGGGGATCAGGCCGGCGGCCTGCAGGGCCCCCGTCGCGTCCGCCTCGGTACGGCTCACGAGCCCGCTCGGGACCAGCACCTCGGTAGGCGCCGGCGGCTGCTCGGGCGTCGGCTCCTCGGTCGGGGTCTCGCTCGCGGTGGGGGTGGGCCGACCGCCGACGTTGGCGCGTGCCGGGAACTGCTGGACCTCGGTGTACCGCGGGTGGTCGAAGACCTTGCCCATGTAGTCGGCCCAGAGCACGGCCGGGTACGACGAGCCGGTGATCTCCCCGTAGCTGCCCCACGCCTGGATCGAGTCCAGGGACTTGCCGTCCTGCCCCTGCTGGGACAGTGAGACCGCGGTCGCGAGCTGCGGCACGTACCCCACGAACCATGCCGACTTGTTCTCGGACGACGTGCCGGTCTTGCCGGCGATCGGCCGTCCGAGCGGCTTGATCTGCGCGCGTCCCGAGCCCTGCTCGACGACCTGCGTCATCGCGAACGTCGCGTCGGCCATGACGTCGGCGGGGAACGGCTGGGTGCCCCCGGTGTCGGGGGTCCAGGCGACCTCGCCGGTGCTGTGCTGGACGACCTGCAGGATGTGCGGCGTGCGCTGCGTGCCCTGCGCGGCGAACGTCGCGTAGGCGCCGGCCATGTCGAGGGGGTGCACGGCGTCGGACCCCAGGACGTTCGAGACCTCGGTCGTCAGCGGGGTCCGGATGCCCGCCTCGGTCGCGACGCGGGCGGTGTTCTCGGGCCCGACCTGGATGTTCAGGGCCGCGTACACGGTGTTCACCGAGTTCGCGGTGGCCCGCACCAGGTCGATCGTGCCCTCGCTGTCGTTGCCGAAGTTGCGGACGTCCTTGGTGCCGCCCTCCCACTCGGGGAACCGCTGCGGGGACGCGCCGTCGAACGTCGTGTTGAGGCTGACCCCCGCCTGGAGGCCGGCCACGAGGGTGAACGGCTTGAACGTCGACCCCGCCTGGATCGCGTCGAACGTCGCGGTGTTCTTGGAGTCGGTGAGGTAGTCGGTGCCGCCGTACAGGGCGACGATGCCGCCCGTCGCGGGGTCCACGGACACGACGGAGACGCGCAGCCGCGGGTTGGGCACCTCACCGTCCGACAGGGCACCCGCCTTCAGTCCCTCGGCCGACTCGAACGCCATCTGCTGGATGCCCTGGTCGATCGTGGTGATGACCTTCAGGCCGCGGGTGTTGAGCTCGTCCTCGCGGAAGAGGTCGGTGGCGATCAGCTCGTCCTCGACCATCTTCAGCAGGTACCCGTTGGGCCCGCGGAAGGTCTCGCCGCGCGCGTACGGCACGGTCGGCGGGAAGACCTGCGCCGCGCGCTCCTCGGCGGTGAGCCAGCCGGAGTCGACCATCGAGTCGAGCACCAGGCCCCAGCGCTGCTCCGACTTGGCCGGGTTGTTCGCGGGGTCCCAGTTGTTGGGCGACGGGATCACCCCGGCGAGCAGCGCGGCCTCGGAGACTGTGAGGTCGACGGCGTTCTTCGCGAAGTACGACTGCGCAGCGGCCTGGATCCCGTAGGAGTCGCGGCCGAAGTAGATGGTGTTGAGGTAGCGCCCCATGATCTGCGCCTTGGACTCGCTCTGGGAGATCTTGACGGCGAGGATCGCCTCCTTCGCCTTCCCCCAGTAGTCCGTCGTCGTGTTCTGGTAGTACCGCTCGACGTACTGCTGGGTCAGCGTCGACCCGCCCTGCGTCGGCTTGCCCTGGATGTTGTTGAGGAACGCGCGCCCCATGCCCGTGATCGACACGCCGCTGTTGGTGAAGAACGTCTTGTCCTCACCGGCCGCGACCGCCTGGCCGATGTGCTCCGGCAGCGTCGAGTACTCGACGAGCTCGCGCTTCTGCTCGGCGAACTGCCCCATCACCGCGCCCGGCGTCCCGGGAGTCTCGCCCGCGAAGTACACGGTCGTCGTCTGGAAGCGGACCTCGGCGAGCGCCGACGGCGGCTGGACGAGCGCGAAGGCCGCGACGCCGGCGCCGAGCACGAGGAAGACCCCGCCGATCATCGACCCCAGCACCACGCGCCACGACGGCAGCCACCGGTGCAGGCCGGTGTACTCCCGGCGGGGGTAGTTCCAGAACCCGCGGCCCTGGGTGGCGGACGCAGACGTGGACGTGGGCCGACGCGTGGCGCGCCGGGCGCGCGAAGGAGCTGCGCGGCGGTTGCTGCCTGCCAACGGGTGACCCTCTCGTGCCGACGACGTGACGGCCCGCGCCACCCACGACCCGGACGACGGGTGCGCGGGAGGGGCGCTGCCGGGCCTCAGTATGGACGAACCGCCTGTGTTGTCCTGTCGGAACCGTGCCCGGGTCGTCCGGTCCGGGTCGACCCTTCACACGATCGGCACGCCCTCACGACGCTCCCTCGACCGTCCCTCGACGTCTGCGACGACCCGCCGGTTCACGCCGTGTTGTGCTGCGCGACGCGTGGGACATAGTCTCCTGATGTATCGCGTTGATACATCGGGACCGACACACGTCGGGACCGCCGGGTCGACGCAGGCAGCGTCGAGACGAGTGGAGGTGGGTCAGGTGCGCGGACGTACGGACGTGCTCGAACCCGCCATCCTCGGCCTCCTCGCGGAGTCCCCCATGCACGGGTACGAGCTGCGCAAGCGCCTGAACCTGGTGCTCGGCTCGTTCCGCGCGCTGTCGTACGGCTCGCTCTACCCGTGCCTCAAGGGGCTGGCGGAGCGGGCCTGGATCGTCGGCGCCGAGGCACCGGGCGACCGCACCGTCGCCAGCCGGCGTGCGCGGATCGTCTACCAGCTCACGGCCGAGGGCAAGGAGCACCTCCAGCAGGTGCTCTCGTCCTCGGGTCCCTCGACCTGGGAGGACGAGAACTTCGACGTGCGGTTCGCGTTCTTCGCCCAGACGGACGCCGAGACCCGGCTCCGGATCCTCGAGGGCCGGCGCACCCGGCTCACCGAGCGGCTGGAGACGTTCCGCCAGTCCGTCGCCCGCACCCGCGAGCGCATGGACGAGTACACGCTCGAGCTCCAGCGTCACGGCCTCGAACAGGTCGAGCGCGAGGTCCGCTGGCTGGACGACCTCATCGACAACGAGCGGGGCGTGCGTCGCGCACGCCCCGAGGGCGGTGGCCGTCCGGCCGCCACCGAAGACGACGCCGAGGGAACATCCGAGGCGCGAAACGAGAAGGAGCGAGGATGACCTCCATCCGCGTCGCCATCGTCGGCGTCGGCAACTGCGCCGCATCGCTGGTCCAGGGCGTGCAGTTCTACCGTGACGCCGACCCGCTGGCGAAGGTCCCGGGCCTCATGCACGTGCAGTTCGGTGACTACCACGTGCGTGACATCGAGTTCGTGGCCGCGTTCGACGTGGACGCCAAGAAGGTCGGCTTCGACCTCTCGGAGGCGATCTTCAGCTCGGAGAACAACACGATCAAGATCGCCGACGTGCCCCCGCTGGGTGTCACGGTGTCGCGCGGTCACACGCTCGACGGCATCGGCAAGTACTACGCGCAGACCATCGAGGAGTCGGACGCGGAGCCGGTGGACGTCGTCCGCACGCTCAAGGAGCAGCAGGTCGACGTGCTCGTCTGCTACCTGCCCGTCGGGTCCGAGGTCGCGGCGAAGTTCTACGCGCAGTGCGCCATCGACGCGGGCGTCGCGTTCGTCAACGCGCTGCCGGTCTTCATCGCGTCCGACCCGGAGTGGGCCGCGAAGTTCGAGGCCGCCGGCGTCCCGATCGTCGGCGACGACATCAAGTCGCAGGTCGGCGCGACGATCACGCACCGCGTCCTGGCCCGCCTCTTCGAGGACCGCGGCGTCATCCTGGACCGCACGTACCAGCTGAACGTCGGCGGCAACATGGACTTCAAGAACATGCTCGAGCGCGAGCGCCTGGAGTCCAAGAAGCTCTCGAAGACGCAGGCCGTCACGTCGAACCTCGACGACGGCCCGCTGGCGGGCAAGAAGGAGGACCGCAACGTCCACATCGGCCCGTCGGACTACGTCGCGTGGCTCGACGACCGCAAGTGGGCGTACGTCCGCCTCGAGGGCCGCGCGTTCGGCGAGGTCCCCCTGAGCCTGGAGTACAAGCTCGAGGTCTGGGACTCCCCCAACTCGGCCGGCATCATCATCGACGCCGTGCGCGCCGCGAAGATCGCCCAGGACCGCGGCATCGGCGGCCCCCTGCTGTCGGCGTCGACGTACTTCATGAAGTCCCCCCCGGTCCAGACCGAGGACACCCTCGGCCGCCAGCAGGTGGAGGCCTTCATCCGAGGTGAGCTGGAGCGCTGACCCCGCCCCACCCGCACGAAGCGTGAAGCGTTGTTGCCGTCTCCCGGCAACAACGCTTCACGCTTTCCCCCCGGAGTGCTTCCTCAGCGGGGCAGCGTCAGCGCAGCGCCCGGAACCATCATGTCGTCGCCCTCCGGACCCCGCGGCAGGACCGTGGAGGCGCCGGTGAGGGTGTCGACGACGACCAGGTCGACAGGTCCTCCCACTTCGAGGGAGCACGCGGCGAACTGCCGGACGTGCACCACGTCGCCGTGCACGCCCGACACGGTCGCCCACGGCAGGTCGGGCGACCGCTCGGGTGCGAGCGGGGTCACGGTGTCCCCCGTCCACAGCTCCGTGGTCGTCGTGCAGTCGATGACGTCGTCGCCGAGCGGGCTCCCCGCGACGGCGACCACCCCCGGGCGCACCAGCTGCACGTGACCGGGCACGAGGTCGCCGGTGCGCAGCTCGCGCACCCGAGGTTCGGCGCTGCCGTCGGCGGGTGCGAGGACGTACCGCGGACGGGAGTCGGGGTCCGCCAGGAGGTAGGGGAAGAAGCCACCGCTGTCGGCGTCCGTCGGGTCGGTGCACAGCTGCGCGACGGTGTCCACGTCGGCCCACCCGATCGTCGTGCAGACCAGACCGTCGATCCCGACGGGCCGGGTCCCGCCCGAGCCCAGGTCGAGGACCGCGGGCCGGCCGTCGGGCGTCGTCGTCGTGGCACGCGTGCCGTCGGGGCTCAGCTCGGCGACCTGCCCAGGGCCGGACGTACCGTCGGGCACGCGCCGCGCCGGGCCGCTCGCCGGGACGACCCACGCCGCACCGTCCGGCGTCGACCACACCTCGACCCCGCCGCCCGTGCCGCTCAGGGACACGCCGGCAGGCAGGCCCCGCGGGTCGGGGGTGAGGGCGCCGGTCCGCAGGTCGTACGACGCCCGCCCGTCGCGGCTCGCGACCGTCGCGGTCAGGCCGTCCCACGCGAGGACGTCCAGGTGGACGTCCGTCGGCAGCTCGGAGACGTCGAAGAGCGCGCCGTCGGGTGAGGCCAGGACGACCCGGTCCGGGGCGACCTGCCCGTCGGTCTGCGAGTGCGGGCCGTACGTGGCCAGGGTCCACCCCGGACCGACCGACGCGAGCACGTCGTCGTCCAGGGCCCACATCGCCGGCATGCCCGGGTGCTCGACCGGGGTGCGTACCGGTGCGGTGCTCGGCGTCACCGTGGCCGTCGGCACGGGTGTCGCGGTGCTCGTCGACGTCGGGGTGGGCGTCTCGGCGGGGGCGACGTCCGGTGCGGCGTGCAGGCCGTACCAGCCGATCGTCGCGACGGCGGCGACCGCGGCGGCGACGGCGCCCACGGAGCGCAGGCTGCGGACAGCACGCCGCTGCCGCACGTCACGGTAGAGGTGGGTGAGCTCGGTGTCGTCGGGTCGGGCGCCTGCCTCGCGCTCCTCGTACGCGTCGCGCGTGGCCCGCAGGCGGGCGGCGAGGTCATCGGTCATGGCGGTTCTCCTCCCCGGGCACGAGGTGCACGGCGACGACGTCGGACGCGGGTGCGGTGGTGCCGAGCCGCGCGTTGAGGCGGGCGATGCCGTCGGCGGTGTACCGCTTCACGGCGCCCTCGCTGAGGCCGAGCACCTGGCCGGTCTCGTGCACGGACAGGTCGTCGAGGTGACGCAGCAGCACGCACGCGCGCTCGCGTGGCGCCAGGTCCGCGAGCGCGGCCACCACGTCGGCCCCCAGGACGTCAGGGTCCGGGTCGGTGACGCTGCCCGACGTCAGGGCCTGCAGCCGCTCGACCGCCCGCCGCTCGCGTCCCCGGCGCCGTGCCCGGTCGATCGAGCGCGACGTGATCGCCCGGCACACGTACTGCTCCGCCTGGGCGACGGTGCCGAACGTGGCGCCGGCGCCGAACGTGGCGACGAGCGCGTCGTGGACGAGGTCCACCGCCTCGGCGCGGGTCCCGGTGACCAGGGTCGCCCGGGCGACCAGCGCCCCGTACCGGTCCTGCACGAGTGCCTGCAGCATCGGCTGCCACCCCGGGCTCATCGCGGCCCCGTCCTGTGCGTCGTGTCGTCCACACCAGTGAAACGCCACAGGGTCGCACGACGTTGGGGTCGTGCCCCCCGAGGGGTTGTCCACAGGGGTTGTCCACAGATTCCGGGGCACGCCTCTCCCGGCGGGCTCGGTGCGGGACCGTGGGCCGGTGGACAGAGGGGACAGCGGGCAGGCGTGGTCGCCGCGACCTTCCGCACGCGGGGTGCGCGACGTGCCGCTGCCGGGGCTCGAGCGGCTCGACGCGGCGGTGCGGGCGCGCGTCGTGCGGCAGGACGGCGTCGCGACGACCGGGCAGCTCGCCCTCGGCGGGATCGGCCCGACCGTGACGGCCCGCCGCGTGCGGGCCGGGCACTGGCAGCGGATGTTCCGTGGCGTGGTCGTGCTGCAGTCCGGACCGGTGACCTGGCGGCAGCGCGCTCGCGCGGCGTTGCTCGCGGCGGGGCCCGGTGCTGCGCTGTCGCACCGGTCCGCGGGGTTCGTGCACGGCTTCGTCGCGTCACCGGGTGCCGTGATCGTCGTGAGCGTCCCCGCCGACCGGCTGGTGGGCCCGCAGCCCGGTCTCGTGGTCGTCCGACGCCGACGGATGCCGCACGCGGGCGGTGCGCTGCGGTGCGTGGGTCCGGAGGCGACGCTCCTGGACCTCGTCCAGGACGCGCGGGACGAGGACGCGGCGGTCGGCGTGCTGTGCGACGCCGTCCGGACCGGTGCCCTGCCGCTGCGCGTGCTGGGCGAGCTGGCGGCGCGGCCGTGGCAGGGTCGCCGGTCGCTCGTCGTGGACGTCCTCGGCGACCCGGACGCCCGTGTCGAGTCGCCGTTGGAACGCCGGTACGACCGGGACGTCGAGCGCGCGCACGGCCTGCCGCGCTCGCGTGCGCAGGTCCGGCAGGTCGTGGACGGGCGGTGGGTCCGTGCCGACCGGGTCTTCGAGGGGTGGGGTGTGCGCGTCGAGCTCGACGGCCGCCTGGCGCACCCGGACGGGCGGACGGACCGTGACACGTGGCGTGACAACGCGGTGCTCGTCGAGCGCACCGAGCTGACCCTGCGCTACCGGTGGCGTCACGTCGCGTCGACCCCGTGCGCGACGGCCACCCAGCTGGCAACGGCACTCACGACACGCGGCTGGCGCGGACCGGCGCTCCGCTGCGGCCCCACCTGCGGCCAAGAAGTGTGAAGGGTTGTTGCCGTCTCGCGGCAACAACCCTTCACGCTTTCCCCTGCGGGCCCGTCAGGAGCGTTCCACCACCGTGTAGGCGCCGATGCCGAGCTCCGTGTAGAGCGCCGGGGCGACGAGGCGCGTCGCGCCCGTGGCCTCGTCCACGGTCCACCACTGGGACCCCACCGGCTCCTCGTAGCAGACACCGGCGGTCTTCACCAGGAGCCCGTCACCGCCGACCCCGACGTCGCACACCTGGTCGGGCAGGTCCACGGACGTCGTCACGGGTCGCACGTCGCCACCGGTCCACAGGTACGCGCCGCCGTAGCAGTACTCGAAGCAGTCGGTGCTCGACAGGCGAGGCGCGGACGACGAGATCAGCACCCCGTCGCGCACGTGGTGCCCCTCGTACGGCACGACGCCGTCGGGTCCCAGCGTGGTCAGCGTCTGCGCCGGCGCTCCGCTGAGGTCGAGGCGCACGACCTGCCCTCCGTGCTCGTCCCAGTTCCACTGGGACGTGGGCGGGTCGGGTTCGGGGTCGACACAGGCTGCCATGACGCCCGTGGCGTCGAGCCAGCCGACGACCTCGCAGGTCTGACCCGGCGGGGTCGCCAACGCCGTGCGACGGCCCGTCGCGACGTCGACCGCCTCGAGTGCCCTCGTCGCGACCCTGCCGGCGACGGTCAGGCCGTCGGGCGACACCTGGGCCATGACGAGGGGCACGGTGAGCTCACGCGCGGGCCCCTCCGCCGGGACGACGTACAGGGTGCTGTCCTCGTCCCACGTCGACGCGAGCCAGAGCTCGTCGGCGCCGGACATGCCGACCCACTGAGCGCCCGCCGGGAGCCGGTCGTCGACGGTGACCACACCGGTGAGCAGGTCGACCGTGCCGACACCGGGTTCCTCCGGCCCGCCCCCCACGATCGCCCGGGCGACGCCCGGCGACGCCCACCGCACCGGCGTGATCCCGACGGAGTCGACGTCGAACAGGTGGTACAGCTCCCCGGTGGGTGCCGACAGGGCGAGCACGTGACGCCTGCCGTCGACCCCCGGGGGTGGCTCGTACAGGGTGGAGGCGTACGCGGCGAGGAACCAGCCCGGCCCCGACTGCTCGAGGATGCCCTCGGGCGCCCGGAACATCGGCGGCAGCCCGGGCAGCGACACCGGCTCCAGCGGCGGGGCGTCCGCCTGCGGGCTCGGCGTCGGGGAGGGTGTGGGCGTCGGCGTCGGCGTCACCGAGACCGTCGGCGACGGCGTGGGTGTCTGGGCGGGCTCGGGCGTGGTGCGCTGCTGCAACCCGAACCACCCCGCCACGCCGACGACGGCGACGGCCGCGGCGGCGACGGCCGCGTGCTGCGTCACGCGGCCGCGTCGACCGCGGGCGACCCGGGACCGCAGGTCGGCCAGCGCGGCCGCATCGGGCCGCAGGTCGCCCTCGTGCTGCTCCTGGGCGTCCAGCGCGCGCTCGAGGCGCGCGGTCAGGTCATCGGTCACGACGCGCCTCCTCGGCGGTCCACGAGCGTGACGGGCGACGTCTCGTCCCCCGGGGGTGAGCTGGTACCGAGCAGCAGGTTGAGCGTGGCGACGCCGTCGGAGACGTAGCGCTTGACCGCGCCCTCGCTGATGCCGAGCAGGCGCGCGGTGTCGCGCACCGACAGGTCGTCGAGGTGCCGCAGGACGACGCACGCCCGCTGCTGCGCCGACAACGACCCCAGCGCCGCGGCGACGTCCGCGTCCAGCAGGTCCGAGCGCAGTTCGACCGACTCCGGGGTGGCGTGCGCCAGACGCACCACGGCGGTGCGCTCGCGTCCGCCTCGCCGCGACCGGTCGACGAACCGCGACACGATCGCGCGTCGCACGTACGCCTCCGCCTGGGGGACCGACCCGAACGTCGCGCGCGCCGTGAAGGTGCTGACCAGCGCGTCGTGCACCAGGTCCGGCGCCGTCGACCGGTCACCGGACAGGACGGTCGCGTACGCGACCAACCCGCTGTACCGCTCGTCCACCAGCCGGTCGAGCGTCGGCGCCCACCCGGGGCTCACGTCGTCCCTGCCATCGTCGTCACCTCTCTGGTCCGACCCTGTCACCACTACAACGCCGGGGCGCGTCGCGCGGTTGTGGGCAGCGGCGCCCGGCCCCTCGGGGCAGGTCGCGTGGGAGCGGCGACGGTCGGCCGGGTCGTAGCCTGGGCGCGTGCAGGTGATCTCCGACCTCCGGGCCCTGTGGCCCCTGACCGGCTTCCGTCGGCTCTTCGCCGTGCGGCTGGTCAGCCAGGCGTCGGACGGCATGTTCCAGGTCGGGCTCGCCACCCTCTTCTTCTTCTCGCCGGAGAACGCGTCGACGGCCACGGGCGTCGCGGCGGCGTTCGCGGTGCTGCTGCTGCCGTTCACGCTCGTCGGGCCGTGGGCGGGGGTGCTGCTGGACCGGTGGCGACGGCGGCAGGTGCTGCTGTACGGCAACCTCGTGCGGGTCGCCCTGACGCTCGTCATCGCCGTCGTCATGCTGACGAGCGGCGTCGGGCCGGCGGTGTACGTCCTGGCGCTGGTGACGCTGTCGGTCAACCGGTTCCTGCTGGCGGCGCTGTCCGCGTCGCTGCCGAAGGTCGTCGACGGGCCCCTGCTGCTGACCGCGAACTCCCTGACCCCGACGCTCGGCGCGGCGGCCGCCGGGCTGGGCGGCGCCCTGGGCTTCCTGCTCGGGACGCTGCTGCCGACGGGCCGCGCGGGCGACGCGCTCTCCCTGGTCGCCGCGGCGGGCGTGATGGCGTGCGCGTCGGCCCTGACGACGCGGCTGACGCCCGACCAGCTCGGCCCCGACGAGCGCGCCGCCGGCACCGACGTGCGCGCGGCCCTCGGGGAGCTCGCGCGGGGGCTCGTCGCGGGCGCCCGCTACCTCGTCGCGCGCCGCACGCCCGCGCACGCGCTGGGCATCATGGCGCTGCACCGGTTCTGCTACGGCGCGGTGTTCATCTCCAGCATCCTCATCTCCCGCAACCTGCTGTCCGACCCGGCTGACCCCGCCGCGGGCCTCGCGACGTTCGGCACGGTCCTGGTCGCCAGCGCCGCCGGGTTCGCGCTGGCCGTGGTCCTCACGCCCGTGCTGAGCCCGCGCGTCGGGCCGCACGTGTGGGTGGTGCTGTGCCTGGGCCTGGCCGTGGTGAGCCAGGTGGTGCTCGCCGTGACCGTGTCGCTGCCCGTCGTCCTGGGCACCGGCGCGGCGCTGGGCCTGGCCGCGCAGGGCGCGAAGATCGCGGTCGACACGATCGTGCAGCGCGACACCGTCGACGCCTACCGCGGCCGCGCGTTCTCGCTGTACGACGTCATGTACAACGCCGCGTTCGTCGGCGCCGCCGCGCTCGCGGCCGTCGCGCTGCCGGACACCGGGTGGTCGCCCGCGCTGTTCGCGGCCCTGGCCGCCGTCTACCTGGCCGGGGCGGTCGCGTTCGCCCGCGCGCCGCGCACGCCGGCACCCGTCGACGCCCCTCCCCTCGGGGCGCCCGCGTGAGCGACGGCCGCACCGCCCCGCCCGACGACGCCCCCCGCACGCTCGACGGGGACGACGCCCTCCCCCACGACCTGCTCACCGGTCCGCTGGCCCGCGCGATCCTCGAGGCGGGTCCCCTGGCGACGACCGTCTCCGACCCCCGCCTGCCCGGCGATCCGGTGGTCTGGGTGAACGCCGCGTTCACGCGCCTGACCGGGTACACGGCCGAGGAGGTCCGGGGCCGCAACTGCCGGTTCCTGCAGTGCGCCGACACGGACCCCGCGGTCGTGACGCGGATGCGCACGGCGCTCGCCCGCGGCGACGACGTGCAGGAGGTGCTCATCAACGCCCGCAAGGACGGGTCGGAGTTCTGGAACAAGCTCGCGATCTCCCAGCTGCGGGACGCCGACGGCCAGGTCACCCACCGGGTGGGCGTGCAGGTCGACGTCACCACGGAGGCCGTCGGCGAGGCCGCGCGCACCCTCGAGCTGTCCCTCATGCACCGGACCGCCGACCGGCTCGAGCTGCTCGCCCGGATCGGCGAGGAGCTGTCGCGGCACCTCGAGTACGACGACGCGGTCGACGCGCTCGCGGACCTCGTCGTGCCGCGCCTGGCGACGTGGGGCTTCGTCGCGATGACGTCGGAGACCGGTCACCTCGAGCGGGTGCACGTGGTGTCCTCCGAGCCCGCGCACGCAGCCGCGGCGCACGCCCTGGCGACGCAGGGCACGACGTGGCTGACGCGCTCCCCCCGCGTCGCGCAGGCGCTGGCCGCGGGCGCGAACCACGTGCCGATGCCGCTGCCGATCGACGTCGCGAGCCTGCCGGCCCGCACCACCCCGTCCGAGCTGCGGCTGCTGGAGACCCTCGGGCTCGGCAGCGCGCTGCTCGTCCCGCTCGCGGGCCGCGACCGCGTGCTCGGCGTGCTGTGCCTGGTGCACCGCGCCACCGACGGCTTCGACCGCGAGGTCGTCGTCACCGCCGCCCACCTGTCGCGACGCGCGGGCGTGCTGCTCGAGAACGTGCGCCTGTACCTGGCCGAGCGCGACGCGGCCCTCACGCTGCAGCACAGCCTGCTGCCGGTGCTGGGCGACGTCGGCGGCCTCGACGTCGCGGCGGCGTACCTGCCGTCGGGGCGCCGCGCCGAGGTCGGCGGCGACTGGTTCGACGCGTTCGTGCTGCCCGACGGCGCCGTCAGCCTGACCGTCGGCGACGTCGTGGGCCACGACCTGCGCGCGGCCGCGTCCATGGGTCAGCTGCGCTCGCTGCTGCGCGCGTCGGTGTGGCGCGGTGACCGCCCGGGCTCCGCGCTCGAGCGGCTCGACGGCCTGGTGCGCGCGCTCGACGTCGCCGACGCCGCGACGTGCGTCCTGGTCCGCTGGGAGCGCACGCCCGCCGGGGCGCACCTGACGTGGGCGAGCGCGGGCCACCCCCCGGCGCTCGTGCGCCTGCCGGACGGGCGCGTGCACGGCCTGGACGGCGGACGCAGCACGCCCGTGGGGCTGCCGCCGGTGCGACCCGGCTCGGTCCCGGAGGCGTCGGCCGACCTGCCGCACGGCGCGATCGTGGTGCTCTACTCCGACGGCCTGGTCGAGCGGCGCGACCGCGGGCTGCGTGAGGGCATCGCCGCGCTGTCCGTCGCGCTCGCCGCCGTCCCGCCCGACGCGAGCGCGACGCTGGTGTGCGACACGCTCACCGCCACGCTCGTGGACCGCCACCAGGAGGACGACGTGTGCCTGCTGGTGGTGCGGGTCGACTGAGGCGTCAGCCGCCCGCCACCCACGACCGGAGGCCGGGCACGCCGTCGACGCTCTCGACCGACGGCAGCAGGGTCGTGACCTCACCCGTGGCGTCGACCGACCACAGCGCCGCCGACCCGCTCGCACCGTCGCACGCCGTGGTGCCCGACACCACCAGCCCGCCCGGTACCCGCGCCATGCCCGGGAACGAGACCCCGTCGGAGGGGATCTCGGCGAAGGGGACCGTGTCGAGGCCGCGGACCTCGTCGATGCGCGTGGGGCACGTGCGGATGCTCCCGTCGTCGTCGGCGGGCGCGACCATCCAGGCGACCAGCCGCCCGTCGTCGAGCCGGACCGTCGGCCCCTGCGGGCGCATCTCGTCCGGGGCCACCGTCCGCTGCTCGAGGACCGCCCCGGTCGCCGCGTCCATGAGGACGGTGGTGGCGCCGGGCACCCCCGACGGCTGCAGGGTCGCGGCGTCGAGCGTGGGGCAGCTCAGCAGCAGGCGGGCGTCGTCGGCCCAGTCGAGCACGCCGCACCGCAGGGCCGGCAGGTCGTGGCGGACCTCGACCCCGTCCCGCTCGACGAACGCGTCGGAGTCCGACCACCAGGCACGCGCCGTGCCGTCCGGCGACACGAGGTCCGCGCCCCGGAACGGCTCGGACTCGGTCCCCACGACGCTCCCGCTGACCACGTCGACCACCGACGTCGCCACCGTGCCCTCCATCATGACGGACGCGGTGCCCGCGGCCCGGTCCCACGACATCAGCAGGACGGACCCCTCGGGAGCCCGGCCGAGCTGCAGGACCTCGCCGTCGGGCCGCACCAGCAGCAGGTAGGACTCGGCCGACCCCCGCGAGGCAGCGGCCGGCGACGCCGCGCCGGTCGACGACGCATCCGGCGGCTGCGACCACAGGGCGAGCACGCTGCCCTCGGGCGCACCGCGCACGTCCGACTCGTCGGCCTGGCGCAGCTGCGGCATGCCCGGCACGTGCGCACCGGACGACGGCGCAGGCCCCGGGCCCGCAGGCGGCGCGTCCGCGCGCGGCGACCACACCACCGCCCCGGCGACGACGACGGCCACGGCGGCAGCGGCACCCGCCACGACCATCGCACGGCGCCGTGCCCGCGCCGCCCGCACGGCGTCGCGGGCGCGGGCCGCGGCGGCAGCGGTCGGTGCGGCCGCGAGGTCCGCCTCGGCGGCGCGCAGCACGTCCACCAGGTCACGCGTCCGCTCAGCCACGACGGTCCTCCTTGCTGGGCACGAGGTGGACGGGGACGTCCCCGCGTTCGTGGTGCGGGTCGGGCGGGCGTACCTCGAGCAGCCCGCACAGGGTGCGGACCCCGTCGGACGTGTACCTCTTGACCGCGCCGTCGGACAGACCCAGGACCGCGGCCGTCTCCCGCACCGACAGGTCGTCGACGTGCCGCAGCAGGACGCACGCGCGCTCGCGCGGCGCCAGCGTCGCGAGCGCGGCCTGGACCTCGTGGGCCAGGCCCGTCGACACACCCGCCGGGTCCGGCGCGTTCTCGAACGGCATCGCCGCGAGACGTTCGACCGCGGTGCGCTCGCGGCCGCGGCTGCGCAGTCCGTCCACGAACCGCGTCACCAGCGCACGCCGCACGTACTGCTCGGCCGCCGGCACGGACGTCAGCCGGGACCGCCCGGCGAACGTCGCGACGAGCGCGTCCTGGACGAGGTCCTGCGCCGCCACGGGGTCGCGCACGAGCATCCGGGCGCGCGCGAGCAGCGCGGGGTAGCGCTCGCGGACGAGCTCGTCGAGCAGGTCGTCCGATCGTCGCGTCACGAGCGGGTTCCGCACCGGGTGGTCGTCACACCCTGAACAACGCCCGCGGGCTCGGATCGGTTGGGGTGCGTGCGCCTGCGGGTGGCGCGGGTCGACCGATGCTCACCGCCACGTCGTCCAGGAGAGCAGGCCGTAGGGCGCGTCGAGCCCGTCGTCGACCGGCAGCAGCTCGTCCACCCGACCCGTCGCGAGGTCCAGCGACCACAGGCCCGAGGTGGCCAGGTCCGTCGCGCAGAAGGTCGGCCCGGCGACCAGCAGCCGGCCCGGCGCCGCCACCAGACCGGGGTAGGTCAGATCCCCCGCCGGCACCGCGGGCAGCGCAACGCCCTCGAGGCCCGAGAACCGTCCCAGACCGGTGCCGCAGACCCGCCCGACCTCGTTCTCGTCGACCTCCCGACCGATGACGTCCACGGGAGCGACCAGCGCGCCGTCGTCCAGCAGGACGCCCTGCACACCGGTCGGGACGACGTCGCCGGTCGTCAGGGCCTGCTGCTGCATGGCACCCGTGACGGTGTCGAGGAGCAGCAGCGCGGGCCTGTCGGCCTCGGCGGGGACCAGCGACGTCGGTGCGCGGTCGGTGCACGACAGCAGCAGGTGCGTCGCGTCGGACCATCCCGCGAGCGCGCACCACCGGCTCGGCAGGTCGAGCGCGCGCACGTCGTCACCGGCCGTCAGGCTCACGGTCGAGCCCTCCACCCGGGCGGTCGCGGTGCCGTCCGGGGAGGTCGGTTCCTGGTACCGCGGCACCGCCGCCGCCGGTGTCGTGGCGCCCGTGAGCAGGTCGACGACGAGGGTCGCGCCGTCGCCGCCGCCCTCGGCCGTGATCACGACGGCCGTGGCGGCGGCGCGGTCCCAGGCGACGACCTCGACCGCGCCGTCCGGGGCGCGCGTGACGTGGCGGACGACGCCGTCGGGTGCGACCAGCACGACGTGGACCTCCTGCGGGCCGGAGCCGTCGGAGAGCTCCGACAGGGTGGTCGGTGTCCACAGCGCCAGGACGCTGCCGACGGGTGCGGCGAGCAGCTCGTCCGCACCGGCCGGGAGCAGCGGCGGCAGGCCACCGACCTCGACGGGCGTCGGCTGTGCTGCCGGCGTCCCCGTGGCCCGGGGGGTGACGGCCGGGGTGGTCGGCGCCGGGGACGTCGTCGTCGGGGACGTCGTCGTCGGCGCCGCGGGTGCCGGCGACGGGCGCGGGGACCACAGGGCCACCGCACCGACGACCACGATCGCGGCGGCGGCACCGGTCGCCGCGAGCGCGGCACGCCGCGTCCGGGTGGCGCGCACGCTCGCACGCACCCGCGTCAGGGGGCCGTCCGTCGGGACGGCGAGGAGCGCGGCCTCGCGCTGCGCCTCGGCCGCGCGCAGGACGTCGTCCAGGTCGCCGGTTCGCTCAGCCACGACGGTCCTCCTCGGTCGGCACCAGGTGCACGGGCACGGTCGCGGGGTCGGGGGCGGGCGGATGGACGTCGAGGAGTGCGCTCAGCGCCCGCACCCCGTCGGACGTGTACCGCTTCACCGCGCCCTCGGACAGGTTCAGCAGCGCGGCGGTCTCGCGCACTGACAGGTCCTCGACGTGCCGCAGGACCACGCAGGCACGTTCCCGGGGTGCGAGCGTGGCCAGCGCGGCCTCGATCTCGTCGGCCAGCCGCGTGGACGACTCCGCCGGGTCGGGGACGACGTCGAACGGCAGCGCGGCCAGCCGCTCGAAGCCCGCGCGCTCACGCCCCCGTCGACGCAGCCCGTCGACGAACCGCGTCGCCAGCGCGCGCCGCACGTACTGCTCGGCGGCGGGCACGCTCGTGAACCGGGCACGCCCGACGAACGTCGCGACCAGCGCGTCGTGCACGAGGTCCTGCGCGGCCACGGGGTCACGCACGAGCATCCGGGCGCGGGCGAGCAGCGCCGGGTAGCGGTCGCGGACGAGCTCGCTGAGCACGTCGTCGGAACGGCGCGTCATGGGCGCGGCCCGGGCCTGGTCGTCGTCACACCTTGAAGAACGCCGGGGCCGTCGGACCGGTTGGGGGTCAGGCGCTGCGCGTCGCCCACCATGCCAGCAGCACCTCGCGCGCGCGCTCGTCGCCCAGCGGGCCGTGGTCCAGGCGCTGCTCCAGCAGGTAGCGGTACGCCTCACCGACGTCGCGCCCGGGGCCGATGCCGAGGATCTCCATGATCTGCGTGCCGTCGAGGTCCGGGCGGATCGACGCGAGCTCCTCGGCCTCGCGCAGCGTCGCGATGCGCTGCTCGAGGTCGTCGTACGCGGCGCGCAGGCGGGCGGCCTTGCGCTGGTTGCGGGTCGTGGAGTCCGAGCGGGTCAGGCGGTGCAGGCGCTCGAGCAGCGGGCCCGCGTCGGTGACGTAGCGGCGGACGGCGGAGTCCGTCCACTCGCCGTCGCCGTAGCCGTGGAAGCGCAGGTGCAGCTCGGTGAGGCGCGCGACGTCCTGGACGGTCTGCTTGTCGAAGCGCAGCGCCTTGAGCCGTTTGGACACCAGCTTGGCGCCGACGACCTCGTGGTGGTGGAAGCTCACGCCGCCCGCGGGCTCGAAGCGCCGGGTGCGGGGCTTGCCGATGTCGTGCAGCAGCGCGGCCAGCCGCAGGACGAGGTCCGGGCCGGGCACGGCGCCGTCGGGGCCGGTCTCCAGCGCGATCGCCTTCTCCAGCACCATGAGGGAGTGCTGGTAGACGTCCTTGTGCCGGTGGTGCTCGTCGATCTCGAGGCGCAGGGCGGGCAGCTCGGGGAGCACGTGGTCGGCCAGGCCCGTCTCGACGAGCACCTCGAGGCCCGCCCGCGGGTGGGCGCTGAGCAGCAGCTTGGTGAGCTCGTCGCGGACGCGCTCGGCCGACACGATCTCGATGCGTGCGGCCATGTCGACGATCGCGGCGCGCGCGTCGTCGTCGAGGCGGAACCCGAGCTGCGCGACGAACCGCGCGGCCCGCATCATGCGCAGCGGGTCGTCGTCGAACGACTGCCGCGGGTCGATCGGGGTCCGCAGGACGCCGCGCGCCAGGTCCGTCAGGCCGTCGAACGGGTCGACGAACACGAGGTCCGGCACGCGGACGGCCATCGCGTTGACCGTGAAGTCGCGGCGCGACAGGTCGCCCTCGAGGGTGTCCCCGAACTGCACGAGCGGCTTGCGGGACGTCGGGTCGTACGCGTCGGTGCGGTAGGTCGTGACCTCGACGACGACGTCCTGCGTACCCGCGCCGTGCCGGCCCGCGAAGCGGCGCGCACCGACCGTCCCGAACTCCCGGCCGATGTCCCAGTGCGCGTCGCCCCACCGCGCGATCAGCGGCTCGGCGTCGTCGGGCGTCGCCGACGTGGTCAGGTCCAGGTCGTTGCTCGCCCGGCCCAGGAACGCGTCGCGCACGGGTCCGCCGACGAGCGCGAGCTCGTGCCCGGCGGCGCGGAAGCGGGTCCCCAGCTCGATCGCGTCGGGCGCCATCACGGCGAGGGACTCCAGCGCGCGGCGGCGCAGCTGTTGCACGGCCGCGGCGTCGGGCGGGTCGAGGGGGACGTCGGGCACCGGGCAAGCGTGCCAGACATCGTCGGCCCGCCGACGCGGGGTGGGCCCCGCTGGCCTGGGGCTGACGTCCCGATGACCAGGACGTGGTCAGGACGTGACCGCACGGGGCCGTGCACAGGGAAACGGTCACGCGAAGTCGTTACAGTGTCGCCATGTCCACGGCCGCCCACACGCCCGGCGCCGGGCGCGTGCCGGCGCCGCCCGGGGGGCACCCGCTGCGCATCGACCCGTCGCGCGCCCTGCCCCGCCCGCACGCCGTCGCGCTGCCGGTCGTCGACGAGACGTCCGCCGGCGGCCTGGTGGTCCTGCAGCAGGAGGGGCACTACGCGGCCGCGGTCATCGCGCGACGCAACCGTGCCGGCCGGCTCGAGTGGTGCCTGCCCAAGGGCCACCTGGAGGGCGACGAGACGCCCGAGCAGGCCGCCGTGCGTGAGATCGAGGAGGAGACCGGGATCACCGGTCAGGTCCTGCGACGCCTCGGGGTGATCGACTACTGGTTCTCGGGCGAGGAGCATCGGGTGCACAAGGTCGTGCACCACTTCCTGCTCGGCGCCCTGCACGGCGAGCTGACCGTGGAGAACGACCCCGACGGGGAGGCCGAGGAGGTCGAGTGGGTCCGGGTGGTCGACCTGTCCGATCGGCTCGCGTACCCGAACGAGCGTCGCCTCGCCGGGATGGCGCTCTCGGTCCTCACCGCCGGATGAGCGCACCGGACCGTCGGGCGTCCCGCCTCGTGCTGGTCGCCCTGCTCGCACTGCTCGGCCTCGCCGGCCTCGCCGTGCCCGTTGCCGCCGCCCCGAGCCCCACCCCGTCGCCGTCGCCCGCCGACGGCCTGCCCGTGCGCGTGCAGATCACCGACATCACGCCCGCCGTGCTGCGGCCCGGCGAGGACCTCGTCGTGCGCGCGCGGCTGACCAACACGTCGACCGAGGAGATCACCCAGCCGCGCGCCGCGGTGCGGCTGGAGCGGATCCGCCCCGGCTCCCGTGCGGACCTGCAGACGTGGCTCGACTCGCCCGCCACCGGCAACCGCGTCGGCGACCGGGCCGCGTGGGTCGCCGCGGATGCCCCGCTGGCGCCCGGTGCGTCCGTCGACCTCGAGGTCGTCGTCCCCGCCGACGACATCGGCCTGCTGGACCGCCCCGACACGTGGGGCGCCCGCGGCCTGGTCGTCGAGGCCACCGAGGGTCCCCGCGCCCGGGCGGGCCTGCAGCGCTCGTTCGTCCTGTGGGCGACGGGCGACGACGTCGCCCAGGCGCGCGTGTCCGTGCTCGCGCCCGTCGTCGGGCCGGCGGCCGTCCCCGAGGGCGTGGACGTCACCGCCCCCGGCGCGACGCTCACCGAGCTGGTCCAACCCGGGAACCGCCTCGGTGCGGTCCTCCAGATCGCCCGCACCAGCCCTGACGTCGCGCTCGTCGTGGACCCCGCGCTCGTCGCGACCGCGCGGGACGGCACGGGGGCCGTCGCCGCGTGGGGCGACGCCATCGCCGCCGCGTCGGTCGGCCGCGACGTCGTGTCCCTGCCGTGGTCCGACCCCGACCTGACCGCGCTCGCGCACGCGGACGCCACCGACCTGCTCACCGCGGCCGTCGATGCGTCCGCGGCGGCCGTCGGCGCCACCGCCGGGGGCGGGACGCCGATCGCCGCCCGCACCGACGTGCTGTGGGCGGCCGGGCCGACCACGGACCAGGCGACCGTCGACCTCGCCGCGCAGGCCGGTGCGCAGGTCCTGGTCATGGCGCCGGGCGACGTCCCGACGGACGTCGACGCCGTCGGCGCCCGCACGCCGCTGACGACCGCGGGCGGCACCATCGTCGGCCTCGTGCCCGACGCGACCCTCACGACGCTGCTCGCCGACCCCGAGCAGCTCGACCCCGAGGCCAGCACCGCGACCGTCGTCCAGCGCGTCCTGGCCGAGCTGTCCGTGCTCGCCCACGGCTCCGACGAAGGGCTGCAGCACGTCCTGGTCGCGCTGCCCCGCGACGCGACCCCCGACCCCGCCCTGGTCGAGGCGGTGCTCGACGCCGTGCAGGGCAGCCCGTGGTCCCGCACGGCTCCGCTGACCGCGCTGCTCGGGTCGGCCGACACCGACGACGGCCGCGCCGCACCGCCCGTGTTCGCGGCGGTGCCGGACGCGCTCGCGGCGGACCAGGTGCGCCGGCTCGCGGCCTCCCGCAGCGCCACCATCGACTTCGCGACCGTCACCGACGACCCCGCCTCCCTGCTCGCGGGCGTCGACGCCGCGGTCCTCGCCCCGCTGGCGACGGCGTGGCGCGAGGACCCGGTGGCCCGCGAAGAGCTCGTCGGCGCCGTCGTCGAGACGGTCGACGCCCGGCGCGTCGGCCTGACGCTGGCACCCGCGAGCACGCAGAACCTCATCAGCTCCGACAACGAGGTGCGGTTCTCCGTGCGCAACGACCTGCCCGCGGCGGCCTCCGTGCGGGTGCAGGCGACGCCGCGCAAGGCGTGCCTGCGCACCGAGCCCAGCGCGACGGTCGTCGTGCCCGCGGGCGACGAGGAGACCGTGCCGCTCGCCGTGCACGCGATCGCCAACTGCGAGGTCGTCGTCGAGGCGGTCCTGACCAGCGTCGACGGGACGCCGCTCGCGGAGCCCGTGACGTTCGTCGTACGGGCCTCCCCCACGATCGAGTCCGTCGGGACGGCCGTCGTCGGCGCCCTGCTCGCCCTGGGGCTCGTGCTGGGCGTCGTGCGGACCGTCCGACGCGGCCAGAGCGCGCGCCGCGGGGCGCGGCGAGTCGCCGACGACGCCGGGACGCGCCCGCTGCCCGTCCTCGGTGGCACGCCGGAAGGTGACGCGTGAGCGGCGCCGCCCCACCCCCCGGTGACCCGCAGGACCTGCCGGGAGACCCCGGCAACCCGGGTGAGCCGGTGACGCCGCGGGACGACGCGACGGCGGGCGACGCGGCAACGGGCGACACGGCGACGGGCGACACGACGACGGGCGACACGACGACGGGAGCACCGGGCGATGCCGTGCGCCGCGGCGCCGCGCTCATGGCCGGCGGCACGGCCGCGTCCCGGCTCCTGGGGTTCCTGCGGGCGATGGTGCTGGTCGCGGCGATCGGCACCACCGGGCAGGCGGCCGACGCGTTCTCCGTGGCCAACAAGATGCCCAACGTGCTGTACATGCTGCTGGCGGGCGGCGTGCTCAACGCGGTGCTCGTGCCGCAGGTGGTCCGCGCCTACAGGCGCAACGCCGGCCAGGAGTACGTCGACCGGCTGCTGACCTTCGGGTTCGCGCTGCTCGCCGGTGTCACCGTGATCCTCACCTTCGCGGCGCCGCTGCTCGTGCGCGTGTACGCCGACTCGTGCAGCGACGCCCAGCTCGCGCTCGCGACGACGTTCGCGTACTGGTGCATCCCGCAGCTGTTCTTCTACGGCGCGTACGCGTTGCTCGGTCAGGTGCTCAACGCCCGCGGGTCTTTCGGCCCCTACATGTGGGCACCCGTGGTCAACAACCTCGTGTCCATCGCGGGGTTCGGGGTGTTCTTCGCGGTCTTCGTCCAGCCGTCCGGCACCGTCCCGGACGCCGTGAGCTGGAGCGTCGGACAGGTCGCGCTGCTCTGCGGTTCCGCGACCTTGGGCATCGTCACCCAGGCGCTCGTCCTCATCCCGTTCCTCCGGCGCGCCGGGGTGCGCTACCGCTGGCGGTGGAGCCTGCGCGGGTCGGGCCTCGGTCGCGCCGGGACCGTGGCGAAGTGGACGTTCGTCGGCCTCGCGATCGGCCAGCTCGGGTACGTCGTGGTCTCCCGGGTCGCCAGCGCTGCCCCAGGTGTCGACTGCGCACCGAGCAGCGAGATCGCAGGCAACGCCGCCTACGACCTGGCCTTCATGGTGTTCATGGTGCCGCACTCCCTCGTCACCGTCTCGCTCGCGACGGCGCTGTTCACCCGGCTCGCCAGGCAGGCACACGACGATGACGTCGACGGAGTCCGGGCGAGTCTCTCTTCGGGGATGAGAGTCGTCGCGCTGTTCACGCTGGTCGCGGGCGCCGGCCTGGTCGTGCTGGCGCAGCCGGTCGTGCGCCTCTTCGCTCTGCGGGAGACGCAGGGAGTCGTCGACGCGGTCGCGGGGGTCGTCGTCGCGATGGCCGTCGGGCTGCCCGCGTTCGGTGCCTGGTCGATGTGCCAGCGCGTCTACTACGCGTACGAGGACGCCAAGGGCATGGTGCCCGTGCAGGTCGCCATGGCGGTCGTCGTCGTCAGCGGGACCCTGCTGGGCAGGGCACTGCTCCCGAACAGCTCGTGGGTGGTGGGCGCGGGCCTGTCGATGAGCCTGTCGTACGTGCTGGGGACCGTCCTCGCGATGAGGACGCTGCGTCGGCGCCTCGGCGGCCGGATCGACGGCGCCAACGTCCTGCAGACGCACGTGCGCGCAGGTGTCGGCGCCCTGGTCACGGTGCCGGTGGGTTTCGGCACGCTCCACCTGCTGCAGACGTACGGTCCCGCCGGGGCGCCAGGGGCGGTGCTGCAGTGCGTCGTGGTCGCATCGGTCATGGGCCTGGTGTACCTGGGGCTCCTGCGACTGCTGCACGTGCGCGAGCTCGACCTGCTGCTGGGACCGGTGCTGCGACGGCTGCGCGGGCGGCGTTGACGGCAACCCGTCTAGCATGCTCACGGGACCGGCAGCCGCGGGTCCGTCGGTCGGGGGCGAGGTCGGAGGAGGCACTGTGACGGAAGAGGTCGGCCGGGGCACGGTGCTCGCGGGGCGTTACCGGGTGGTCGACGCGTTGCCGTCGGACCTCGCGGGCGTCTCCGTCTGGCGCGCCACGGACCAGATCCTCGACCGCCCCGTGCGGGTGCGCGTGCTGCAGTCCGGCGCCGTCGCGCCCGCGCTCGACGCGGCCCGTCGTGCCGCGCTCGTCACCGACGCCCGCCTGGTGCGCGTCCTCGACGTCGGCATGCACGAGGGCGTCGGGTACGTGGTGTCCGAGCAGATCACCGGCGCGTCCCTCGCCCAGCTCGTCGAGCGTGGCGCGCTCACGCCCGACCAGGCGCGCGCGGTGGTCGGCGAGGCCGCGTCGGCGCTCGAGGTCGCGCGCCGCCGCGGGGTGCACCACCTGGCCCTGCGGCCGTCGGTCGTGCACGTGTCCGCCGACGGTCGCGTCCTCGTCTCGGGTCTCGCCATCGACGCGGCGCTGCTCGGCAGCGGCCACGGGGACTCCCGCGCGACGAGCCGCACGGACACCGTCGACCTCGTCCGGCTGCTGTACACGGGTCTGACCGGTCGTTGGCCTGCCGCCCGGGACGACGCGCGCACCACGACCGTGCCGCCCGCGCCCGTGCTCGACGGTATCCCCGTCCCGCCCGGCGAGCTCGTCGCGGACGTCCCGAACGACCTCGACACGCTGTGCGCGGTGACGTTCGGTCCGCACGACGACGGCCCGCACACCCCGGGCGACCTGGTGCACGAGCTGGAGCCGTGGGGTGAGATCCGGGTGGGCCGCTCGGCCGACGACCCCGACGGTCGACCCGCCGTCGCCGCGGTCCCGGCCTTCCGGGACCTCGAGCCCGAGGAGCCGACCGCGCCCGTCCGCGTCGCTCGGCAGTCGGTGCGCTCGGCGTTCGACGAGCTGCCGTCCGGCGCCACGCGCCCTGGTACGCCCCCGCCCGCGCCGCCCGCGCGCAACGGCACCGGTGCGGCGGCCCGGGGCGGTGAGCGCCCCGGCGTGATGCCGGCAGCCGGCGCCGCCGTGAGTGCCGCCGCCATGTCGGGCGCCGCCGCCGGGGCCGGGTCGCCCCCGCCGCCCGCCCTGCCCACGACGCTCCCGCCCCTGCCGTACGACCCCGAGCCCGAGCCGTGGGACGACGGCGTCGGCTTCACCGACGACCCCTTCGCGTTCGTCGAGGAGGAGGAGGAGACGCGCCGACGGTTCGACCCGACCGCGCTGATCCTCGTGCTCGTCGGCATCGCCGTGCTCATCGGGCTCGTGTTCGCGGCGCGGGCGTTGTTCACCTCGCCCGTCGGCGAGCGTGAGCCCGGCGCCGAGCAGACCACCGTCGAGGAGGAGCCTGCCGCGACGGACGACACGGCACCGGAGCCGCCGGCCGCGGAGGAGCCCGAGGCGCCCGCCGGCGGTACGCCCCCGGCGATCGCGTCGATCCTGACGTTCGACCCGACGGACCCCGCGGGCGAGCGGGTCGAGAACGTCGAGCTCGCGATCGACGGCGACCCGGCGACGTTCTGGTTCTCCTACACCTACAACCGCCCGGACTTCGGGGGGTTGAAGGAGGGCATCGCCCTCGAGCTGACGCTGGCCGCCGAGACCGAGGTCAGCGGCGTGACGCTGCGGGTCAACGGCACCGGCGGCAACGCCGAGGTGCGCGCCACGACCGGCGTCGCGCCGACGCAGGGCGACCTGCTGGCCTCGTCGACGCTCGGCCAGGAGACCGCCCTGACGTTCGCCGCCCCGGTACGCACGTCGACCCTCGTCGTGTGGTTCACGGAGCTGCCGACCAACGCGGCGGGCCAGTTCCGGCTCGAGATCACGGAGATCGAGGTCTCCTGAGCCGAGCACCCGGCGAACGTCCGCGGAACGCCGGGGGAACGCCCGAGGACGGGTGCACGACGGGAACAGAAGCGCCCTACGATCGGTTGGACGAGCCAGCAGCAGGTCCGCCCTGCGCCCCTGTCGCCCACCGGCGACGCCGACCGACTCAGCGAGGCACACCGTGACCGACTCCGCCGTGCAGCCCACCCCGACCGACGTGCACGACCTCGTCGTCGTGGGGTCCGGGCCGGCCGGGTACACCGCCGCGATCTACGCCGCGCGGGCCGGGCTCGCGCCCGTCGTCCTCGCCGGCTCCGTGACCGCGGGCGGCGCCCTGATGAACACCACCGAGGTCGAGAACTTCCCTGGTTTCCCCGACGGGATCCAGGGCCCCGAGCTCATGGACTCCATGCAGAAGCAGGCCGAGAAGTTCGGCGCCCAGGTGCTGTGGGACGACGCGACGTCGCTCGACCTGACGGGGGACGTCAAGGTCGTCACGACCGGCAGCGGCGACGTGTTCCGCGCCCGCTCCGTGATCCTCGCGACCGGCTCGGCGTACCGCGAGCTCGGTCTGCCGGACGAGAAGAGACTGTCGGGCCGCGGCGTGTCGTGGTGCGCGACGTGCGACGGCTTCTTCTTCCGCGACCAGGACATCCTCGTCGTGGGCGGCGGCGACTCCGCGGTCGAGGAGGCGACGTTCCTGTCGCGCTTCGGCAAGACCGTCACGATGATCCACCGTCGCGACGAGCTGCGGGCGTCGAAGATCATGGCCGACCGCGCGGCCGCCGACCCGAAGATCTCGTTCGCGTGGAACTCCGAGGTCGTCGCGATCCTGGGCGAGTCCAAGGTCACCGGGGTCACGCTGCGCGACACCGTCACGGGTGAGACCCGCGACGTCGACGCCGGCGGGCTGTTCGTCGCGATCGGTCACGTGCCGCGCTCGGAACTGCTGATCGGCCAGGTCGACCTCGACGAGAACGGTTACGTCCAGGTCGAGGGGCGGTCCACGCGGACCAACCTCACCGGCGTCTTCGCGTGCGGCGACCTCGTGGACCACACCTACCGGCAGGCCATCACGGCGGCCGGCTCGGGGTGCGCTGCGGCCCTCGACGCGCAGCACTTCCTCGCGTCGTTGACGGATGTCGCCGACCCGATCGTCCCGGCCGACGGATCCGTCGGTCCCGTCCCCCACGAGGAGCTGGTGTGAGCACCGTCGACGTCACGGACCTGACCTTCGAGGCGGAGGTCCTGCGCAGCGACGTCCCCGTCGTCGTGGACTTCTGGGCGCCGTGGTGCGGCCCCTGCCGCCTCGTGTCGCCGGTCCTCGACGAGCTGTCCGAGGAGTACGCGGGTCGCCTGAAGGTCGTCAAGGTGAACGCGGACGAGAACCCGGGGCTCAGCGAGGACTTCAAGGTCCAGTCCATCCCCTTCATCGCCTTCTTCACGGGCGGCGAGATGGAGAACAGCCTCGTGGGGGCTCGGCCCAAGGCCGTGCTCAAGGCAGCTGTCGAGGAGCTGCTCGCCGCGCAGGCCTGAGTGCGCTCAGCAGCGTGGTCGCGCAGTCGGATGTACGTCGGCGCCACCCACGTCTGTACGTTCGAGCCGGTTGAGGGGCCTGACCAGGGCGGACACTGCTCATCCTCTGGACCACACGACCCCGCCGCGGACGTCGCGGCGGGGTCGTGCTGTCAGTTCTTCAGGACGCCCGGGTCCTCCGGGGCGAGCGCCCCGAGGATGCGGTTGAGGTCCTGGACCGACGCGAACTCGACCGTCAGCTTGCCCCGCGTCTTGCCGAGGTCGACCTTGACGCGCGTCTCGAACCGGTCCGACAGGCGCGAGGCGAGCTCGTCCAGCGCCTCGTTGCGGACCCCTGCCCGCGGACGCTGCCGCCGCGTCGGCGCGCTCTCGTCGCCGCCGAGCGACACGATCTCCTCGACCGCCCGGACCGACAGGCCCTCGGAGACCACGCGCTGCGCCAGTCGCTCGATCGCGGCGCCGTCGCTGAGGCCGAGCAGCGCACGCGCGTGACCCGCCGACAGCACGCCGGCGGCGAGCCGACGCTGCACCAGCGGAGGCAGGCGCAGCAGGCGCAGCGTGTTGGAGATCTGAGGGCGGGACCGGTGGATCCGGGCCGCGAGCTGCTCGTGCGTGCACCCGAAGTCGTCGAGCAGCTGCTGGTACGCGGCCGCCTCCTCGAGCGGGTTGAGCTCCGCACGGTGCAGGTTCTCCAGGAGCGCGTCCCGCAGCAGGTCCGCGTCGTCGGTCTCGCGCACGATGGCGGGGATCGTCGCGAGCCCCGCCTCCTGGGTGGCGCGCCAGCGGCGCTCCCCCATGATCAGCTCGTAGCCGTCCTCCGCCGCACGGACGACGACCGGCTGCAGCACGCCGATCTCGCGGATCGAGCCGACCAGCTCGGCCAGCGCGTCCTCGTCGAAGACGTGGCGGGGCTGGCGCGGGTTCGGACGGATCGAGCCGACGGGCAGCTCGGCGAAGCGCGCGCCGGGCACCGGGAGCAGCCCGGTGTCGTCCGCGGTGTCGGGGACTGCCGTGGCTGCTGCGACACCCGTGGGCGTGTCCGTCGACTCGGGCGGCGCGTCGGTCGACGGCGTCGAGTCCTGCCCGTCCGCCGGGGGCGCTGCTGCCGGGCCACCGGCCAGCGCCGCCTCCGCTGCGGCGACAGCCGCCGCCTCCGCGTCCGCCTCGGCCTTGACGGTGTCGGGGAAGAACACGTCGACCGGTCGGTCTCCGGTGCTGCGCGGGGTGTCGAGCCCGGTCGGGATGAGTGCTCCCAGACCGCGGCCCAGACCGCGACGCTTCTCGCTCACTTGTCCTCCTGTGCAGGGCCGCCCGGTACGCCGGCGGGGATGTCGGTGGCGCCGGGAACGGCGCGCTCGGCCAGCTCACGTGCGGCCTCGAGGTACGCCAGCGCACCCGACGAGCCGCCGTCGTAGGTCATGACCGTCTGCCCGTAGCTCGGCGCCTCGGAGATCCGCACCGAGCGGGGCACCGTGGTACGCAGCGTCCGCTCCGGGAAGTGCGTGCGGACCTCCTGCGCCACCTGCTGCGCGAGGTTGGTCCGTGCGTCGTACATGGTCAGCAGGATCGTCGACACCGCGAGCCGAGGGTTCAGGTGCGCCTGGATCAGCTCGATCGTCTTGAGGAGCTGGGAGAGACCCTCGAGCGCGTAGTACTCGCACTGGATCGGGATCAGCACCTCACGGGCGACGACGAAGGCGTTGACCGTGAGGAGCCCCAGGCTCGGCGGGCAGTCGACGAAGACGTAGTCGAGCTGGTCCATCCCCTGCGCGATCCGCCACTCCATGTAGGCGTCGAGGGCGGTCCGGAGGCGCGTCTCCCGCGCCACCATCGACACCAGCTCGATCTCGGCGCCCGACAGGTCGATGGTGGCCGGCAGGCACCACAGGCCCGGGACGTCCGGGCTCTCCTGCACGGCCTCGTGCATGGGCGCGGAGTCGACGAGCACCTCGTAGATCGAGGGTGTCCCCGCCCGGTGATCCACCCCCAGCGCCGTCGACGCGTTGCCCTGGGGATCGTTGTCCAGGACGAGCACCTGCAACCCCGCCTGCGCGAGGGCCGCCGCCAGGTTGACGGTGGTCGTGGTCTTGCCGACGCCGCCCTTCTGGTTCGCGACGGTGATGACACGGGTCCGCTCAGGCCGTGGGAACTTGCGTCCGCGGAGCTCGATGCGCCGACGTGCGTCGAGCTGGATCTCGGCCAGGAGAGGCGTGTCGGCCGAGGGTCGCGGGAGGCTGTCGACGAGGGCGGCACGATGCGCCTCCTCGGAGTCAGGAGCAGCGGTCGTGGTGCGCTCATGCGCCGCGTCGGGACGCAGTGCGCCAGGCAGGTCTTCCACTGTGCCTCTCTCGTCGTCCACCGCTGGGAGTGGGGCGTCGTTGCTGGTCAGCGCGCGACCGTCTGCGGCCGGCCCGACCGGGGGGCCCGCCGGAGGGGCCGTCGCCACGGCCTGCTCCCTTGTCGCGCCGGACGCCTCCGGCGCGGGGGCAGTAGTCGCAGGTCCAGTAGTCGCAGGGCCAGTAGTCGCGGGAGCAATGGTCGCGGGGCCGGCAGTCGGGGCATCAGGCGTAAGGGCGTTGGAAGCGGGGACGTTGGGCGCGGGCGCGGTGAGCGCGGGCGCGTTGGGCGCGGCGGCAGCCAGCGCGGTGGTGTCCAGCGCGGCGTCGGCGGACGCGGGGGCGACGGCCGGGGGCGCGTCATCCGCTGCAGTGGCGTGAGCGGGAGTGTCCGATGCGGCCGTAGCCGGCGGTGTCGTCTGCCAGGGGTAGGCCGCGCCCATGTCCGCGACCGAGACGGGCTGCGGGCGTCCCGCCCTCCGGGGCCGAGTGTCACTCTCGGGCTCCGGCGCGATCGTCTCCACGGCGGCAGGAGCGACGACGGCGGGGTTTGCGCCCTGAGAGGGAGAACCGGTCGACGACCCGGGGTGGTCCGCGGAGGTCGCGGTGACCCGCCCAGCGGCATCGGCGTCGCGCGATGGCGTTTCACGTGAAACGGGCGCGGTGGGCGCCGACGTCGTGCCCTCCTGTCGCCCGCTCGCCATCACCGGAGCCGCTGCGGTTTCACGTGAAACGGGGGCGGACGCCGAGACGGCCGCGCTCCCTTGCTGGGTAACCGGCGCCGGCGCGTCGCTCGGGCTGGTCCCGCTGGCCGCATCCGCCGGGCGTCCGTCGGATGCCGGGCGGGCGCTCGGGCCCGAGCCGTTTGCCGACGGAGCGGCGTTGCCTGCCAGGTCCTCCGACGTCCAGCGAGGTGCGGACGCGGGGGGCACCGCCTGGGAGGATCCCGGGGTGGCTGCTCCGCCGGTGCGGTGCGGTTCGGTGACGGTGGCCGCGTCGGTTGGGCGGCCTGGTGCGTCAGCGACAGGCTGCGCCCCCGCCGGAACCCACGCCGGGCCGGCGCTCGGCAGCGGACCGCCGAGGACGCCGAGGCTCTGTGGCCCGACCTCGTGAGCTGGAACTTGCGGGCTGCCCACCGCCTCGCCTGGGCTTGGCGGCGGTGCCGGCGCTGCTGCTGCGCGCTCGGCCGCCTCTCGTTCCTCTCGGCGCTTCTTCCTACCGAACACGCGGGCTCCTTCCTCGTACGGCAGACACGACCCGCGTGGGTTCGGTTCCGTCAATCGTCGACGCCTCGTGCACCTGACCGTCGATCAGGCCGACCGACCTCATCACCTGCGCGGCAGCCGCCAGCTCCTCGGCCGCTCGCGCACCCTTCATCGCCAGCACCGAGCCGCCGTCACGCACCAGGGGTGCCGTCCAGCGGTACAGCTTCTCGAGCGGAGCCACCGCTCGTGCGGTGACGGCGTCTGCCTCGAGCGCGCCGTCGAGCTCCTGCGCTCGCGCGCGCCTGACCTCGACGTTCGTGAGCCCGGTGCGCTCCACTGCATCGTGCAGCCAGGCCACCCGTCGCTCCATGGGCTCCACGAGGACGACCTCGGCGCGGGGTCGCATCGCGGCGATGACGATGCCAGGCAACCCCGCTCCCGATCCGACGTCGACGATCAGCCCGGTCTCCGGGAGGAAGGGGACGACCGCGGCGGAGTTGAGGAGATGCCGCTCCCAGAGTCGGCCGACCTCGCGCGGCCCGACGAGACCACGGAGCTCGCCCTCGTCCACCAGCAGCCGGTGGAACATCTCCACCGCGTCCCAGGCACCCCCGAAGAACGCCGCGAGCCGGGGATCTCCCTCCCAGGGGTCGAGCAGGAGATCGCTCGCGATGTCTGCGCGCGGCAGGTCAGGCACCCGTCGGCTCCCCGTTCCACGTGAAACACGCGACGATCCGTGAGCCGGATCGTCGCGCGCCTACGCTACCCCGCCGGTCCCTCGTCGGGAGCGCTCACCCGCCCGTTGGACGTGCCCGGTGTGTCACCACCTGTCCCCTGGCCGACCTCACTGTGCGGCTGGCGTCATCGGTCCGTCGTCCGCCGCCGTCGAGCTCTTGGGTGCCGCTCCGCGAACTACGAGCAACGCGATCTCCCGTCCGCGCCGGCGCAGTCCGGTCCTGGCCGCGTCTTGCGTGCGATTCCGCCCGAGGCCTCGAGACTCATGCCGTCTCTGCGGCACCTCTCAGGGGTGTCTCGCGATGCGTCCGGTGGCGACCGGTCCGATCAGAGCGGCGAGGCCGTCCGGGTAGAGGGGGACCGCATCCTCGGAGAGGGAACGCCACACGCCCGTGACGAGAGGCTGGTCGAGACACGGTCGTCGCTCCGCCGCGTAGTCACCCGCGTGAGCCAGCTCGGCCTCGAACACCAGGACGATCTCATGGCCCGGTCGCCCGTCGTAGGTGAACAGGTTCTCCAGCACCCCGAGCTGTCGGCCGACCGTGATGGCGAGTCCGTACTCCTCCTGCAGCTCCCGGACCACGGTCTGTGACGCCGCCTCGCCGAACTCGATCCCCCCACCAGCCGGCCGGTGGAAGGTGAGTCCCGTGGTGGGCTCGACCACCTCGTCGACGAAGATCTGGGATGTGCCCGGCCGGCGGATCACCGCGAGGGCGAGGGCTCGGACAAGGGGCACGACACGAGCGTAGGCCGCGAAGCACGTCACGCAGTAGTCGATCGGTGAGGCGGTCGCCGTCGCCGGACAAAGGCTCGGCCGGCTCGCGACCGACCTGCGCGAGCGCATCGGGACGACGCCTGGCGTGATGCCCCTGCCGGGACCGCTGACCGAGCGCCCATCCGCACAGGTGTGCCGGGGATGAATAGCACGTCCAGCGCGTTGCTCGAACGGATCGCGCCGCCCGACTCGGGTGCGGGCGTCGGTGCACACGACGTCGTAGCCGCACTCACATGCGCCTGCCGGTGGTGCAGTCGTGCGCCCCCATGCCGACGACTCCACCTAGGCACGCTGAGCGAACCTGCGTGTTCGGGGCGCCGGCCCCCTCGGCCGTCCCACTCGCACGAGCGCGCGGCCGTCGTGACCGTCCCCTCGCAGGACGGCGCCTCGATGCCGCGCTCGTTTCACGTGAAACGGCGCGACTTCGCGGTCTGCATACTGCGGTCCGCGCGTCCCCGGTGTCCTCGCTCGCCGGGATCGAGGCCCATGTGGGCACAGGTCGCAGCAGCGTCCCTCCCCTGGCCCGCGATCCACACGCGAGAGGCGCTCGAGAACGCCCACCTATGACGCTCCGTCGGGGATCACACCCGCTGCGGCCGGGGCCACCCCCGGAGAGCGAGATCGTCGGGCCGCGTTCGCACCTGCCTTCGAGCGTCGCCTCCGAGGAGTGACCGGCGGTCGAGGGGCCGCGCATGCAGCCGAGCGAGATAGCGCACCCGGCGGTAGTCGGTGGAGCGCACAAGGGTCGCGGCGGGTAGACCACGAGGTGGGCATACGGAGCGCACCTCGTTGGCGGGCTTCCTGCCGGGTAGGTCTCCCCTGTCACGAGTCGCGGACCTCCCCGAAGGACCCTCTTCCAGGCGTCGCGGACGAGCGCGCGTACCGTGACCAGCGCTCTCTCGAAGGACCACCGCTCGGAACCCCACCACTGGACGCCAATCGCGCGGACGACCCGCATCTCTGCGCGTCGGGAGATCCCTGCCTCCACCGCCGGCCGTCCGACACTGATCCCGCGCGCATGGCGGCGGGAGGACGGTCACGAATGCCCGCCCTCCGCCGGGTGACCACCGCCATCCAGCTGGCACGCACGAACGGCGACGCGACACCGAGGCACCGGCGCAAGCACCGGCCCCACAGGGCCACCATCGCCGACGAGGGCCACCACCGCCGACCAGCGGTCCATACGCACGCCTCGACCCCTCAACGGGCACCACCGCCAGCCACCCCCACCAAGGGCCCCTCCGTCAGGCAGCCCGCCCGCGCCCACAGCGCGACCCTCGACCGAGAAGTTCGGCGGCCACGGAACGGAGCCCAGTCGCGGCGACTGACCTCGCCCACCACACCTCGACTCATGGAGCAGCTCGACGGTCGGCCACCGAGGGAGCCCACCTACCCATGACCGGACGGGTCAGGCGCCCGTAGTCGCCCTCACGGCTGGGGTCGGCCTCATCTCGTCGGGTGACCTGCGCGGCGCCCGCTCTCTTCGCAAGCGGGTGCGATCTCCCAGACCAGGATCGTCGCGGCCGGACAGGACCCGCGCCCGCGGGCGTGCCCTCAGGGCTGTGACCTGCGCATTCACTTCGATCCGTCTCCAGGACGGCATCTTCGAGGAGAATGACCACGGAGCCAGCAACCCTGTGCCCGGGGACCCGCACGGCCCCACGCCACCATCGCGCCGAGACGACGATCGCGTCCGAGGGCGAGTCGACCGCACTCTTCTGAGAACCGCGCGGCAGGCGGGCTACGACTCGCAGTTGCACTCGACGCCGCGCGTCGCAGCCCGACGGAGCGCGCGTTCGGTGCAGAGCGGTCCTCCTGCGTCTCGTTCTCCACAGCTTCGCACCGCGCGCGACATTCTGCGTAGAGCGGGTCAGTGGCCCGGGGGCGACGAAGACGACGCGGACGCTGGAGGCCGGCTTTGGGCATCGAAGGCAGCAGTCTGCTCGCTGCGATCCGGTCCGCCTCCGGGAACCCCTCGCGATGCACAAGGCGCCAGGTGCTGGACGCAGGGCGCTGGGTGCCCGGTTGCCAGGTGCTGGACGCAGGGCGCTGGGTGCCCGGTTACCAGGTGCTGGACGCAAGACGTTGGGTGCCCGGTTGCCAGGTGCTGGGAGCCGGGTGCTGGAGGCCGAGTGCTAGGAGTGGCTTCTGACCGCCGGCGTCGAGAGTGTGGGCCGCGCCGGCTCGGGCCGGCGGGTACGCAGGCGGTCGCCCGGCGTTTCGGCGCCGATCACGCTCGAGCGACCATCGCATGGCGGTGTTCCACGTGAAACGGTGCGCCGAGGACGTTGCCGCAGGCAGCGACAAGCCCTCCTATCGCGCCCCGCATGTGCCACGTGGTGACAGCCCGAGGTCTTCCGCAGGCGTCCCGCCGTTCCTGTCACTGCGCCGACCGCGATCATCTCTGGATCGCTCGCGTACACGCGGACCCAGATCCCGACAGACCGCACCACCCGCCGACCGTGTTTCACGTGAAACAGCACGGCCGCTGACGCCCGGCGGCCCGGTCGGGGCTGTCCGCACTTCGGCCGTTCAGCGGGCTCTCTACCCGGGCGACTACGGGCGAGCGCGACGAAGCCATGGCGCACACCGGTGAGCAAGTCGTTTCCGCACGCTTGTTTCACGTGGAACGCTGCCGACGCGGCCGAGGCGGCTCGAGCTGCTCCGTCCGCCCCGCTCCTTCTCGCCCGCGCTTCTCCCTGGTCACCGCGCTGGACTTCTCAGCTTCACCACTCCGGCCCTCAGGCGCTCAGCGCACCCCACCTCAAGACTCCCGCCCTCTTCGCGTCGTTGCTCGCAGACCCCAGTCCTCGTGCTCGCCGCATCCGCTCCGCCGTCCCGGCGCTCCCCTTGCGACGCTGCACTGCTCGATGGCCGCGCCACCGCTCCTGCCCGCTTCTCCCCGCGGAACGGGCGACACATGCATGCCTGGCCCGACGACCTCACCGGCCGGCATCCATGAGACCCGCGCTCCTGCCCACCCGCGCCACCCGTGTCGTCCCGAGCGGATCGACCCGCCGCGCAACCTGTGGGCGACAACCACGGCTAGGTCCAGGCTCCCTGCAAGCGACGACCTCCCTCCGGGAGGAGCCCCCGGGGTCCCCGACCGACGAGACGTCACCGGCCTGTCCTACGACCCCACCCAACCCTGAAGTTCCACGTGAAACGTCCGGCGCAGGGCACAGCAAAGGGCGGATGGCTCCATGCCATCCGCCCTTCGCCGTGCCGTCTGCTGACGCGTCCTCAGACCGCGCGGATCACGACGCGCCGCTCCGGCTCCACACCTTCGGAGTCGCTCACGAGGCCGGCCTCGGCGACAGCGTCGTGCACCACCTTGCGCTCGAACGGGTTCATCGGGTCGAGCGTGACAGGTGCACCCGCCGACCTCACGAGCTCGATCGCCTCGCGTGCGATCTCGACGAGCTCGGCGCGACGAGTGGCGCGGTAGCCGGCGATGTCAAGCATCAGTCGGCTGCGCTCCCCCGTCTTGGTCTGGACCGCGAGGCGGGTCAGCTCCTGGAGCGCGTCCAGCACCTGACCCTCGTTCCCGACCAGCCGGCGCAGCGAGTCGTCATTGACGTCCTCCGCGACGATCTCGACCGCCGCACGTCCGTGGTCGACGTCGATGTCGATGTCACCGTCGAGGTCGGCGATGTCGAGGAACTCCTCGAGGTAGTCCGCGGCGATCTCGCCCTCCTCCTCGAGGCGGGTGACGGTCTCGCCGTCAGCTGCGGTACCGGGCTCAGATGTAGCCATCTCTTCTCCGTTCAGCGATGTCACGCCTGCACGCGCCCCACTCCGGGCATGCGTGCGGCGGTGGTCAGGATCCGGTGGAGCCGTCGGACGTCCGAGGAGACGACCCCTTGCGCTTCTTCTTCGGGCCAGGGACCACGGGTGCATCGGTGACGACCGCGTCGCTCGTCCCTGTGCCCGTGGCCGGCGCGTCCGTGACCGGCGCGTCTGTCACCGGTGCGTCTGTGACACCCGCGTCAGTGGGACCTGCGTCCGACGTCGTCGCACCGGACCCGTCCCCCGGCGTCCGCGGCTTGTTCCGGTCCTTGCGCTTGGGCTGCTGCCGCTGACCGCGCGGCTTCTCCTCGATGAGCGCCGTCGCGGCGGTCTCCTCGGCGACCTCGCCGCGGGCGGCTGCCTTGCGCGCCTTGCGCGCGAGGAACGCCTTCTCCGCCTCCGACCCGGGAACCGGCATCCGACGGATCGTGTAGAACTGCTGGCCCATCGACCACAGGTTCGTCGTGGTCCAGTACAGGAGCACACCGATCGGGAAGTTGACGCCCGAGAACGCGAAGATCAGCGGGAGCATGTAGAGCAGGATTTTCTGCTGCTGCGCCATCGGGCCCTGCAGCGCCGCCGGCGGCATGTTCTTCATCGTGAGCTGGCGCTGCGTGGTGAACGTCGTGACCGACATCGCGACGATCAGGACGACCGTCACCACCTGGATGTGCCAGTTGCCGTCGGCCTGCAGGAAGGTCCCCGACAGGGGCGCACCCCAGATCGACGCCGCCTCGGCCTGAGCGGCGAGCTCCTGGGTCATCGGCCCGATGGAGTCGGCGCGTGAGTACGTGCCCTCGGCGAGCCGCGGCAGCTCGTACAGCACGCGGAAGAGCGCGAAGAAGATCGGTGACTGCAGCAGGATCGGCAGGCAGGACGCAAACGGGTTGGTCCCGTGCTTGCGGTAGAGCTCCATCATCTCGCGGCTCATCGCCTCGCGGGACGCGGGGTCGCTCTTGCCCTTGTACTTCTTCTGCAGCGCCTGCATCTCGGGCTGCACCATCTGCATGCCGCGCGACGCCTTGATCTGCTTGAAGAAGAGCGGGATCAGCAGGATGCGCATGACGATGACGAGCCCGACGATCGACAGGGCCCACGCCGCGCCGCTCGCCGGGTCGAGCCCTGCCCAGGTCAGCAGCTCGTGGAACCTGACCATGATCCAGGCGACCACGACCATCAGGGGAAACAGCAGGCCGTCCATCCAGTCCATGAAGCAGTGCTCCTCGAGAGCGTCAGTGCGCGGCCGGGGCCGCGTCGTGAGAATGGTGCGCGTCGCGTGACGGGGGAACGTCGTCGACGCCGCCGGGGTTCCAGGGGTGGCAGCGCGCCACGCGGCGGGCGGCGAGCCAGCCGCCGCGCAGGGCGCCGTGCCGACGGACCGCGACCACGGCGTACTGCGAGCACGACGGGTAGAAGCGGCAGGTCGGGGGTGTCCACGGGGAGATCAGGCGCTGGTACAGCCACAGCAGACCGAGCAGGGCGAGCGTGGGAAGCCGGCGGACACGCCCCCACATCGACACAGGAGTCATGGGACGACCTAGGTGTCGCGTCGACGCGCCAGGCGCCGACCGGCCGCCTCGACCGCACCGTCGAGGTCACGCGCGAGCTCGTCGGACGACGCCGACGCCGCCGCCGGCTGCGCCCGGACCACGAGCAGTGCACCCGCGGGCATCGCGTCGAGCCGTGCTGCCACCAGCGCACGCAGCCGGCGCTTGACCCGGTTGCGGGTCACCGCGTTCCCCACCGCCCTGGACACGACGAGACCGACCGCCGGCGGGCCGGGGTCGGTCGCGGTCGTGAGGTGCACGACGAGGGTGTCGCGGCCTCCGCGCGCGCCCCGGCGCACCGTCTGCTGGAAGTCGGCAGATCGGCGCAGCCGGTGCGCAGCGGGGAGCACCGGGACGGGCGTCAGGCCGAGAGCTCGGTGCGCCCCTTGCGGCGGCGTGCCGCGAGGATGGCGCGACCGGCGCGCGTGCGCATGCGCAGACGGAAGCCGTGGGTCTTGGCCCGGCGCCGGTTGTTCGGCTGGAAGGTGCGCTTGGTCACGACGTTCTCCACACGTTTGTCGTAGCGATCGCGCGCAGTCGCGCGACCAGGTCCTGGTGCCGCGTTCCACCGCTCCAGGGAACGCACGCAGGTGCACGTGCGAAGGCGTCAGGGCGCGCCGGACGGAGCCGTTGAAAGGCTGGATCACGTTACGCTGCCGCCTCCGACCCGGTCAAATGCGCCCGGCCGTGCCGGCGGCACCGCGGCGGGCATCTCGTCGCCCCGGAGCGGGAGTCTCGCGCTGGCCGGCCGCATTACCCCAGGTCAGAGCCCGACCGGCGGCACCGCTCCCGGCGTGTCGCCTCTCTCACCCGGTCGCGTACTACTGCGGTGCGGGTGACGCCGTTAGCATCGGTCCTCGTCGCCTCCTCCATCCCCGGCCGGCGGTCCGCACGTCCGCGCCGCAGGTGCGCAGCGGTCCTTCCGTCGCGGTCAGCGACCACGTGGCGCCCGACCGCCGCACGCACGTCGCA